>QCOF01000002.1 GCA_003209915.1 Pelagibacteraceae bacterium AG-430-E20 | reverse complement strand
AAACGGAGGAATAATGAGAAAAATAAGTAAATTGATACTTGCTCTTTCTTTTGTTGTATCTGTAACCTCTTCAGCCTTTGCTGTTACCGTAGCATCATGGGGTGGAGCTTATACAGACTCTCAAAAACAAGGGTATGGTGATCCAACAGCAGCAGCTCTAGGTATAGATATCAACTGGGTTGACTATTCTGGTGGACTATCAGAAATTAAAGCACAAAAAGAAGCGGGTGCTATAACTTGGGATATTATCGATGTATTTGCATTTGATACTATTAATGGTTGTGACGAAGGTTTATTTGTTAAATTTGATTTTGACAAAGACTTTCCAGCAGCTCCAGATGGAACACCAGCTAGTCAGGACTTTTTTGCTCCAATGCCAAGTGAATGTGCAGTAGGAAATATTCTGTACTCTTGGAACTATGCTTTTGATACAAGAGCATTTGATGGAAAAGAGCCTAAAACTATTAAAGACTTTTTTAACACTAAAAAATTTCCAGGTAAAAGAGCTATTTACAAAAGTGCTCTAACTAATCTGGAGATCGCTTTAGCCGCTGACGGTGTAAACATGGGTAAAGGTGGAGAATTCCTATATAAAAAACTTGAAGAAGAAGGTGGTGTTGACAGAGCTATGAATAAAATTAAAGAACTTTGTACAGATCCAAACGGTGGATGTGTATTCTGGTCTGCAGGTGCTCAACCACCAGAACTATTAGTTGCTGGTGAAGTTGTTATGGCAACTGGTTGGAATGGAAGATTCTTTAATGCTGAAGTAGGTGAAGGTGCTCCAATTAAGCAAGTATGGCATGGTCAAGGTCTTGACTATGAGTATTTTGCATTAGTTAAGGGTGGACCAGATGAAGCAAATGCTAAAAAAGCTTTAGCTATGATGACTAACACTGAAATGTTAGCTGGTAGTGCGAAGTACATTGCATATGCTCCTTACAGATTATCATCTTTAGATATTATCAAAGCTAATGAGCCTTGGTACAAAGACGGTAAAACTGAAATGATGCCACAAATGCCTACATCTCCTCAAAACACTAAGAAATATTTCTTAGTTGATCCTTTTTACTGGGCTGATAATGGAACAGAGATTGGTGAAAAATGGGAAGCAATGAAAGCAGGCCTATAATTTCAGTTTTAAACACTGAATTAATATAATATATTTAGGGCGGTTATTAACTAACCGCCCTTTTTTTTTATGAGCTCAGAAACAAAACAAATTTTAACTACTGACGGAATTCCACTTGAAGTCAGTCTGAAAAAGGCAGAAAAGAAGAATAAAATTAAAGCTTTTCTTCTGGTTGCTCCATTACTGTTGTTTTTATTTATCACTTATGTTTTCCCAATCGGAGAAATGTTTACTAGAAGTGTAGATGATAGAATGGTTACTAACATGCTCCCTAAAACCTTTGAAGCAATGGAAAAATGGGATGGAAAAGAATTACCCCCAGAGGAAGTCTTTGCAGGTTTTTACTCAGATTTCAAAGTTTTGGTGGAAAACCAAACACAAGGGAAACTTGGCCAAAGATTAAATAAAGAAAAGAATGGTTTCAACTCCATCATCAAAAAATTAATGAGACAAATTAAAAGAAATAAAATTGATGAAAGCCAAAGCATCAAAGAGCAAATTATGAAAGTCCATAAAAGATGGAGAGATGTCGAATATTGGCAAGCAATCAAACGAACTGCTCCTCCTTACACTATGGCAAAATATTTAAAAGGTATGGATATGTATTTTGCAGCTGACGGAAGTATTGCCCAGGTCGATGAAGACAGAAGAATTCATAGAATACTTTGGTTAAGAACCTTAGAAATAGCATTGTTTGTAACAATTTTTTGTTTTTTAATGGGTTATCCAATAGCTCACTTACTTGCAACATTGCCAATGAAATATAGCAATCTTTTAATGATATGTGTCCTTTTACCTTTTTGGACCTCTCTACTAGTAAGAACTGCCAGTTGGATGATTTTACTGCAGCAACAAGGAGTCGTGAACGATTTCTTTGTACTTATTGGTCTTGTTGCAGACAATAATAGACCAGAGATGATGTATAATAAAGTTGGAACCTATGTTGCAATGACACAAATATTATTACCTTTCATGGTACTACCGCTTTATAGTGTTATGAAAACAATATCTCCAAGTTTAATGAGAGCTGGGAAATCTTTAGGTGGAACCCCATTTGTCGCTTTTTGGAAAGTTTATTTTCCATTAACTATTCCAGGTATTGGTGCTGGATGTTTGTTGGTATTTATTTTAGCAATTGGGTATTATATTACACCGGCATTAGTTGGAGGAGCCTCAGGAACTTTGATTAGCAATCAAATTGCGTATCACATGAAATCAACACTAGATTGGAGTTTTGCATCAGCAATGGGTTTAATGCTTTTGTCAGGAGTATTGGTTATTTATTGGATTTATAACAAGTTAGTAGGAGTGGATAATATTAAATTAGGATAATTATGGCTTTACCAAGTTATACTGAAACACGTTATAGAATTTGGCATTACTTTTACGTTGCTATTTGTACGTTTGTATTTTTCTTTTTAATTGCACCTCTATTTGTAATTTTTCCTCTATCATTTAATGCAGAAGAGTTTTTGGTTTTTTCTGAAGGAATGAAAAGACTTGATCCAGATGCTTTCTCTTTTAGATGGTATCATGAAATGGTTTATGGAACTAAAAATCCATGGGGATTAGCTGCAAAAAATAGTTTTATAATTGCAATATTTGCAACTATCGGTTCAATTATATTGGGAACACTTGCTGCTTTAGGACTTAGTAGTAGACATATGCCCTATAAGGGTTTGATTATGGCAGTTTTAATTTCTCCAATGATTGTTCCATTAATTATATCTGGAGTAGCTATTTTCTTTTTCATGGCAAAAGTTGGTTTAGCAGCAACACATACAGGAATAGTTTTGGCTCATATTATATTAGGCACTCCTTTTGTGGTAATTACCGTTACAGCAACACTGTCAGGTTTTGATCATAGTGTTACTCGAGCAGCTTCAAGTTTAGGCAGTAATCCAGTTAACACATTTATGAAAATAACATTACCTTTAATACTTCCAGGAGTTATTTCAGGAGGATTGTTTGCATTTGTTACTTCATTTGACGAGGTGGTTGTTGTTTTATTTTTAGCAGGATTGGAGAATACGACTATTCCAGTTCAAATGTGGACAGGTTTAAGAGAACAGTTGAGTCCAACTATTCTTGCCGTTGCAACATGCTTAATTATTTTATCTACTTTAATTTTAGTCACTGCAGAACTATTAAGAAGAAGATCTGAGAGATTAAGAGGAATAAATAGATAATTTACCTAAATATACTTTTCATATATAGAACTTAAGGTGGAAATTAAAAAAGTAGTTATTATTGGATCAGGTACAATGGGTAGTGGTATTGCTGCACATTTATGTAATGCTAATGTACCAGTAACATTGTTGGATTTAACCACTGAAATAAGCACAAATGCGAGAGATAGAATTTTTAAATCAAGACCACCATTATTAATTGATAAATCTAAAATTAATAACATCAAAGTAGGAAATATTTCGGATGATTTTGATATTGTTAAAGAGGCTGATTGGATAGTAGAAGCGGTTGTTGAAAGGATAGATATAAAGCATCAAATTTATGATAAAATATTTAAATCTAGAAAAGATGGAGCGATAGTTTCCTCAAATACATCCTCAATTCCAATTAAAGTACTTTCACAAAATTTAACCAACGAACAAAAAAAAGACTTTTGTATTACACACTTCTTTAATCCCGTAAGATACATGGGCTTATTAGAAATTGTTAAAAATGAAAATAATGATTTAGAAAAAATAAATGGACTTCAAAAATTTTGTGAGATTGAACTTGGCAAAGGGGCAATAGTTTGTAACGATACTCCAGGTTTTTTAGGAAATAGAGTTGGTGTGTATGCTATGCAAATAGCAATGACCGAGGCTTTCAAAATGAAATTGACTGTTGAAGAAGCTGACGCAATTTTTGGAAGACCAATGGGAATTCCTAAAACAGGAGTTTTTGGACTTTATGATTTAATTGGCATTGATTTAATGGCAGATGTACTAAAAAGTTTTATAAAAGAATTACCTAAAACTGATAAATTTCATGAGGTTGCACAAGAAATACCTCTAATTAAAAAACTAATTGAAACTGGTTATACTGGTCGAAAAGGTAAAGGTGGCTTTTTTAGAATAAATAAAGATGGGGGTGCAAAAATTTTAGAGGCCCTTAATCTAGAAACAGGAGATTATTCACCTAGCAAAAAAATTGATATCAAATCCGAAAAAGTTGATCTTAAAAAATTAATTAATCGAAATGACAAATATGGAAAATATGCGTGGTCAGTAATTTCAAAAATAATAAAATATGCATCATCGTTGGTAACCGAAATTACAGATGAATTTAACGATATTGATGAAGCAATGAGACTTGGTTTTAATTGGTCAAAAGGACCTTTTGAGATGTTGGAAGAAATTGGAGTAGAAAACTTTTTTAGCAAAATAGATAATTATGATGGAAATAAATTTTTAGAAAATCTTGCAAAATCAAAAAATGAAAATTTTTATGGAGAGAGACAAAAATATACAAAAATTGAAACTTTAGGAAAAGTTAAGAGAAAGGCCCAAAGTATCGATGGAAATAGCTCTGCACAAATTTATCAATTTAAAGACTACAATATTGTTGAGTTTACCACAAAAGCAAACGCCCTAGATTATGACTCTATGGATGCTCTAAAAAAAGCAACTGATAAACCTCTGATTATTATTAATGAAAGTATGCAATTTTCTGCAGGAGTAAATTTAAGTTATACGATGGATTTTGCAAATAAAGGAGATTTTAAATCTATTGAAAAATTTATTAAATATTTTCAAGAAACGTGTAAAGAGCTTAAGTATTCAAAATATCCAGTAATATCTGCACCTTCAGGGTTAACTTTAGGAGGAGGCTTTGAAGTTCTTGTGCAAAGTAATTTTGTTGCATCGCACACAAATATTGTAATTGGTTTAGTTGAGACAATAGTAGGATTGATACCAGCTGGTGGTGGTTGCAAAGAAATGTTAGCAAGATGGCAGAATACGGAAGAAAGTAAAAAAGATCCTCATTTTGCTCCATTAAAAGTTTTTGACATTATTGGTTATGGTAAGACAGCAACCTCACCAGTAGAGGCAGAACCTTTAAAATACCTTAAGCCGGAAGACAAAAAAATAATGAATAGAAATAGTTTGCTTGAAGCATCAAAACAAATCTTAGATGAAAACCGAGATTTTTACTCGCCATCCGAATTAGTGTTCAATTTACCAGGTGAGAGTGTTAGGGGTGAAATGTACAAAGTTTTAGATAAACTTTATAATGATAAAGTTATACAAGATCACGGTATGGAAGTTGCTAAGGAATTAGCATATGTACTAAGTGGTGGAGATACATCAATAGACAAACAACTTTCAGAAGATGATTTGTTTAAATTAGAGCTAGATGCTTTTATGAAGCTTATTGAAACTCCCAAAACTCAAGAAAGAATAAAGCATACCCTTGCAACTGGAAAGCCTTTAGTTAATTAATTTTCTAATAACTGAAATTCTTTAATATAATCAGGCCGTAATACATAATCTGTTTTATTACCAACTTTAATTTTTTTTAAAGCATCCAATCCAAAGATTACTTTACCAACTGGTGTATATTCTCCTTGGTATAAAGGAATATCTTTTAAGATAATAAAGAATTCACTATCCTCAGTATCAAACTCCCCTCTAGCCATAGCAACAGTACCTGCTTTAAATTCGTAATCGTTACTTAATTCTGATTTTAATTTACCAAGCTTAGATCCACCACTTCCAACTTTAAAATAATTTATATTATCTTGATAACCAAACTCAAGATCACCAGCTTGAACCAGAGTATTTTCTATTACACGATAAAATGCTGAATTATTATACAAACCTGAATTAACAAAATATTTAAATCTTTCAACCGATTTAGGTGAAACTTGAGGATAAAGTTCAATTGCAACTCTTCCACACTCAACATCCATAATAGCTAAATTTTTTGGATCACTAATTTTAAGTTTATCCAAATCAAGTTCTTTGACAAACAAACATTTATTCTTAATTAAATAAAAAGAACCAAAAGTAAAAACTGCTAATGAAATTAGAAAGATAAATAATATTTTTTCTGATATTGATGATTTAATTTTTTTAATCATTAAAATACGAAGTCATCATCAATTAATTTTAAATTTTTTTCTAAATATTTTACTTTATTTTTTAAAATTAAATCATTCTCAATTTTTTTTTCTACTAATTCTTTATTGATCATAAGAAAGGAAAAAATTTCAGCCATATCCTCTGAAGGAATAGATTTTGAATATTCTGTTAAAAATCCATATGTATTTTTATAGAGACTAAGATCAGTTCGATCTGAACAAGTTGAACATTCTGCATATTTAAAAGATGTTCTATTAAATTCAGACCATAAAGCTTCATCAAACATCTGGTTGTGCTTTGCTTGTATCATATGAAAGAATTCATGATGGATCATTCTTTCAAAGTGGTTTTGATTGAAGTTAATGTCTAAGATTAATGACCTTTTAAGAATGTTAGGCACTCCTCCTGTGTTAATTGAAGAAACTGTCAGATTTTCACATAAAATAATGAATTTGAGATTATTCTTAATTAAAAAATCTGCTTTATATTTGTTTAAATTTTTTTCAACAATTGGATATTTTTTATCTAATTCATTTTTTTTTGATTTGTCACAAGAAATATTTTTTTTTAATCCTATTTTAAAGTTATTCTCAGCATATAAATATTTTAATCCATTTAAACTGTTTGTATTATAGATTTCTAGATTAGGGATTTTCAAAAGATTAAAAATTTCATTCGCATTTACTGCTGAAATATTAAATATTAGTATTATAGTAATTATATATTTCATTAGATTATTATAGACGAATTAAGCTGGATAATATTAACTTAGTTTAAAAATAAAATGAAAAAAGAAAAAAATAAAAATCCAATCCAGCCTGTAAGTGGCACAAAAGTTCCAAGATATGCGGGCCCATCCACATTTGCTAGATTGCCTGAATTAAGAGATGTTGAAAGCTGTGATGTTGCAATAGTAGGTGTGCCTTTTGATGCGGGAACAAGTTATAGACCTGGAGCGAGATTTGGACCACAAAGTATCCGTCAAGCTTCTAGACATTTAAGAACAAATTATCATCCAAGTTATGATGTCGAGCCCTTTAAAATTCAACAGGTAGCTGATGCTGGTGATATAGCCTGTAATCCATTTAGTATTGATGAAGCAATAAAACAAATTGAAGTAGGAGCAACAGATTTATTAAAAAAAGTAGGTGGTATAATTAGTCTAGGTGGAGACCACACTATTGCTGTACCTTTATTAAGAGCAATAAATAAAAAAAATAAAGGTCCAGTATCTTTAGTACATTTTGATGCTCACTTAGATACTTGGGATACATACTTTGGTGCACCATATACTCATGGAACTCCTTTTAGAAGAGCTAGAGAGGAAGGGTTATTTTTAGATGATGCTTCGATGCATGTTGGTATTCGAGGGCCACTTTATAGCAGAGATGATATTAAAAATGATGAAAGTTTTGGTTTCAAAATTATTCATTGTGATGAGTTTCAATCTGAGGGAACAGCTAAAATAGCTGAGCGAATTAGAAAAAGAGTTGGAGACAATCCATTATACCTTTCAATAGATATTGATGTATTAGATCCTGCTTTTGCTCCTGGAACAGGTACACCTGAAATTGCAGGAATGACAACTAGAGAAATGGTAAATGTTTTAAGAGGCTTATCAGGTTTAAATCTTGTATCTGCTGATGTTGTTGAAGTTTCCCCAGCTTATGATCATGCAGAGGTCACGTCTCTAGCTGCAGCAACCATAGTGTATGAATTAACTAATTTGTTTGCAAAAACTTAAAGAGAGGATAGTTTTCTCAGATGTTAGAAAAAAGAAATTTTTATATAAATGGTTCGTGGGTTGCTCCAAAAAAATCTAGTGATATTGAAGTAATTAATCCAGCAACAGAAAAAGCTTGTGCAGTAATTTCTCTTGGAAGTAAAGATGATATTAATGATGCAGTGCTGTCTGCTAAAGAAGCATTTAAAACTTGGGGATATTCAACTAGAGAAGACAGAATTGCTCTATTAGAAACATTTTACACTTTATATAAGAAAAGATGGAATGATATAACGGATGCTATTATTCAAGAAATGGGGGCACCCAGAGATTTCGCATCAAAACTTCAAACGGGAACTGGTGCAAGTCATACTAAATCTTTTATAAGATATCTAAAAGAGTTCGAATTTGAAAAACCATTAGGGGAGCATGCAAAAAATCAAAGATTGATATATGAGCCAAAAGGAGTTTGTGCTTTAATTACTCCTTGGAACTGGCCAATGAACCAAGTCACTCTAAAGGTAATCCCCGCTATAGCATCTGGCTGTACTATGATTTTAAAACCATCAGAACTAGCACCGCTTTCAGCCATGATACTTGCAGAACTAATTGATGAAGCAAAATTTCCAAAAGGGGTGTTTAACTTAGTAAATGGCGATGGAGCTACAACTGGCGATGCTTTAACAAGTCATCCAGATGTTAATATGATCTCATTTACAGGATCTACTAGAGCAGGTGCGTTGATATCTCAAAATGCCGCTAAAGATTTTAAAAGAGTTAGTTTAGAACTAGGGGGCAAGGGAGCAAATATTATCTTCAAAGATGCAGATCCTGAAGCCATTGAAAGAGGAGCTTTAAGATGTTTTAGAAATTCAGGTCAATCTTGTAATGCTCCAACAAGAATGTTGGTTGAAAAATCTATGTATGGTGAAGCAATAGAAAGACTAAAAAAATATACAAATGAATTTAAAGTGGATGATCCAAAAAAAGAAGGCGAACATATAGGCCCTGTAATTTCTGAAACTCAATATAATAAAATTCAAACATTAATTCAAAAAGGAATAGACGAGGGTGCAAAACTAGTTGCTGGAGGCACCGGAAAACCAGAAGGTATGAATGATGGTTATTATGTAAAACCTACTGTATTTGCAGATGTAAACAACCAAATGGAAATTGCCAGGACTGAAATATTTGGTCCTGTTTTATCTGTAATACCATTTGAAACTGAGGAAGAGGCAATAGAAATTGCTAATGATACTGATTATGGTTTAACTAATTATATTCAAAGCCAAGACTCTGAAAAAATCAGAAGACTTGCTAGAAAACTAAGATCTGGAATGGTTGATGTAAATGGTGCAGGTATTGCCGTTGATGCACCTTTTGGTGGCTTTAAACATTCTGGTATTGGAAGAGAAGCAGGCAAAGAAGGTCTGCTTGAATTTTTAGAAGTAAAATCAGTTGGTGGTTGGAGTTAATTTAAAGAAGATTTCTCTTTGATCCCATCGAGTAATTTTAAACATTTTTTTAATTCATCTAAAATTATAAATTCGTCAATTTTGTGTGCTTGTTCAATAGAACCTGGGCCACAAACAACTGTACTTATTCCTATTTCTTGAAATAAACCTGCTTCCGTTCCAAAAGATACAACTTGTCTCGAGTTATCACCTGTTAAACTTGAAATTAATTCACAGGCATCAGATTTATCCTTACGATCAAATCCAATTATTTCTCCAATAACTTTTTTTTCAATAGATGAACTAGAAAAAACTTTTTTCATTTCAGGTAATAAAACTTCATTTGCATATTTATCTAATTCTTGATTTAGAAATATTGCATCTTCTTTTATCACTGGTCTTGTTTCCCAGTTGACATGACACTTGTCTGCAATCACGTTGTGAGCAATTCCTCCAAATATCCCTCCTATCGAAAGAGTTGAGTGAGGAGGTTCAAATATAGAGTTTTTAGGGGCTCTTTCTTTAAGTTTATCTCTTAATTCAATCAATTTATTTACGTATCTTGAAGCGTATTCGACTGCGCTTACACCCTTATGTGGCGCTGAGCTATGACCCGCTAAACCCTTAAAATATGTTGTGTATTCGTAGCATCCTTTATGAGCATCAATAATTTTCATGTTTGTAGGTTCGCCAACAATACAAATTCCATCTTTAATTTCTCTTTTTTTTAATTCCTTAATAAGAATAGGCGCTCCTTGGCATGCAGTTTCTTCATCAAAAGTGAAAGAAAAATGAATATCTCTATCTAGATTAGATTTTGAATAAATTGGTGCAAAAGCTAATGAGCATGCAATAAATCCTTTCATATCACACGATCCTCTTCCATAAAGTTTATCACCTTTAATAGTTGCTTTGAAAGGATCTGTAGTCCAACCATTGGATACTGGCACAACATCTGTATGTCCAGATAAGATTATAGGTTTTTTATTACTGGGTTTTTTAGATTTTATTGTTGCAAACAAATTGACTCTTTTTTTGTGCTCATCAAAAGTTCTAAAAGAAGTAGCTCCAAGTTTTTTTAATATTTTATCACAGTAATCAATTAGAGAATTATTATCTTCTCCAGAAATTGTTTTAAACGCTATTAAGTCAGTTAAAATCTTAACAGAATTATCAAACAAAACTTCTAAATTATTTTCTGTACTCATATTTAGGATTCATTATATATTAATTATATGAAAGAACAAATAACCTACGATATTTTCGATAAAGTCGACATTAGAGTTGGTACTGTAATTTCAGTTCAAAAAAATGAAAAGGCAAGAAAACCATCATTAGTCGTAAGTGTAGATTTTGGTAATGAAATTGGAATTAAACAATCCTCAGCTCAAATAACTCACTATTACAATGAGGAAAATTTAAAAGGAAAACAGGTTATTGGAGTTTGTAATTTTCCAGAAAAAAATATTGCTGGTGTAGTTTCTCAAGTTCTTATTCTTGGATCAATTGATGCAGAAGGTAAAGTAATACTAGTCCATCCATCTCAAAAATCTGAGAATGGTCTTCCTATAGCATAAAAAATGCACCCTGAAATTTTATCTCTTTCATTATTTATGTTTGTGACTAGTTGTTCTCCTGGGCCAAATAATGTGGTTGCCTCTCACTCAGGATTTAATCATGGTATAAAAAAATCTGTTCCATTAATGCTAGGTGTGATTTTTGGTTTTACAACTATGCTTGCAGTGGTTAATTTTGGATTAATAAATATTTTTAATATTTATCCAATTATTCAAGAAGTCTTAATTGGAACTGGAACAATTTTTTTAATATATTTAGCATACAAAATTTCATTTTCAAAATCATCAACTGATAGTAAAGAATTGAAACCTGTAAATTTTATTGAAACTTTTCTTTTTCAGTTTTTAAATCCCAAGGGAGTAATAGTTGCGATTGTTGCAGTATCGACTTATACAGAATCGGGTATAAACTTCTTAAATTACTCAATTTGGATGTTAAGTGTAGCTTTTATGTTTGCGATAATAAGTATTATTTTTTGGACGTTATTGGGTAAATTTATGAGGAAATTCGCGACAAATGAGAAATTTATTAAATTGTTTAATTATGTTATGTCAACGCTTCTATTATTTTGTATAGCAGCATTTTATTACTAAATTATGAAACCAGGAACAAAAAATTCTTACAATTCTCTATCTGAGATAATAATAAATTCAAAAAAATACAAATATTACTCTTTAAGCAAAGCCGAGAACAATGGATTAAAAGGTATCTCTAAACTACCCAAATCCTTGAAGGTTCTTCTTGAAAATTTATTGAGATATGAAGATGATTTATCAGTAACCAAAAATCAAATTGATGCGCTGAAAAATTGGCTAGAAACTAAAAAATCATCAACTGAGATAGCCTACAGGCCGGCAAGAGTGTTGTTGCAAGATTATACCGGAATACCAGCAGTAGCAGACTTAGCAGCTATGAGAGAAGCTGTTAAAGAAAAAAATATTGATCCCAATTCAATTAATCCACTTTCGACTGTTGATCTAGTCATTGATCACTCTGTGCAGGTTGATCAATCTTCTAAGGCAGATTCATTTGAGAAAAATGTAAATATTGAATTTAAAAGAAATGCTGAAAGATATTCATTTTTAAAATGGGGTCAGGATGCATTTAATAATTTTAGAATTGTGCCTCCAGGAACAGGTATATGTCACCAAGTAAACTTAGAATACTTATCTAAAGTTGTTTGGTGTGAAAAGTTCAGAGATGAAGATTATTTATTCCCTGATACTTTGGTTGGTACAGATAGTCATACAACCATGGTTAATGGTTTATCAGTTTTAGGATGGGGAGTAGGAGGTATTGAGGCTGAAGCAGGAATGCTTGGACAACCAATATCTATGCTTCTTCCAGAAGTTATTGGATTTGAAGTAAAAAATAAAATGCCAGAAGGAACAACGGCTACAGATTTAGTTCTCACAATAGTAAAAATGCTGAGAGACAAAGGAGTAGTTGGAAAATTTGTTGAATTCTATGGAGAAGGTTTAAAGAACCTGACTTTAGCAGACAGAGCTACTATTGCAAACATGGCTCCTGAATATGGGGCAACTTGTGGATTTTTTCCAATTGATAATGAAACATTAAAGTATCTTCAATTTTCAGGTAGAGATGAAGAGACAATTTCATTAGTTGAAAAATATGCAAAAGAACAAGGTTTATGGGCTAGTGAAGATATTGAGTTTACCGACACCATGAGCTTAGATATGTCAACTATAGTGCCGACAATTTCAGGTCCAAAAAGACCACAGGATAAAGTTTTATTGACAGATGCTAAAAATAATTTTTTTAAAGTTTTTCAAGAAGCAACAAATAAAAGTCAATTTGAAAGTTCTGAAGTAAAAGGTGAGGAATACAAAATTAGAGATGGCTCAGTTTTGATTGCTGCGATAACTTCTTGTACAAATACTTCAAATCCTAACGTTTTGATAGGAGCCGGCTTACTAGCTAAGAAGGCAGTTGAGTATGGATTAGATGTAAAGCCATGGGTTAAGACTTCATTAGCACCTGGATCTCAAGTAGTAACTGATTATCTTAAAAAAGCAGGACTAAATGAATACTTGGATAAATTAGGTTTTAACCTCGTAGGTTATGGTTGCACAACATGTATTGGAAACACAGGTCCTTTACCTGAAAATATAGTTGAGGCAGTTCAAAACAACAAACTTTATGGAGTATCAGTATTATCTGGAAATAGAAATTTTGAAGGAAGAATCTCACCACATGTAAAAGCAAATTATTTAGCTTCTCCTCCACTAGTTGTTGCATATGCACTTGCTGGTCATATGGAATTTGATTTATACAAAGACTCTTTTGGAAAAGATCAAAATGGAAAAGATATTTATTTAAAAGATATTTGGCCATCAAATAAGGAAATTGAAGATACCCTAAAGCAATCATTAAATGCAGAAATGTTTATTAAAAGGTATTCAAATGTTGCTGAAGGTCCAAAGCAATGGCAGGATATAAAAAGTGAAAAGAGTAGTATCTATAAATGGGACTCAGGATCAACTTATGTGAAAAAACCACCTTTCTTTGATAATTTACCAGATGAACCCGAAGGGTTTAAACCCATTAAAGAGGCAAGACCTTTGTTGATACTTGGCGACATGATTACAACTGATCATATTTCACCAGCTGGAAGTATCCAAAAAGATAGTCCTACTGGAGATTATTTTATGGAGCATCAAATTTTACCTCAAGATTATAACTCTTATGGCGCGAGAAGAGGAAATCATGAGGTTATGATGAGAGGTACATTTGCAAATATAAGAATTAGAAACGAAATGGCACCAGGCACTGAAGGTGGTTTCACCAAACTTTATCCAGATAACAAAATAGTTCCAGTTTATGACGCCGTAGTGGAATATAAAAAAAGAGGAACAGACTTAGTCGTAATTGGAGGTAAAGAATACGGTACTGGGTCCTCAAGAGATTGGGCTGCAAAAGGAACAAAATTACTTGGGATTACACTTGTGATTGCAGAAAGTTTTGAGAGAATTCATAGATCTAATTTGATTGGTATGGGAGTGTTACCTCTTCAATTTATAGATAGTATGGACAGAAAGAGTCTGCAACTCACTGGATCAGAATTAATAAGTGTTTTAAATCTTGAAGAAGGAATAAATCCTTCTGATCAAGTGGATGTTGAAATTAAATACATCTCAGGTGAAATTAAAAAAATTAAAGCACTTTGTAGAATAGATACCAAAAACGAGCTTGAGTATTACAAAAATGGTGGAATACTTCAATATGTTTTACGTAATATGATTTAGATATGGATGAGGAAATATCAATTATAAATTCTAACAGTAGAAATGATAAAATTAAAAATTTTATTTTTGATAATAAGAATAAAATAATATCATCTATAATAATAATACTAACTGTCATCGTTGGTTTTTATAGTTTTGATAAATATAAAATAAACAAAAAAAAAAAGATTTCAGAGGATTTCAATTTAGCAACTATTGAATATTCAGAAAATCTTAAAGACGAGACTATCAGCAGGTTAATTGATATAATTAACGAAAAAGATCCAACCTATTCTCCGTTGTCACTTTATTTCATCATTGATAATAAACTTATTTTAGATCAAGATCAGATAAATAGTTTTTTTAATATTTTAATCAATAAAACAGCTTTAGATAATGAGATAAAAAATTTAGTGATATATAAAAAAGCTTTATATAATGCTGACCAATCCTCAGAGGGAGATTTATTAAGCACTTTAAATCCATTGATTAATTCTAAAAGTGTCTGGAAATCACACGCTTTATATTTAATGGCAGAGTATTTTTATGCTAAAGAGCAAAATCAAAAAGCAAAAGAGTTTTTCAATCAAATAATCAGTTCAGAAAACCCTAATCCAGATATAAGGTTGCAAGCAGAGAAAAGATTGAAAAGAGATTTTAGTGAATAGATTAATTGTTTTATTAATTGCTTTTTTTTTCATAAATAATTGCTCTCTTAACGAAAATTCAAGAATATGGAAAGATAAAGAGAAAGAGCTTTCAACTAAATCAAAATTAAAAAAAGTATTTGAGGAAAAACAGTTAGAAGTCCAAGAATTTAATCAAAGTTTAAATTTAGATTTATCAGGCATTAAAACAAATAATAAATTTATTGATAATCAAAATAATTTTGGCTCACAAAATTACAAAGGTGAACTAGATAAAATCGGAAGTTACAAATTTTCTAAGTTAGAGGAATTAAACCAAATTAATTTCAAACCACTATTTATAAAAAATGATATCGTATTTTTTGACAAAAAAGGATCAATTACAAGATATGATGAAAAGCAAAAAGCTATTTGGAAAAAAAACTATTATTCTAAAGCTGAAAAAAAATTATATCCAAAATTAAATTTTATTTTACATGAAGAAAGTATTTTGGTAAGCGACAATATAGCAAGATACTATTCAATTAATGCAAATAATGGTGAACTGAATTGGTCTAAAAATAATACCTATCCTTTTAATTCAGAGATTAAAAAATATAAAAATAAATTTTTTGTTATCGATTATAAAAATACACTCAGATGTTATAAAATAGAGGATGGATCAGAATGTTGGAATTTACAAACAGAAGATTCTTTCACAATATCAAAATCTAAGTATTCATTAATTATAATCGGTGATATGATAGTTTTTAGTAATTCAATTGGTGATATAACAGCTGTTGATGTTGATAGTGGTCTCATTATTTGGCAACTACCCACCCAAAGTAGCAGTATTATAAATGAAACTTATAATTTCAAAACTTCACAACTCGTTTCTGATGGTAATTCTATCTTTATTTCAAACAACAAAAATGAATTTTATTCAATTGATGTAAAAACAGGTACTATAAACTGGATAAGCGATATTAATTCTAATATTACACCAGTGATAATTGGAAATTTAATATTTACGGTTTCAAATAAAGGCTATTTGCATGCAATAGAAAAGAATAAAGGAAATATAATTAGAGTGACTGATTTATTTAAAATTTATAAAAAGAAAAAAAGAAAAAATATTTACCCAGTAGGATTTGCAATAGGTAATAAAAATTTATATTTAACAAATTCAGACGGTAAAATGATTGTAGTAGATTTACAAAATAGTAACATTCTCAAAACAGAAAAAGTTTCTTCAAACCTAGTCTCAAGGCCATTTATATTTAATAATAAATTATTTTTAGTCAGAAATGGATCTATCATTCAGTTTAATTAAGTATGATCTTAAAATTTTTAGATAAGATCGGCAGAAAAAAAGTTGTATTAGATAGAGGGCCTTCTCATCCTAAATTCAGTGAAGCAAAGCCTTGGATGAACCGGTATTATGTTTTAATGAGGCACCGACCTAAGTGGTTTCCATTTAATATATTAATTCATGAGATGCTTGCTGATGATCACGGTGACGGCGTACATAATCACACTTTTCCTTATATAACAATAGTTTTAAGAGGTGGTTATTGGGAGACCTTGAGAACAGGCAAATTCTGGAGACCACCTGGTTATATTGGTTTCAGGTCAGCAAATAATCTACATAGAGTAGATCTTAAGCCTGGAACAAGACCATTAACTATATTTATATCAGGTCCATTTGGATTACGTAAGGGACCAAGATCAGAATATGGTATTGATTTTAAAACAAAGAAATGAATTTAGAAAATCTTTTCCTAAAATTTTGTAAAAAAAATAATTTAGAAATAAATGTTTATCAATTAACAATTATTGATCAGCTCAAAAGTTTTTATAAATTAAATTTTAATCAGTCAATATTTAATAAATTATTTTCTAAAATTGATTTAAAACCAGCCTTTTATTTATATGGTGGTGTTGGTGTTGGAAAAACTATGATCCTAAATTTTTTTTTTGATTTAGTAGAGGATAAAAAATTAAGACAGCATTTCAATGAGTTTATGCTTAGCTTTCATGACTTTGCGCATGAAAGAAAAGAAAAAAATGAGGAAAATATAATCAATCAATTTGTAAAAGACTTAAAATCTAAAACAAAATTAATTTATTTTGATGAGTTTCAAGTAACCAATATAGTTGATGCAATGATTTTAGGAAAATTATTCGAAGAAATATTCAAAGAAAATATTAAAATTATTTTAACTTCTAATACTAAAATATCTGAACTTTATAAAGATGGCCTTCAAAGAGATCAGTTTAAACCTTTTATAAAAATTATGGAGGAAAAATGTACTGAGCTTGAGCTCAAAATAGAAGACGATTATAGAAAATCAAATGAAAACCAAAAACAAAGATATTTTTATCCTCTTAACCAAGAAACAAATTTTAAAATAAATAAATTTTTTAGAACTATTACAAAAGATAAAAATCATTTATCGAAAATAATTAATGTTAAAGGAAGAGAATTTAAAATAGAAAATTTTTATGAGGGAGTGGCTAGATTTGATTTTGATGATCTATGTAATCAAAATCTTGGAGCAGAAGATTATTTAGAGATAATTAAAAACTGTAAATTTATTACTCTTGATAATGTTCCACAATTTAACGATGTTAATTCTAATCAACAACAGAGATTTATAATTCTAATTGATGTCCTGTATGATAAAGATATTCCTTTAGCAGTAACTGCCGAAAAAAATATAGATCAGTTTACCTCGTCGAGATTATTAGAAAATCCTTTTAAACGGACTGTCAGTCGATTATATGAATTAACCTCCATGAAAATGAATTAATGAAGCAAGAATTTTTCAATCTTAAAATAAATACTGATGGTCAAAGGTTATATGAATTCACTGATCAAACTATTCAATGGATCAACAAAAATAATCTTAAAAATGGAATGATTAATATAAGTATTCAACACACTAGTGCATCTTTAATTGTACAAGAGAATGCTGATCAAGATGTTCAAACAGATTTAATAAATTATTTTGATAAATTAGTTCCTATGGACAATAAATTGTATGTACACACTACTGAGGGGAAAGATGATATGCCTGCCCATATAAAGTCTGTATTAACTAACAATCAAATCTCTCTTAGTATTAAAGATAGCGAATTATTACTTGGAACTTGGCAGGGATTATATTTATTTGAACATCGTTTAAAGCCCCAAGATAGAACGATTATTCTGCATTTTATTGGGGAATAAAACATTTATTTCTTTAGTGACTGAAATGCCTCTAGAGCTGCTGTTCTCGCTTTTTCGTGGATCACAATAGGTTTAGGATAATCTTTGCCTATTATAGTTTTTATCGCCTCTTGGTACTTGAGTTCCATTTCCCAAGGTTTATGAATGTATTTATTAGGTACTTTGCTCAATTCAGGAACCCATTTCCTCACATATAGTCCTTCTTTATCAAATTTTTCTCCCTGCAAAATCGGATTAAATATTCTAAAGTAAGGTGCAGCATCAGCTCCACAACCAGCAACCCATTGCCATTGAGCTACGTTATTTGCTTTATTAAAGTCTAACAAACAATTTCTGAAATATTTTTCACCCTCTGTCCAATTTATTCTTAAATGTTTTACAAGAAAAGAACCAACTACCATTCTAATTCGATTATGCATCCATCCAGTTTCATATAATTCTCTCATTCCAGCATCCACAATTGGATAGCCTGTCATTCCAGATTTCCATGCTTTTAGAAACTTTTCGTTTTTTACCCAAGGAAATCGATCAAATTCTTTTCTGTAATTTCCTTTTAAAAATTCTGGAAAATAATTTATTAAGCTATGTGAAAATTCACGCCAACCTAATTCGTTGATATATTTTCTGTAGCCAATTCCTTTAGATTTAATTTCATTACATTTTTGCCAAATAGTGGTTACGTGAATTTGGCCATGTTTTATGAATGGAGATAATTTTGATGTACCTTCGATTGATGGATAATCTCTAGCTGTTCCATAATCTTTAATTCTTTTTTCAATTAAATTATTAAGAACTTTTTTCGACTCATTTTCAGAAACCTTCCAATATTTCTCAAATTTTTTATACCAATTTTTTTTAGGTAAAATATTTTTAGGCTCAATACTATTTTTAAAAAAAGAAATTGATTTTATTTTTTTTTTAACAATATAATTTTTGCTTGGGGGAAGACTAAGATATTTCTCTTCAGCATTTCTCCAAAATGGACTAAATACTTTAAAGGGGGTTCCGTCGTTTTTAGTTACTTCTTGATATTCATTTAGAATATTTCCCTTAAAATATTTAAACTCAACTTCATTTTTTAAAAAAACATCTCTTATTTGTTTACCTTTAGCAATTACATCTGGTTCGTAAATTTTATTCCAATATACTGAAATATTATCTTTTTTTTTTATTTTTGATAATATATGCAGCTCATCTCCCTCTAATATTTGAAGATTGATTTTATATTTAGACAATTCTGCTTTAAATTGCTCTAAAGATTTATATAACCACCATTTTTGTGCTTCGCGTTTTTTATCAAAATCAGTTTTGTTATAAATAAATATTGCAATAACGTTATCATGGTTTTGACTTGCATAAGATAGCGCTGGATTATGTTCAATTCTAAAATCCTCCCTAATCCAAAATATTGCATTTTTTGTCATTTGTATTTATCTTCTGCCTGTAGATAGCAGTTCTTTGTAAAGTTTTACATCTGCATTACCTTCGCATCCAATTATTAAAACATTAGATTTTTCGTTAAGTTCAATCAGTTTTTTAGTACTGGACTTATTACAAATGCCTATTAGGCTTATAATTCCAGGTGTAGAGCACTCTCCACCAATTATTGAATTTTTACTGAGCTTTTTATCTTTTAACATAGCTACAGTTTTGGCAACATTCCGATCACTTACAGATACACAACAATTGCTTACTTTTTTTAATATTTGCCAAGGAATATATGACATTTCATTACATGACATACCTCCCATGATACTTTCTTTTTTAATCTTAATTTTTTTAAGTTTATTATTTTTAATACTCTGAAGCACACAATCAGCTCTATCAGGCTCAACAATTATAATTTTTGGAATTCTTTTAAAATATTTTGCAACGCCAGCTACAACACCAGCAGCCATCCCCCCCACACCAGCTTGTAAGAAGATATGAGTTATATATTGATTAGTTTGATTAGATATTTCTCTTATCATTATGGAATATCCTGCCATTGTAAGTTGAGGGACTAATTTGTAGTCTTTTGTTGCAACATCTTGAACAATTTTCCAATTATTTTTTTTTGATAATTTTTTGCATTCATTAAGTGAATTTTCGTAATCCCCCTTAACTCGTATTACTTCAGCTCCAAATTTTTTAATTTCTTTAACTCTAGAGTCGCTTACGTATTGACTAACAAAGATTTTACATTTTAAACCTAATCTTTTGGCACCCCATGCAACAGATCTTCCATGGTTACCAGCTGTTGCTGATGAAACAATTATATTTTTTTTTCCTTTAGATATTTTTTCTACAGCATATGCGCCCCCTAAAGCTTTAAAGGATTTTAAATGAAATCTTTTTGATTCGTCTTTATAAAAAACATTATTAAGTTTTAAATTTTTTTGTAATTTATCAAGTTTTACTAGGGGTGTAGCCTTATAATTTTTCCATTTGGAAATTGATGTAAAAGCGTTTGTTAAAAACCTAGATGGAATAAATTTTAAAACATATTGTCTTTTAAAACTAAAATTATTGTTTTTTAAAGATTTTGTAAGTGTCCAGTTCTTAATACTTTTTAAACTCTTCACTTTAACAGTCTAAAGTATTCTGTCTTTCCCATTTTGTTACAGGTTTTGACTTATCAAATTTTTCTTTACTATCAAATTCTTTAATTTCTGAGTTTCTAAGTTTAATATAACTATTAATTGTTTCTTTTCCAAAAGCTTCACTCATTTCATTGTTATTTTTTAAAAGTTCTAGAGAATCTTGAAGTTCGTTTGGTAATTTTGGTAAGTTAGGATATTTCTCATAATCTGTGTACATATTACAAGTCAGAGGCTCTCCTGGATCAATTTTATTTATTAATCCATAAAGACCAGCAGCTAATACACTTGCTTGTAATAAATATGGATTTGCAGATCCATCCATCAATCTTAGTTCAAATCTACCAGCATCTGGAATTCTTATCATATGTGTTCTGTTATTGCCTGTATAAGATATGCTACTTGGCGACCACGATGCCCCAGATTTTGTTGGTGGTGCATTAATTCTTCTATAGCTGTTAATTGTTGGATTAAAGAAAGCAGACAAAGATGAGGCATTTTTAATTACACCACCTAAGAAATTGTAAGCCATTTTACTAAGTCCAAGTTTGTCTGATTTATCTAAAAATTTATTTTTCTTTTTATCCCAAACTGATATGTGGGCATGACAACCATTACCTGTTAGGTTTTCAAATGGTTTAGGCATAAATGTTGCTCTTAAGCCATGTTTTTCTGCTAATGTTTTAACCATATACTTAAAAAAAGTATGTTTATCAGCTGTTTTTAAACAATCATCATAGTCCCAATTCATCTCAAATTGTCCATTGGCGTCTTCATGATCATTTTGATATGGACCCCATCCCATCTCAATCATGCAATCACAAATTTCTTTTATTAAGTCGTATCTTCGCATTAGCGCTGATTGATCATAACAAGGTTTAGATTGAGTATCTCTTGGATCAGCAATTGAATCTCCATCTGGTGAGATTAAAAAGTATTCACACTCCACACCTGATTTCATTGTTAAATTTTGTTTTTTTAATTTCTTAATTTGATTTTTTAACATTATTCTTGGAGAGGCTTCTACAGGCTTACCATTCATCCATAAGTCCGATGCAAGCCATCCCACTTCTTTATTCCAAGGCAATTGAATTAAACTATCTGGATCAGGAATACCAAACATATCACTATCTGCAGGAGTCATATCTAGCCAAGCTGCAAAACCAGCAAACCCTGCTCCAGCAGTTTGCATTTCTTTAATAGCATGCGCTGGAACTAGTTTTGATCTAAGAACACCAAAAAGATCAACAAAGCTTATTAAGAAATATTTTATTTTTTTTTGTTTTGCTATTTTGAACAAGTTTTTAGCCATTGCCTAGGCTATCACAATTATTTAAAAAATGAAAAGATAGTTTCTTTATACAAAATAAAATTTACTACTACTATTAAGATAATTGCAAGAATTACACCATACTTTGCTTTTGGAAAAGCAACCCCCCTCATTTTGGTTGGTCTTAGCTCTTCGTTTTTATCTTCACTCATTATAACAAGATTATAAAAAAAGGGCGCTACATTCAAGTAGCGCCCAAATTTTCTTCTAATTACCAATCGGTAATATTGCTTTTATGATCGTTTGCACCGTGTCTTTTTCTAGATAATCTATCAAGTTCTTCCCTCTCAGATTTATCTGTGATGACACTCCATCCAATCCATACAGCAATTAACAACAGGACTAGTATAAATTCACTAGATCCTGCTCCAGGATAAACCGATCCAGCAACCTCTTCTGCAGGTTTATTTAGATGATCTATCCAGTTTGATACTGTAGCCATATTTTTCTCCTTTACCTGGTTGCTGATGAAACTGCTTTTTCATCATCTTTAGCAGCCTCCATCATTTCATAGTCTAGTCCTGCTATCTCAACTTCTCTTGGGATTCTTAATTTACCCATTCCGTTAAGAACTCTAGCAATTATATATCCTGGTATTAGTCCTAGAACTAAGAACATTATTATTGCTCCTATAAATTGACCCAATGGATTAATTGTAGCGTAGGTTGTTCCATCAAACATAGCTCCAACGCTATATCCAGATGAAGGATAACCATTCAAAACAAACCCACAGATTACAAGTCCAATAAAACCAGCATAACCATGTACAGCTACTGCTCCAACCGCATCATCAATTTTGAACTTTCGTTCAACCCAATAATGAAGTTTGTATGAAATCACAACACCAATCATACCAATAATCAAAGCTTGAATTGGATGATATAAGTCATTTCCAGCTGATGCACATATTATACCTGCTAGTCCACTTGAGTAAGTCCAGAAAGGATCACCTTTAGCAATAACATACCCAGCTAACAATCCACCTGATAACGACATTAAGAAGTTCATAGTTATTCCACTTAATGTAGTAGGCGTTAAATAGATGTTAGTTGCTGTCCAGAATGTTACTCCTTCCATTCCATACTCAGGCCCAAGGTCATATATCGGAACATTACAAGCTGCATAAAATCCCCAGAAACCAGTATAAATTAGAAATAATCCAATAGTAACTAGCCAAGGATTTCTTGGTCCTATATTTCTTGGTTCACCACTTGATGAGAATTTACCAATTCTTGGTCCCAAAACCATTAGAACACCTAGTGCAAATCCACCTGCTATTGCGTGAATAACACCTGATGCATACGCATCGTGATATCCTAAAATTTTAAGCATCCATCCATCAAAGTGCCATCCCCATGAAGCATCTATCGACCAGAAAACAGATCCAATCGCAATTGCTAAAACTCCAAATGCAAAAGTTGTTATTCTTTCAATAATAGCTCCTGAAACAATAGAAGCAGCTGTCCATGAAAATAATAAGAACGCGGCCCAGAAAACACCCATTATATGATCGTTAAGATTAACTGCCATAAGAGCGTTAGTTGGATTAGCGAGATCATTCCCTCCAAATCCTCCACCTAAAACTAGTCCAGTACTTTCTGTCATAATTGATGGAGCTATCCCGGGTCCTGTAGGAAAAGCCCAATAAATCCACCAACCAAATAAAAACCAAGTAACTGTTACCAAAGGTATAAGCATTGTGTTTTTCATTAAGGTATGTTGGTGGTGTTTGTATCTTGACGCTCCAACTTCATACATACAGAAACCGACGTGAATTAAAAACATCAGTACTACCGTTACCCAGTAGTAAAATTCTGTAAATATAGTAGTAAGAGCACCTAACTGATCAGTCATTTTTTACCCCCATATTTGTTTAAGAAATCTTATGAAATTTTTAGGGGCGTGACAAACAAAACAACTCTTAAAAAACTACTGTGGACAATAGATTTAAAAATAAAATCAACCCTTGATTGTGATATTAAAATTTTAAATAGGCTTTTTTCAAATCAACAAGTGGATGTTTAGGAGACATTTGAAATTTAACTAACAGTTCTCTAGCTATCATATCTCTATCTTGCTGATTGTTAGGTAATTTAATTGATTTTGGAATAGTAACCCACCCGTTAGCATTTCTACAAAATACTGCTGGTCTATCTTCTTCATAACCCATATGAACATCTTCTAGCCAGTTAAGATCGTCCCATCCCATAGCTTCAATATACTTCTTCAAAAACGGAGTTATTTTTTTGTAATCAGGAAGTAAGTTAACATCATATCTATAACCTATATGTTGACCAATTAATTTTTCTCTTGCAGTTTCCTTAAAAGTACTAAGCTTGTCTTTTTTTGACTTACCTTTAGATTTTATTTTTTTTGTTTTTTTCTTTGGCATAGTTAATTTATATTTTGTGATAATTATCAACTCCAACAGTATAATTAGTTCCAGCTAAAGGAACTTTTGCTAAAGCAGATGCCTCAGATGTTAATGCAGCTAAATCCTCAGGCTCTAATGAGTGAATATTTGTTTTACCACAAGCTCTAGCTAATAATTGAGCTTCTAGAGTCATTGAATGCAAATAATTATAAACTCTTAAAGCAGCATCATCAGGATTTAATCTTGCTCTTAATTTTGGATCTTGCGTAGCAACTCCTACTGGGCAACGACCCGTGTGACAGTGGTAGCATTCTCCAGCCTTTACACCCATTTCTTTTTCAAAATCAGCTTCAGGAATATCTTTGTTACAGTTTAGTGCAATCATTGATCCTGTACCAATTGCAATTGCATCAGCTCCTAATGCTAGGGCTTTTGCCATATCGGCACCATCTCTTACACCACCTGCATAAATTAGAGTTACCTTTCCAGTTTTACCAACATCATCAATCGCTCTTCTGGCTTCTCTAATAGCGGCAATTCCAGGTATTCCAGTATTTGCAGCGGCAATGTGTGGTCCCGCTCCAGTTGATCCTTCCATTCCATCTAGATAAATTGAATCAGGATCACATTTTGCAGCCATACGCACGTCATCATAAACTTTTGATGCTCCTAATTTTAATTGAATTGGAACTTTATTTTTTGTTAATTGTCTTAATTCTTCAACCTTTAAAGCTAAATCATCAGGACCTAACCAGTCAGGGTGTCTAGCAGGCGATCTTTGGTCAATACCTGAAGGTAATGATCTCATTTCTGCAACTTGGTCAGTTACTTTTTGCCCCATAAGGTGGCCACCCATTCCAACTTTTTGACCCTGTCCAATAAAAACTTCTATTCCATCAGCTAACTGAGCATGATGAGGATTAAAACCGTATCTTGATTGAATACATTGATAGTACCATTTTTCAGAATATCTTCTTTCATCTGGTATCATTCCACCTTCACCTGAACAAGTAGCGCTACCAGCCATAGTAGCTCCTCTTGCTAAAGCAGTTTTAGCTTCATAAGATAATGCACCAAAACTCATCCCTGTAATATAAACTGGAATATCTAATTCAATTGGGTTTTCACATCTTGGACCAATTACTGTTTTGGTTTCACATTTTTCTCTATAACCTTCAATTACAAATCTTGTTAATGTTCCTGGTAAGAAAACTAAATCATCGAACGTTGGAATTTTTTTCATTAATGCCATTCCACGCATTCTGTATCTTCCTAACTGTGCTTTAATATGTATGTCGTCGATTACTTCAGGAGTGAAGATAGCGTTATGCCCTAATAAACTTTTATTTCTTTTTCCATCTTCGTGTGCATGAACGTCAGCTTTACCACCAACTCCTTTTCCATTTAATTTTACTTTTCTATTTTTTTTACTTTTTTTCTTAGGCATTAAATTGCTCCCTTCTTCTCCGTAGGTTCTAAATTATCATAATTCCAAAGTTTTTTACCAGCTACAATTTTTTTCATTTTGCTAACGTCAAAATCTTCACCTATTTCTGCAACCTTTAGTTTTCGTCTTAACCAATCTTGATCACTAGAAGTTAATTCTGCATCCACAGCATCACTACCATATGACCCAATTTCTCCACCTACGAAAATTGTCCCATCGTACATAGAGTCTCCTAAATTTATTCCAACATCTCCAAGAATTATTATTCGTCCTCTTTGCATCATAAAACCAGTAAATGCTCCAGCATCTCCGCCAATAATAATCGTTCCGCCTTTCATATCGATACCAGTTCTTGCACCAACACTACCTTTGCAGATTAAATCTCCACCTCTTATAGCAGCTCCAAAACAAGAACCTGCATTTTTTTCAATAACAACTTTTCCAGCCATCAAATTTTCCGCACATGACCAACCAACTCTTCCATTAATTCTAACAATTGGACCATCACACGATCCCATTCCAAAATATCCCAAACTTCCTTCAAAAATTAAATTTAGTTTATTCAAAATACCAACACCTAAACTGTGTTTTCCTTGTGGATTTTTAATTACTATTGTCCCATATCCTTGGCTCATTAAGTTGTCTATTTCTTTATTAGCTTCAGGTGCTGACATATTCATTACGTCTAAGTCTGTTCTTTTATTGAAGTCAACATCGTAAGTTCCAAAATAATAAAAGTTTTCAGCTTCATCAGGGTTAAAAAACTTTTGCTGAGTTCTTCCTGTTAATACTTCTGTATGCATTCCCATTGATTGGGCTTTGGACTTTTTCTCGCTAGTTTTTATATTTGCCATACTTTTACCTCTCCATCAAAAGGATCATAAGTATCAATTTCGTGTGGTAACACAGATCTGATCGCAATCTCTTCTGATCCCATTGCAACTAAATCATCCGATTCATAAAGCACCAAAGGTTTTGCTGCCATTGTATCTTTTGCCATACCTAAAGAGTCTTTTGTTGCTACAAAATAAGTAAAAACACCATCAAGCCCAGATAGAGAGTCTTTCATTCCTTCTTCAAGACTTGCTCCCTCTCTCATTTTTTGTGCTATATAAACCGCTATCAATTCTGAATCACATTCTGACATAAATCTCATACCTTTATTTTCCAAAACTCTTCTGTTGTTCCAATAATTTGTAAGCTGTCCATTATGAACAACTGACACATCACTAAAAGGATAACCCCAGAAAGGGTGGGCTGATTTTATATCTACACCAGACTCAGTTGCCATTCTTGCATGACCAATAGCATGTGTTCCAACAAGTTTATCTAAACTATATCTGTCACACACCATTTTTGCGTTCCCTAGATCTTTGATTACCTCTAAAGATTTTCCCATAGATAATATTTCTACTCCAGGAATACTTTCAATTCTTTGAGAAAAATCTAATAAATCTTTGGTTTCATAATCAACTTCATATCTTAATGAGTAGGGAAGAGTTCTTTCCTCTTTGATAATTTTTGCACCCATCTCAGATAGAGTTTGATCAACGATTTTTTTTCTTTCATCGTAAACAGAAACATCTTCCATAACTGAAGAACTACCTTCTCCAACATTTTCTCCAACCTTAAAACGCATGATAAAATTTTTACCATCCGTATCTCCGTATAAAGCATAGCCCGTTGAATCTTCACCTCTATGTTTTAATGCTTGAAGCATACCCTGAAGCTCACTTCCAACATTTGAAGATTTTCCTCTATGAATTAAACCTGCGATACCACACATATTTTATACCCTTCTTTTATTTTAAGACCTATGGAAGACAATCTAGATAAGTATCCAGATCCCATTGAGTTGTTGCACCTAAAAATCTTTCCCATTCATCATTTTTATACCAATGGAAAATTTTATACATTTCATCAGGCATAGCAGATTGTATTACTTTATCTTCTGCCAATCTGTCCAAAGCTTCACCTAAACTTAAAGGTAATTTTTTAACATCCTTTCCTGCTTTTTGAGCCTCATATATATTTCTAGACTCAGGCTTACCTGGATCTATGTTGTTTGCTAGTCCATCATCAAATGCTTTTAACAATGATGCTCCCATTAAATAAGGATTATGCATAGAGTCTACTGAACGGTATTCAAATCTACCAGGAGCAGACACTCTTAGACCACAAGTTCTGTTTTGATAACCCCAATCAGCATAAACTGGCGCCCAGAAACCTTGATCCCATAATCTTCTATACGAATTAACAGTAGAGGACCCAATAGCTGTTAAGGCAGGAAGATGTTTCATAACACCACCAATAGATTTTAATCCAATTTTACCTGGTAGTTGTACATCTTTAGTATCAGGCATGAATGTATTTGTTCCACCTTCAACATAACTAAATACTTCATCCATTCCAGGAAGCGATTTATGACCTAATTTATTTACTTTGTCTTTACCACCAGTCCATAAAGACATGTTGGTATGACACCCACTTGCAGAAACACCCATAAAAGGTTTTGTCATAAAGCAAGCAATTAAATTAAACTCTCTAGCAACTTGTGCACAAATTTGTCTGTACGTCGATAATCTATCTGCGTTTCTTAAAACATCGTCATACATCCAGTTTAATTCTAATTGACCTGGAGCATCCTCATGATCTCCTTGAATCATATCAAAACCCATTGCTCTTGCATACTCCATTACCTTCATAAATACGGGTCTTAAGGACTCAAATTGATCAATATGATAACAATAAGGTTTAGAGAAACCTTTACCAGTAGGAGTTCCATCTTCGTTTCTTGTTAACCACATCATCTCAGGCTCTGTTCCAACTCTTAACTGATAACCATGCTTTTTCTTAAATTCCTTAGCTATAATTCTTAAGTTACCCCGACAATCAGATGTAAGATGACCTCCTGGATTTTCTCTTTCTTCTCTGTTTCTAAAACATGTTACAAAAACTCTCGCAACTTTTTTATCCCAAGGTAACTGACAAAAAGTTTCAGGATCTGGTATGCCAACAAGTTCTTTAGCTTCAGGTCCATAACCTATATAGTTATTGTGACGATCTAAGAAGAGATTTGCTGTTGCACCATAAACTAATTGAAAACCTTTTTCGCATGTTCTTTCCCAATGGTCTGCAGGTATTCCTTTACCCACAACTCTTCCAGTAACAGATATGAACTGAAAAAAAATATAATCAATTTTAAGTTCATTAATTTTAGCTCTAACCTGTTTTACTAGTTTATCTCTTCCAGGTTGGTTAACATGTTTTTCTAAATCAGTCATTTTTCCCCTTAATGAATTATAAATTTTATAAAGCGTAGCTGAAAAATTTATTTGTGTCTAGGCTTGAAGTTTAACTCCAAGGGAACGGACTGTTCGAAGTAGGGTGAAGTTCACCTTTCTCGTAACGGTTGAATCTAAACGGTTTCAATAAATCACTTTCAGTACCCAGAATTTCTTTTGCAACAAGTTCACCTACACCAATCATTTTATATCCATGATTAGCATCAGCAATCATATAAACATTTTCTAAAAATCTATCAAAGATAGGAAATGAATCTGGTGTCATACATCCAAGTCCACCTGATGGTCCTTTTCTATATAAACCAGATTTTCCCTCAAATCTTTTTTGACAATGTGCTAGAGCTGAACACCACATATCATTAAATGTTTCTGTTGTTTGGTATTCAAGAGACTCCACTCCGTACGGGTCAACATTAACTTGATCAAAATGTTTATCAACTATGTAAGGAGATGTCCCGCCCTGTACACCTAGTCCTTCAATGTCTGGCTTGTAATAAATTCCCCAAATTTTATCGGTAATTAGTTTTTTTGTTGAGTCAGAATATAATGGAGCTGTAGAGTCGACATGAATCACAGGGGGTTGTTTGCCATTATTCATTTTTAAAAAATCTGGCTCAACACCTAGAATACCTTCTTGCAGCATCCAATATTTCCACATGTCTGTTTTATGAAACTTACCATCTTTATCTTTAATATTTGCAGTCTTTGGAAGTTCTAACATGTTCCAGAAATCTCTTACCCAAGGACCTGCACCAACTACTACTTGTTCGCATTCAATAGTACCTTTATCAGTTTCTACACCGGTTACAGCTTTACTGTTACTTCCTCTTTTAAATCCAGTTACTTTAACTTCTTTAAATACGTTAACTCCGTTTGATGTTGATTTTTTTTCAAGCGCTTTTATAGAGTCCACATTAAATGCGTAACCACCTTTTTTTTCATGCAAAATAGACGTTATACCTTTAGCTTGCCAATCATCGAACATACCTTTCATATAATTCGTACAATCTTTTTCACCTTCTATAAATTCTGAATCATAACCAATTGCTTTTTGCTGCTCATAAATTGAAGCTACGTCTTCATGCATAACTTCTGGCGAAATTTGTAAATATCCAACTGCATTATACTTGAAAGCATCTGGATCACTTTCCCATATAGAAACTGAATGTGCCATTAATTCTCTCATTGCTGGCTGAAAATAATTATTTCTTACAACACCACATGCAATGCCACTTGCACCTGCAGCAGTATCTTTTTTTTCTAGAACAACTATGTCTCCAGGATTTTTATATGTTTCTGATAGTTTCCATGCGGTACTTAAACCGTGTATTCCACCACCTATAATGACTACTTTTGCTTTTGTGGGTAATGACATTCTGAAACCTTATTTTTTACAAAGTAGAATTAATATAATTATTTTTAGAACTAAAAAGTATATATATAAAATATACACTTTAAACTTAACAGAAATATTTGCTTAATAGCTTATATTTTTAAGAGTAGTCAAATATTCATTGAACTCTTTGATAAAAGAGTCACTTGGCTTAATATTTTTAATTCTTTGATCTGTTGAAGTTTTTTCTAATAAGAAGAATCCTTTTTCGCAAGCTTCATTAATGATTAAAGCCGATTTTGGCCTCGATGTTTTGAATAGTTTAGTTTTTAGTTGTTCAACAGATAATTTTTTATTTTCTTTGTAGGCAGACATTACTAATAACATCATATGATAATGAGAAGGTGATTTTCTAAAAAAATAGTTACTTGAGGTATGAGATTGTCTCATTTGATCTTCCCAGAAATTTAATAGAGTTTTTTTGTCTTTTGGCATTTAATTTATGATCTTACTCTAGACTTAGTTGGGTCATAAAAAGGAAAGGCAACTACTTTGGCAGCTATTCTTTTTTGATGACCATCAATTTTACCAACTTCAACCTCAGTCCCAATCTCTGAATACTGCATATCAATTCTACACAATGCTATATTTTTATTTAAAGTTGATGATAGGCATCCACTTGTAACCACACCAACTTGAGATCTTCCAATATGAACACAGTCACCATGACCAGCAATTTCTTTACCAGCTAATTCCAACCCAACAAGTTTTTTTTGAGGGTTATTTTTTCTTTTTATTAATTCTTCTTTACCAATAAAATCCTCTTCTTTTGTTTTCAATGGAACAGCAAAACCAATTCCTGCTTCAAAAGGATCTTGTTGACCATCAAACTCATTACCAAATAAAATTAATCCTGCTTCAATTCTAAGTTTGTCTAAAGCTCCAAATCCTGCAGGAATCAAACCATCTTCTTTTCCTGCTTCCATTAATTTATCCCAGACTTCAGGAGCATGTTTAGGGTGACACCAAATTTCATAACCTAACTCACCAGTATAACCAGTTCTAGAAACAATCAATGGTATTCCTTGTAACTCTTCTATTCTACAAATGCTAAATCTAAACCAGCCAAGTTCATCTATGGAAGGTTGAGTTGGAGGTGTAAAAATTATCTTTTTTAAAATTTCCCGACTTTTTGGCCCTTGTAATGAAACGTTACTTATTTGGTCTGTTGAATTTTTAATGTTTGCATTAAAATTTTTCTTTTTTGCAATTTCTTTTAACCATTCGCCGCCATATTCATCTCCACAAATCCATCTAAAACCAGTCTCACTTAATCGTAAAAGAGTACCATCATCAAACATCATTCCATTTTCGTAGCACATAGCAGAATACACAACTTGACCTACCGATAATTTTTTAATGTTTCTTGTAAGTGTATAATTTAATAACTCTTCTGCATCAGGGCCAATAATTTCAAATTTTCTTAACGAGGATAAGTCAATTAAAACCGCATCATTTCTGCAAGCGTTGTACTCATTAACAAGCCCATGTTTTGTGTAATCATTTGGAAGCCAAAAACCTCTGGCATCTATAAAATTTCTAGTTAGCCTGGATGTTCTTTGATAAAAGCCAGAATTTCTTGTGAGTTTTTTTTCAGAGTCTGTTTTCATCCTAAATGCAAATGATTTAGTAAATTCTTTTTTTTTGTCATATGTTCTAACAAAAATATTAGTTGGATTCCATGAATTACAAGGATCTATATCACTTGGACACGCTGTTGTGCCAATAGTTAAATCTTTTAACGCTCTAAACATGACATAATCTCCAGGACGAGAATAAGATTCATCAGAAATGACTGAGTTTAAACCACCTTCGGAGGTATTAAAAAATAAATTGATTGCGTGCCAGCCTTTTTGTTTTTGAAGACCATACTTAGACATACTTTCTGTAAGATTATCTGAGCAATTTGCATGGCCAAAATAACCAGCATCCTCATAGTACTTTGAAGTACAGGCAAGATTAAACGTATCATGTTTACCAACGGTATCTCTAATTACTTCTACCAAAGGCTCATGGTCAGTATCATAAAATTTAGAAAATAATCCTGGACCTGGAAATGTATTTCCCATGAAAGTTCTAGTTGTTTGCCAATCTAAACCTTTCTCAATTCCTTTTTCTAATTTCTTTGTGTCAAATGCCACAAAGTCTGAACATTGTCTTCCAGTTGGACTTATCACTTGGATGTAGTCACCTTCTTTAACTTCATAAGATATACTACTTGCTTTTTTTATATTCTCCTCGTGCGATGGTTCAAAGACAGGGTTTGGAATAACATTTAATTCTTTGTCATCAATAATATTTGCTCTTTTAATATAAATAATTAAATCTGTAGGAGGATTTTGCTTTGTAACATCCATGTCTTGTCCAGGAGCTGCAAATATTGCAAAACAATTATCTTTAGACTTTAATTTAATTTTTTCGCCAATTTGACTATCAATATCAAATACGATTGAGGATTTTGAATTTGAAATATCTAAATTTAGTTTTTTAAGTTGATAATTGGTTGCTAGAATACTTTCATCTTTTTTACTTAAGATATCTTTAATAAAATTTTTATTATTGTTACTTTTAAGGTTTAAAATACCTACATCTGATTTTCCATCTTTATTGAAACATATAATTTCACAAATTTGATTTCCATCGTTATTAATAATCTCTATTTCATCATCAGGAAAAATATGAAAAGCAGTAAGGCCACCACCATTTACAATATGTCTTTCAACTCCTGGTGGTAAAATATTTAGTCCTGGGTATTTTATTTCTTTACTAGTTCCTAACATCTTCAATGTTTTATTATAATTTTATTGTGACCATATTATACTGAAAACGAGTTGACTATACCTTTAAATCAGAACATACTTTGGCATTAATATTAATAATCGAGGGGAAAAAAATGAAAAAAATAATATCATTATTATCTGCTCTTATAATTTCTGTAGTTAGTTTTGCAGGAATTTCTAATGCTGCAGATAGCAAAAAACCCATCGTAATCCCAACTCATAACTGGTCAAGCCAAATTGTAATGGCGTATGTTATTGGTGGAATTTTCGAAAGCATGGGTAACAATGTTAAATATGTAAATGCTGACTCACAAGCAGTTTACGAGTCAATCAGAATTGGAGATGTAACTATATCTCACGAAGTATGGGAATCTGCATTTGGTAAATCATTTACAACAGCTCTAGACAAAGGTGGCTTACTTGATTGGGGAGACCATGAAGCAAGAACACTTGAAGATATGGGATATCCTAACTGGGTTACAGATAAAGGATTATGCCCTGGTCTTCCAGACTGGACAGCTTTAAAAAATCCTGACTGTGCTAAAAACTTCACAACACCTGACTCACCAAATGGAAAAGGAAGAATGTTGGAAGGTCCACAAACTTGGCATGGTGATTTAATACCTCAAAGGGTTGAGGCTTTAGGTTTAGGTGACCTTTGGTGGGTAAAATTTGCTGGAAGTGCAGATGCGCTTTGGGCTGAATTAGCAGCTGCTGAAAAAGAAGGAAGAGGAACAATAATTTTCAATTGGACACCAAACTTTACTGATGGTGCTGGTTTTACATTTATTGACTTTCCTCCATACACCGCAGGTTGCAGACCAGAAGATGGTGGAGATGGAAAATGCGGTTCTCCAGATGGTTATCTGAAAAAAGCAGTTAATGAGGATTTTCCAAAAACTCATCCAAATGCAGCTAAAGCATTTAAAAAAATGTCATTTTCTACAAGTCAAATTGGAGCAATGGCAGCTTTAGTTGATTTAGATAAGATGACTCATGAAGACGCAGCTAAAAAATGGTTAGCTGATAATAAGTCAGTTTGGCAAGCTTTTACTAACTAGGGATAAAAGTTAAATTCAGAGTCTCCCCCAACATTGTTGGGGGGGATTTTTTTTTATTTGATTTTGTGTAAAATAAATTCATGAAAAAAATTCCCATATTATTACTTCTAACTTTTTTTATCGTTACTGCAGTTTTTGCCCGAAGCACTGGATGTAAAGAGGGAAATTGTGAAAATGGATATGGAAAATGGGTTTATACAGATAAAACCACTTATGAAGGTGAGTGGGTTGCAACAAAAAAGCAAGGTCAAGGAGTAGAAACTTGGCCTAATGGATATATCTATAAAGGTGAATTTGAAAATAGCGTATGGAGTGGGCAGGGAATTTTAACATTCCCAGATGGCTCTACATACGATGGAGAGTGGGCTAATGGTTTCATGAATGGTCAGGGAACATTTACTTGGGCAGATGGAAAACAAAAATCAGGAATTTGGAAAAACGGAAAATTACAGGAATAATGTCTCAACAAAATTATTTTACTAAATTCAAAGAATTACCAGAGTCTGTTAGACAGTTTGGGGGATTAGCAATTATTACATTAATTATAATCTTATCTTTTTTTATCTTAAATAATATTTTTGGAGAAGGTGAAGATTTAGTTAAAAGGATGAAAATAGAAGAGGAAAGAATTGCAGAAGAGAGAAAATTAAATGAATTAATTTCAACTCTGCCATCTGGAATTTTGGTTACTTTTGATGGAACTGATCATTATAGATTATCTGACGAGGTTTATGAAAAAGTCTGCAAAGCTACAAAACTTATCCCTCAAAGAGCAATAATGGGAGCTAATTTCCTCAATTTTAGAGCTCATGAAATTTATACAATTAATGGCAATAAAATTGATGACACATTTGTTGAGTGGGATGAAGAAAAAAATAAATGTTTTGCAGGTTTTACAGTAAGTGGAAATAATGTTGGGGTTGATGAAAAAATCACAGTAAGTGGGGAGGCATTAAGTTTTTTAAGCACTGGTATTGATACTAGAATTTATTACATCAAAAATTTTTAATTAAGGAGAAACAATTATTATATAGATATTAATTCAATTAATTTTCGTATAACTTATTAATAATTTATGTCTGATGCAGTTATTAAATGTGAGTCTGTTTATAAAATTTTTGGAGAAAATGCCGAAAAAATGCTTCAAGAAGCCAATGGAAACGTTGACGCAAAAACTTTTCAAGAAAATGGATGTATAGTCGGAGTTAACAATGCTTCTTTTGAAGTAGCAAAAGGAGAAATGTTGGTTGTGATGGGTTTATCTGGATCAGGTAAATCAACATTACTTAGATGTATTTCAAGATTGACAGATGCAACAGGTGGAAAAATTTTTATTGAAGGTCAAGATTTATTGCAGCTGAATAACAAAGAACTCATAGATCTTAGAAGAAATAAAATGGGGATGGTTTTCCAAAGCTTTGCGCTGTTGCCACATAAAACTGTTGTAGAAAATATAGCATTTCCACTACAAATTAAGGGAATTGATACTGACGATAGTATTAGTAAGGCAATGGATATGGTTAAGTTAGTTGGACTAGATGGAAGAGAAAATTATTTTCCAAGAGAACTTTCTGGTGGACAACAGCAAAGAGTAGGTATTGCAAGATCCTTAGCTGTTGAGCCAGACGTTTGGTTTTTAGATGAGCCTTTTTCTGCTTTGGATCCTTTGATCCGAAAAGAAATGCAGGATGAATTTTTAAGACTTCAAGACAAACTTCAAAAAACTATAATGTTTATTACTCACGATTTTGATGAGGCTTTAAAACTAGCAGACCGAATAGCAATTATGAAAGATGGTATAATTGAACAATTAGATACACCTGCCAAAATAGTTTTAAATCCCGCAACTGAATATGTTAGGAAATTTACTGAAGAAGTTCCTAGAGAAAAGGTTTTATTAATTGAAGATGTAATGGAACAATCCACTGGTGATAATTTAGGAGATTTAAGAGTTTCAAAACATGAGATTATAGAAAACGTTGCTGAAAAAATTCTAACTCAAGATAAAACTGTAGGAGTAATAGATAAGAATAATAAAGTTATAGGCTCTATCAACCCCACAAAGATAATCAATACAGTCTTTGGTGGAAGGAAAAATGGAAATTAACCAATGGAATTTTTAAAAAAAAATCCAAAAATATTTCAATGGTTATTTTTATTAATTGTTTTTTTTGCATTATGTTTTGCAATCGAAGTTCCTGAAACATATAAATTTATAAGAGGTCAGGCAGAGTTTATTAAAGACCCCAATCAAAGCACCTTTGTTTTTGCTGGTAAGGAGGTGAGATATTATGCTTTCGATGTGTTTTGGAGATTGCCTCCATTACTTGGTTGGTTGCCCATTTGGATAAATGATTCACTATTTTTTTTAATGAACGATTGGATGCCAATGGAGTTCTGGAATGAAGATACTCAAGAATTTAAAACTAGACCTCTTCTTTTACAAATTAGTAGAAATTTAACAGGTTTCATGACTTTTATAATTGAGTTAATTAGAGAGATTTTATTAGGCGGACTGGAAACTATTGTTGCATTTACAAGTTGGGATTTTATTGATGCCAATCCATGGGCCGAACTTCCAGGCTTACCATGGACCATAGTTGCTGCGGGTGCAACAATATTATCTTACAAATTGAGTGGCAAAAGTTTAGCAATCTTTGCTGGTTTGACTATGGTTTACATTTCTATTTTTGGTCAATGGAAACCATCGATGCAAACTTTATCATTTATATTAGTTGCAGCACCATTATCATTTATATTTGGTCTTGGCCTTGGTATATCTGCATTTAAAAGTAAACGTGTTGAAAAAGCTTTATATCCTATACTTTTAGTGATGCAAACTATGCCACAATATGCGGTTTTAGTTCCTGCATTAGTTTTATTTGGAGTTGGTGATCATGCAGCAGTGATTATAACTATGATAGTTGCCATTCCACCAATGATATTATTAACTTTATTAGGATTAAGAGCCATACCTCCTGAAGTAATCGAGGCTGGCAAAATGAGTGGATGTAATAATTGGCAACTAATGTTCAAAGTATTAATTCCTACAGCTAGAAGAGATATACTGATCGGAGTTAACCAGGTGATTATGGTTTGTTTTTCAATGGCAGTTATTTCAGCTTTTATTGGAGCGAAAGGTTTAGGTTTTAATTTATTGTTAGCTCTTAATCAGCTTAATATTGGATTAGCTCTAGAAGCAGGTTTATGCATAAGTCTAATTGCAATATTATTAGATAAAATGTCTTTGGCATGGGCAAATAAACAAACAGATTATTTTGGCAATCTTTCATTCTTTGAAAGAAATAAAAACACTATATTTTTTATTGGAGCATTTATAATAGGTATTGTACTTGCTTATATAGGAACTTTTTTATTCAAAGATACATTTAATTACTTATTTGAAATTCCTCATAATAAAGGAATATCAACTGCTGACTTTTGGAATAAAGGAGTTGACTGGATCTTTGATACATTCTTTGTTTATATAAAAGCATTTAATACATGGTTAATTCAAGATGTACTCCAGCCAATGCGAGCACTCTATTTAAGAATGCCTGTAATTGCTACTATAGTTTTAGTAGTTGGGGCTGGTTATTTAATTGGTGGAATTAGATCAGCGTTAGTAGTATGCGGATTAACTTTGTTCATAGCTCTTAGTCCATGGTGGGATAGAGCATTGGTTACAACATACATGGCAACTTTTGGAGTTATAGTTTCGTGTTTGATTGGTTTTACAGTTGGAACCTTGTGTTTTCAAAGCAAAAGTGCAGCGAAATTTATGTTAGGAGTTTGTGATATATTTCAAACCTTTCCATCGTTTGTATATTTAATTCCGGTAATGATGTTATTTGGAATAACAGACACATCAGTTTTAATTGCTGTAATAGTTTACGCAACAATTCCTGCAACAAGATATACAATTGAAGGTCTTAGAAGTGTTCCAGTAGGTTTACATGATGCTGCAACGATGTCTGGTGTAAATAAGTTTCAAAGATTAACAAAAATTGAATTCCCATTAGCTTTTCCTCACATGATGCTTGGTTTAAATCAAACAATAGTTTTTGCTTTATTTATGGTAATTATCGGGGCATTCATTGGCACAGAAGATTTGGGGCAATATATTTTAAAAGCTTTGTCTGATAAAAATGGTGCAGGTATAGGCCTGACATTAGGAATTTGTGTAGCATTTATAGGGTTAATTTTTGATAATTTGATAAGAACTTGGGTCGATAAAAGAAAGAAACACTTAGGAATAGCCTAATTTATAAATGTGAAAAATATATTGATTATAGGATCAGGGGCAATGGGAGCAGCCTTTTCTATTCCTTTGACAGAAAACAAACATAAAGTAACATTATCAGAGCCGCATAATATTAAGTTAATTAATAAACTAAATCTTAAAAAAAAATTTCATCCATCTTTAAAAATTAATCTACCAAAACAAATAATAACAAAAAAATTTGTTCCAGAAATGTTAAATTTAAAATGGAATCTTATAGTTGTGGCTGTAAGTTCGGTTGGGATAGATATCATCAGCAAATATTTAACGCATTTTAAAAATAAAACTCCCATTTTGGTTCTTACAAAAGGACTAAAGTTAGATAAAACAAAAAAAATTATTACTATGTCTGAACAGCTTAATAAAACTAATAACAAACTAAATGTATCTGTTTTAAAAGGACCATGCTTAGCAAAAGAGCTGGCTCGAAAGATAAAAAGTTACACTGTAATTGGGAACAAAAAACTCAAGGTTGCAAAAGATATTGGAAAAATGATATCCACAAGTTATTACAAAACAGAACATACAACTGATGTTAGAGGAGTAGAGTTCTCATCAGCAATTAAAAATATATATTCTATGATAATTGGATCAGGCCAAGGCGAGAATACATCCTCAGCTTTATTTAGAAAATCAATTGATGAAATGGATTATTTAATAAAACATTTTAAGGGAAAAAAAGAAACTGTTTATGGACTTGCTGGTATAGGTGATCTGTATGTAAGTGCCGTTGGCGGCAGAAATAGTAAAATGGGTGATTATCTTGGTAAAGGATTTACTTTTAGATCGGCTAAAAGAAAATTTATGAAAGATGATACTGTTGAAGGTGCTGATTTGGCCTTTGAAATAGCTCCATATGTTTTAAAGAAACTCAATCGTAAAAAAATCCCTTTAATGATTGCATTATTAAATGCAATCACAAAAAATAAAAAATTAAAAATAAAATATTAAATTTTATTTATTTAGAAAAGTTTTCATAGAATCGTCCATTGCTTTTTCCCAAGGCGTATGATGGATTGGAGCAATAGAACCAGTCACAGGTGAAGAAAAGGATTTATTTCTATAAGTTAGAATATCTTCAATTTTATGATGCTCCCACTCTTTGAAATGTTTTCTTATTAATTCAAAATCTATCTTAGGATAATCTGACATTTCATGAAGTTCTTTGGTATACTCTGTTTGAAAATCTATCATTTGATCCGGATTTTCTAATTTTTCTTCCATTCCAACCCACTTGTTAATATCTTTTTCTATCTCATCATTATTAGGCATCTTGATTTTGCCCATAATAACATCCCGTGCATACCAAGCTTGGCAATCGAACATATTAAAAGTATGAAATTGATCCTGCATTCCTAGATATAAAACTTTATGATTATCTTGCCATACAATCCCTTTATATAATTTTGGTGGATATAATCTGTTGTGAGTTTTTAATTTTATACTTTCTTCTAAGAATGGAAAATGATGAAGATAACCAGTACACAAAATTATTACATCAGCCTCTTGTTTTGTACCATCTTTGAAAATTGCATTTTTACCATCAAGTTTATCTAAATAGTGAACTTCCTTCATACCTTTGGGCCATTTAAATCCCATTGGATTGTGTCTAAAGCCAATAGTAACACTTTTAGCTCCATATTTATTACACTGTAGTGCAACATCTTCTGCAGAATAGCTACTGCCAAGAACAATTACATTTTTGTCTCTAAATTCTTCAGCATCTCTAAAGTCGTGAGAATGCATAATCCTTCCAGGAAAGGAATTCATTCCCTCGTATTCTGGGATAAAAGGCACAGAAAAATGACCAGTCGAAATAACCAAATAATCAAAATTTTCGGTTAAAATTTTATTATTAGCTTTATCTTGATAGCTAATTTCAAACTTGTCATTTTTAAATGATGTATTTGTAACTCGAGTATTAAATTTAATTTTATGTTTTAAATTACCTTTGCTTACTCTTCCAACTATATAGTCATATAGAACTTCTCTAGGAGGAAAAGATGGTATTGGTTTACCAAAGTGTTCGTCAAAAGAATAATCAGCAAACTCCAAACATTCTTTAGGACCGTTTGACCACAAATATCTGTACATACTGTTTGGTACTGGATCTCCATATTGGTCAGAACCTGTTCTCCAGCTATAATTCCAAAGTCCACCCCAGTTATCTTGTTTTTCGAAACAAACTATTTCTGGTATTTTTTCTCCTTTATTTTCCAAATGTTCAAACGCTCTCAACATTGAAAGACCACATGGACCCGCACCTATAATCGCTACTTTAGACATCTAAATTTTCCTATCATTAATAATTCTATAAATATATCTTACTAACAAAAAAAGAAAAATAAAATTATAATTTACTATGAATCATAATTGGAATTACCCAACTTTGATGTGGGTAGGTGAAAATAGGATCAATAATTTATTTGATGCCTGTCAAGAATTAAAAATATCAAATCCATTATTCGTTACTGACAAAGATCTAATTAATCTGGATATGATTAAGCAAATTATACAGGATTTGAAAAAAAAATTTAATAATTTAGAAATTTTTTCAAATTTTTCAGGAAACCCAATAGGCGAAAATGTAGAAGAAGGTGTAAAAGTTTATAACAAAACTAACTGCAATGGTGTAATAGCAATTGGTGGTGGTAGCGCACTCGACGTAGGTAAGGCCATAGCATTTATGTGTGGTCAAGAAAGGCCAATTTGGGATTTTGAAGATATTGGTGACTATTGGAAAAGAGCTGTTAGTTCTAAAATCCCAAGTATTATTGCAATACCCACAACTGCTGGCACAGGTTCAGAAACAGGAAGAGCTTCTGCAATTATTAATAAAGATACAGGTGTTAAAAAAATTATTTTTCATCCAAAATTGTTGCCATCAATTGTTATTTTAGATCCCATTTTAACTTTAGATCTTTCACCCAAATTAACAGCAGCAACAGGTATGGATGCATTAGCACATAACCTGGAAGCATTTTGCGCACCAGGCTTCCATCCAATGGCAAATGGTATTGCAATAGAAGGTATTAAATTAATTAAAAAATATTTAATTACTGCCTATAAAGATGGAAAAAATATCGAAGCAAGAATGAGTTTACTTTCGGCTTCATCGATGGGCTCAACTGCATTCCAAAAAGGTCTAGGAGCAATACATTCTTTAAGTCATCCGGTTAATTCAAAGTTTAATATTCATCATGGTTTATCAAATGCAATATTTATGCCTTATGTCTTATCATTTAATAGAAATGAAATAGAACACAAGATTATTGAAATTTGTGATTATTTAAATTTAAATAAAAGTTTTAATAGTTTTTTAGAGTGGATTTTAGAATTGAGAAAAGATTTGAACATCCCTCACAAACTATCAGATGTTATGGATTGCAATAAAATTAACCTTGATGAACTTTCTTTAATGGCGTTTGAAGATCCGTCCACTGGTGGAAACCCAAAAAAAATAAATCAAAAAGATTTGAGAATAATGTATGAAAATAGCATTTCAGGAAATTTGATTTAATGAAAAAAATATTAATTGTTGAAGGAAATTTAAAAAAAGAAAATCAAAATTTTTCATCAGCAGGAATACAAACTCACACTGAGAGTTTGAAAGATAGTCTCGGTTTTTTTACAAAAGATATAAAAACTGACGTTGTAAATCCATCATCTGATGAAAATATAATCAAAAACATAGACCATTTAGAAAGCTATGATGGACTTATTTGGGGTGGCAGTAGTTTAAATATTTATAATGATACACCTGAAATTAGAAGACAGATTCAGTTTATGAAAGAGTGTCAAAAAAAAATTAAAAAAATCTTAGCAATATGTTGGGGCATGCAAGTAGCAGTCACAGCAGCTGGAGGTGAAGTTAAAAAGGGTACCAAAGGTTCACATAAAGGAATTGCTGTTGATGTTGAAATAAATGAAACAGGATTAGATCATCCACTTTATAAGAATAAACAAAAAAAATTTAATACGCCTGCATTTAATTTTGATGAAGTAGTAACTATGCCACAAAATTCTGTGTTGTTAGCCTCAAATCCAATTAATAAAGTTCAAGGTTTAAATTTTAAAGTAAATGATTGTGATATTTGGGGGCTCCAATATCATCCAGAAATTACCTATAATAAAATGGTTAATATTATTGTTTTTAGAAAAGAGAGGCTTTTAAAAAAAAAAGCTTTTAGTGATGAGAAAGAAATTAATAGTCATATACAGTATATCGAAACTGAAAATACTAAGCTTGATAAAATTTCTAGGATGAGGGAATTAGAAAATTGGTTAAATTATCTTAACCTAGAATAATCCTTCTATTTCACCTTTTTCATTTAGCTTTATAGAGTCTGCTGCAGGAACACGTGGAAGTCCTGGCATAGTCATAATTGCTCCACAAACAACTACAATAAATTCTGCACCTGACGATAATCTTATTTCTCTTACAGGTAAAACGTGACCAATTGGTGCGCCTTTCAAATTTGGATCAGTTGAAAAACTGTATTGTGTTTTCGCTACACAAATAGGTAGTTCTCCGTATCCAGCTTTTTCAAAACTTTTTAATTGATCTCTTATTTTTGTATCGGCAATTACTTCATCAGCTCTGTATATTTCTTTAGCAATTGTCTCTATTTTTTTAAACAGAGGTGTTTTACTTTCATAAAGAAAATTAAACTTAGCATCTTTTTTTTCACACAAATCAGCAACATGTGCTGCTAATTCTTTTGTTCCTTCACCACCATTTGCCCAGTGAGTGCATAAACTTGCTTTAACCCCTTGGCTGTCACAAAAATCAATTAAAGCTTTAACTTCCCTGTCTGTATCTTTAATAAAATGATTTACCGCAATTGCTACAGGTAATCCAAATTTTTTAACATTTTCTATGTGTCGCTCAAGATTGACTAGGCCTTTTTTTAAGGCCTCGACATTTTCATTTTTTAAGTCATCTTTTGCAACGCCACCATGCATTTTTAAAGCTCTAATGGTTGCAACAATGACTACACAACTTGGTTTTAAGTTAGATTTTCTGCACTTTATATCTAAAAACTTTTCTGCTCCAAGGTCTGCACCAAAACCAGCTTCTGTTACAACATAGTCTGCGAGTTTTAATCCAGTTTTAGTTGCTATAACCGAGTTACATCCATGTGCAATATTTGCAAAAGGACCACCATGAATAATTGCAGGATTATTTTCTAATGTTTGAGTTACATTTGGTCTGATTGCATCTTTTAATAATACAGTCATTGGACCTTGTGCTTTCAAGTCTTTTGCATAAACAGGTTTTTTATCTCTGGTATAAGCAATTGTTATATTACCAATTCTTTTTTCTAAATCTTCCAAATCATTTGATAAGCAGAAAATTGCCATTATTTCTGAAGCAACAGTAATGTCAAATCCATCTTCCCTTGGATAACCATTTGCTACTCCACCTAAATTTATATTTATTGATCTTAATGAACGGTCGTTCATATCCATAACTCTTTTCCAAACAATCCGTCTTACATCTATATCTAATTTATTGCCCCAATAGATATGATTATCTATTAATGCTGATAATAGATTATGAGCTGAAGTAATTGCATGAAAATCTCCAGTAAAATGTAAATTAATTTGTTCCATTGGAACAACTTGAGCGTAACCTCCTCCAGCTGCACCACCTTTCATCCCAAAGGAAGGTCCGAGACTTGGCTCTCTTAAACAAACTATAGATTTTTTTCCAATTTTATTTAATCCATCATTTAAACCAACTGAAGTAGTTGTTTTACCTTCACCAGCAGGTGTAGGTGTAATTGCAGTGACTAAAATTAGTTTTCCTTCTGGTTTATCTTTTAATGTATCTAAATATTCTAAGTTAATTTTTGCAATATGTCGTCCCATTGGACTGAAAGCAGTACTCTCATCTGGAACATTTATCTTTGCCAATACCTCATTTATAGGCTGCATTTTTGCTTCTCTTGCTATTTGGATATCTGATTTAACATCACTCATTATTAATCCTATAAATTAAATGTTATCGTTGCAGACTTCTTATCCTTTTTTGTCATATTTGGAAACTTCTAAAAAATATATATAAAAAAAATAAGAACTATTTATATTCTTTGTTATAAAATTAATGGATGCAAAAATATTCTATATTTAATTTAGTTAAAAACGCATTTTCTAATCATGAAAACTGGGATTTAGCTTGGAAGGATCCAACCCCAAAAGAGGAATATGATGTAGTTATTATTGGTGGTGGAGGCCATGGACTTGCCACTGCATATTACCTTGCAAAAGAACATAATATTACCAAGGTAGCAATTATTGAAAAAGGTTGGATAGGTGGTGGAAACGTTGGAAGAAACACAACGATAATTAGATCAAATTACATGCATGATGAAAACGCTCTCTTTAGTGAGTTTGGAATGGATCTGTGGAGAAAAATGAGCCAAGATTTAAATTATAATGTGATGTTTTCTCCAAGAGGAATTATCAATCTTGCACACTCAGATGCGCAAATGAATGCCTATGCAAGACGAGGAAATTCAATGAGATTAAACGGGATTGATGCAGTCTTATTAAACCGTGAACAAGTAAAAGAAATAATTCCAATGGCTGACTTTTCTGAAAACGTAAGGTTTCCAATTTTTGGTGGATTAATGCAACCAAGCGCAGGAACAGCAAGACACGATGCAGTTGCTTGGGGATACGCACGTCAAGCAGACTCGATGGGTGTAGATATAATTCAAAATTGTGAAGTAACTGGTTTTGATGTTACAGCGGGCAAGATTAATGGCATAAGAACATCTCGAGGAAATATAAAAACTAAAAAAGTTGGTTTATGTGTTGCTGGAAGTACAAATATGTTAGCCGAAAAGTTAAATATGACTTTACCTATAGAAACACACCTTCTTCAAGCGTGTGTATCAGAGCCAGTTAAACCAATTTTAGATAGAGTAGTAACTTTTGGTGCTGGTCATTTTTACATTAGTCAATCTGATAAAGGAGAAATGGTAATGGGTGGAGATCTTGATGGATATAACAGCTACGCTCAAAGAGGAAATTTACCAACTCTCCAACATGTTTTGACCGAGGGAATAGCAATGATGCCTTTTTTAAGTAAATTGAAAATGCTTAGAACTTGGGGTGGTATAATGGATATGTCAATGGATGGTTCGCCTATAATTGACAAAACACATATTGATGGTTTGTATTTGAACTGTGGTTGGTGTTACGGAGGTTTCAAAGCAACACCAGCATCCGGTTGGACATTCGCACACACAATTGCTCAAGATAGAGTTCATGAATTAAATGCTGGATTTAGTTTAAATCGATTTAGCACAGGCCACTTAATTGATGAAAAAGGACTTGGTACGAAGACCTGGATATCTTAAATGCTTCATATTAAATGTCCTTATTGTGGGATGAGATCGCAAAATGAATTTTCGTATGGTGGAGATGCAAGCGTAAAAAGACCTGAACTTAACAAAGAAATCTCTGATCAAGAATGGGATAGTTTTGTATACAATCGAAAAAGTTTAAGAGGTAAGCACTTAGAGTTGTGGCAGCATCTATCTGGATGTAGGCAATGGATTAAGGTAGAAAGAGATACTGCTACTCACGAAATATTTAATACACATAAAGCAGACGAGGAAATTTCTTAATGACTCAAGCATTTAGATTAGAAAATGGTGGACTGATTAATAGAGATAAAAAGTTATCATTCAAATTTAATGGAAAAACATACTATGGTTATGAGGGAGATACTTTAGCATCTGCTTTAATTGCAAATGGAGTTCATTTAGTAGGTAGAAGCTTTAAGTATCACAGACCAAGAGGCTTTTTTGGAGCTGGGGTAGATGAGCCTTATGCAATTGTTCAGCTTTATAGAAATAATGAAACAGAACCAAACATCAAAGCTACCGAACAAGAACTTTTTGAGGGATTAGAAGCTAAAAGTGTAAATTGTTGGCCAAGTGTTAATTTCGATATTGGTGCAATAAATAATTTTTTAAAAATTTTTCTACCTGCAGGATTTTATTATAAGACTTTTATGTGGCCTAAAAGTTTTTGGTATAGAGTTTACGAACCTTTTATTAGAAAAGCAGCAGGTTTAGGTGTTGCCTCGACCAAACACGACAAGGAAAGGTATGAGCATAAATATGAATATTGTGATTTATTAATTGCTGGTTCAGGTCCATCAGGTTTAGCAAGTGCCTATGCAGCAGCAAAAAATGGTGCAAGAATAATTTTAGCTGAGGATAAACCAAGATTTGGAGGATCCCTATTAACTAGCGATGTAAATATTGGAAACCAATCTGGTGAGGATTGGGCAAATAGTATTATTGCTGAGTTGAAAGAAATGCCAAATGTAGTTGTTAAGAATAGATCTCAAGTTTTTGGTTACTACGACCATAACATGTTAGTGATGTCAGAAAAAGTTAGCGATCATCTTCCAAAAACAAAAAAGTATCATCCAAAACAAAGACTTTGGTATATTAGGGCAAAAGAGGTTTTAATTTCTTCAGGATCAATTGAAAGGCCATTGGTTTTTGGCAATAATGATACTCCCGGTGTAATGTTGTCCTCAGCAGCAAAAGAATATTTAAAAGTATATGGTGTATTAGTTGGTAAAAACCCATTAGTTTTTACAAATAATGATAGTGGATACGAGACAGCAATTGAGTTTAAGAAAAATGGTATTAATCCAATCATCTTAGACTCTAGAGTTAATCCACAATCAGAAATAATTAATGAAGCAATAAATCTTGGTATTAAAATTAAATTTTCATACGTTGTTGTTGCTGCACAGGGATATAAAAAAGTAAATTCAGCTGATATAGCAAAAATTTCAGATAATAAAAAGCAACTTGGTACAGTTGAAAATATTAAGTGTGATTGCATTTGTGTTTCAGGCTTTTGGACGCCAACTATTCATTTAGCATCACAATCAGGCAATAAAACTAAATTTAAAGAAGAAATTGATGCTTTTGTACCTGGAACGTCTAAGCAAAATGAAACAACTTTAGGTGCCGCTAATGGAATTTTTACATTAGAAGAAACTTTAAAAGACTCTTTCACTGCTGGTCAAGATCTATCGAAAAAGATTACAAATAATGATAATAAAATTTCGTTTCCTAACGTTGTTGAAAAAAAATCTTCTCAACATGACAAGTTTTGGTGTGTTCCTTTGCCTGAAGGAAAAAATTATAAAAGATTTTTAGATTTTCAAAATGATGTTTCTGTATCAGATATTGAAATAGCTTTAAAAGAGGGTTATCGATCTATAGAGCATGTTAAAAGGTATACAACTCTTGGAATGGCAACTGACCAAGGCAAAACAAGTAATTTGAATGGATTACAATTAGTTTCTGAGATTGAAAATAAAGTAGTACCAGCAGTAGGCCATACAACTTTTAGACCTCCATATACACCAATATCTATTGGAGCAATCGTAGGGAGAGAAGTTGGAAAACATTCTAAACCTACTCGTAAATCTCCAATGCATTCTTGGCATGAAAAAAACAATGCTATATTTGTTGATGCTGGAGTTTGGTTAAGACCAAGATATTATAAACAAGGGAATGAAACTCTTTTCGAAGCATCAAAGCGAGAAGCCAAAAATGTAAGAACAAATGTTGGAGTTTGTGATGTTACTACCTTGGGAAAAATTGATATAAAGGGTCCTGATGCAGCAGAACTGCTTAATAGAGTATATACAAATGCTTGGTTAAAACTACCGGTTGGTAAAGCAAGATATGGAGTGATGCTTAGAGAAGATGGAATTGTTATGGATGATGGAACCACAACTAGGATTTCCGAAAATCATTATCATATGACAACCACTACAGCACAAGCAGCAAATGTTCTTTCACATCTAGAATATTATTTACAACTCGTTTGGCCTGAATTGAATGTTAATGTAGTTTCTACAACCGAACAATGGGCTGGAGCAGCTATAGCAGGACCAAAATCTAGAAAGTTATTAGAAAAATTATTTCCTAACAATGATGTTTCAAATGAGGGACTGCCTTTTATGGGATATTTGGAGTCAGATCTGTTTGGAGTTAAAGCTAGAATTTTCAGAATCTCATTTTCAGGTGAATTAGCTTATGAGGTAAATGTAGAGTCTGATAATGGAAACTTTATGTGGGAAAAAATCATTAAGTTAGGTCAAGAGTTTCAAGTTCAACCATATGGAACAGAGGCATTATCCACATTGAGAATTGAAATGGGACATGTAGCGGGATCAGAACTTGATGGAAGAACTATTCCTTACGACACTTCATTAGATGGATTAGTAAGTAAAAAGAAAGATTTTATCGGTAAAAGGTCATTAAATAGAGAAGCTTTTATCTCAGAAGATAGGCAAAAGATTGTTGGAGTTGTTCCTTTAGATAAAAAAACAAGTATACCAGAGGGCTCTCATTTGGTTAAAGACGCTAAGGCTCCTTTACCAAATAAAAAATTAGGACACATATCTGCCTCATGCTGGAGTGTAGAGCACGATAATCCTTTTTCACTTGCAATTTTGAAAGATGGAAAAAATATGATCGGGGAAAAATTATTTGTAATGTCTCCATTAAAAAATAAAGTAATTCCAGTAGAAATAGTTTCATCGCATTATGTAGATCCAAAAGGGGAAAGAGTTAGATCATGAGTTCAATTTCAGCTTTAGAAAATATCCATCAAAAAGGAAAATTTGGTGACTGTGAAGAAAAAAATGAAAACAATTTGATAAAAATTTCAGAGATAAAAAATTTATTAATTACTCAGATTGTTCAATTCAAAAGTTCTAACGTTGTTTGTGAAGAAATTAAAATAGACAACCTTAACCTAAGTTCAAAACCATTATCTGTAGTTAACAATGAAAATACTCGAATTCTCTGGAATGGGCCACGAAATTGGTTAGTTATTAAATCTAAAAAAGAAACTTTCACTGAAATTGATGAAAAATTTAAAGAAGATGATTTTGCAGTTACTGATATTTCTCATTCAAAATCAATTATTGAGCTAGAAGGTGATCAGGCAAAAGAAGTCTTAAAAAAAGGCTGCCCGTTTAATTTTAACGAATTCTATAAAAATAATTGCCTGAATTCTACATTTAATGGAATGTCAATAATTGTTGATATGATTAATGATAATCCAGATACATTTAGAATATTTGCCTTAAGAAGTTTTGGGGAGTCTCTTTATCATTCAATAACAGATTCGTCTTTAGAGTTTGGCTATATAGGAAAATAATTTATTCTCTTGTGGCTATATAAACACCAATCGTTGCAATTAAAAAACCTAAAAAATCTAAATTACTAAGGTTCTCGTTTAAAAAAAGCCAAGCCATAAATGCAGAGGTAGGTGGAACTAAAAAGAAAATAGAAACTGTTTTACTTGCAGAATTTTTTTTTATTAAAAACATTAAAATTGTAAAAGCACCAAAGGACACTAAAAAAATTTGGTGGCTCATTGCAATTATAAAAGTAGTTGAGAAATTAATGTAAGGTTCTGCAAAAAGAATAATAATTATAATATGAAAAATAAATCCACCTAAAGCTTGGTTCATATTACTGACTGATAAAGGTAAATTATTACTTAATTTTTTTTGCCAAATAGTTGATGTTGTTATAGCTATTAATGCAACTACTGTTGCTACTAATCCAATAGTGGGAATCTCAGTACCAATATCAAAACCTAAGACCATTACTGCACCAGAAAAACCCAACAGAACCCCTATCCATTGTTTTAGAGAAACTTTTTCATTTAAAATTGGTCCACTTAATGCATTTGTGAGTATGGGTTGTAGAGTTACTATGAGTGCCGCAATTCCTGTAGGCATTCCTTTTGAAATTGAAAAAAAAACACCTCCTAAGTAAACTCCATGAAAAAGAACGCCGCTGAAAAAAGATTCAAAAAAGTTCTTTCTATCAATTATAATTTTTTTTTTAGAATAAATAGAAAATAAAAAAAAACCTAAAGCAACTAAAGCAAATCTAAAAGCAAGAGCTGAAAAGGGGTCGCTATTATCTATAATTGGTTTAGTGGTAATGAAGGCAGAAGACCAAAGTAGAATAAAGATAAATGGAAAAACTTTAACCATCTTGTTTTATAGTTAATTATTCAACACTGTCTCAATAATAATAACCAATTTGAACCAATTCTATCTTGAGTTGAATACCTAAATAAGTATTAATAAAAGAAGCTTTTATGAAAATATTAAAAACATTTTTTGTAATTTTTATCTTAGTAATTTTATCAGGGTGCATTCAAACAACATCCCTTTTAGGTCCAGGAATAACCGTAGCTACTACAGGAAATGTGCTTCAAGCAGGTCTTCAGTATGGGGCCAATACTGCATTGAAAAAAGAAACCGGCAAGGATGCTCTAACTCACATTAAAGATGCAGTTGATGAGAAAAATAAAGAAAAAAAACTTCACGTTAAATTAAAACAGTTAATAGAAAGTAGAATAGAGATTACTAGACAAAAACTATTATCTAATTAATTCAGGATATCTAATTTTATTAATTTATCTTGCTTTGTCTCTTTACACCACATTTCGTAGCTCTCGCAGACACGCCAAAGATGATCAAAGGCTCTTTGAGATATTTCTAAAGGGAAATGGCTTTTAGTATAATAAAGTTTAGGAATTTTCATTAAAAGCTTTATCATCGAATCTTTTTGCACCTCCAATAATTTTATAGTTTCATCAGTAATTTTTTTTCCTGTTAATTTATCAACAAAGTTATTCTTTTCTAATTCTTCAAACCATTTATCATGAAATTCTCCTGAGCTAATTAATTCATATTCTTTAGTTGTCATAAATATTTCAAATGCTTGAATATTATTAGTTTCTGGATTTTTATTTTTAATATCAATTATTCTAAAATAAATAAACTCTGCAACTCTAAGCACGTAAGGCTTTTCAATCTTTGTCTGCATAACTTAATTTTTATGTTTTGTCATGGCAGACTCTGCCAAAATAAGATTGGGATCTAAAAATATTTTCGAAGATTTTATATTTTTAAATGATTTAAATGCAAATATTGCTATTGGAAGTTCTGTACATCCCAAAATTATTTTTTTACATTTCATACTCATCAAATAGTTTATTGCAGGCTTGATGGCTTTTTCAGCAGCCCGAACATTTCCCATCTTTACAAATTTTATTGCTTTATTAACAGAGTTTTTCTGAATACTTTCAGAAGGTTTTAACAGATTATACTCCTCATCAAAAAAATTATTGTAGACACCAGTTTTCAAAGTACCCTCAGTTGCTAAAAGTCCAACTTTTGAATTTTTTTTGCAATTTTTTTTTGTAAATTTAAATACTTCTTTAGGCATATTAATTATTGGAATATTTATTTTTTTTTGCAGATCATCATACCAATAATGAGCTGTGTTGCATGGTATAACAATAAATCTACATTTATTTTTCTCAAGTAATTTACAACCTTTAAGTAAACTTCTTAAAACTCTTTCATATTTTATTTTACTATTTTTGTTTGTGGATTTATTTGAAAGATTTTTGGTTTGAGATCCAATGGATTCAGGTCGACCAGGAATATTTGATTTATTATAAAGTAAAAATAAAGGGTATTCTTGATCGATTTTTCCTCTATTTAGCACCGCAAGTTTATTGCAAAAATCAAGCCCTGCTTGAGTTCCCATGCCGCCTAAAATTCCGATCATAATCTTTAATTAATTTATAAATTTTGATTTCAATTTCTATAATTAATAATTGTGTTTAAACGTTGGTTTTCAACATTTGGTATTGGCTGAAAAATAAAAATTATAAAAACTAATTAATGTTCCAGCCAATAGGAAGTGTGAAATTATGCAGTTTTTAAGTTAACTGCTGAAGGACCTTTAGGACCATCTTCAACATCGAAAGTCAAAGCTTGACCCTCATCTAAACCGTTCATACCAGCATCTCTTACAGCTGAAACATGTACAAACACATCTTTTTCTTTATCTTCTCTTTCAATAAAACCAAAACCTTTGGTTGGATTGAACCATTTTACTTTTCCTTGTAGACTCATATTTATCTTCTTACTTTTTGTTATATTAATATATTACTTATAATTAAGTAATTCTGGCTTTGTTTAGATTTTGAAGGGTTTTGTCAACAAAATATATTGTAAATTAAAAATATTATTTAATTTGTGCTAATAATTTTGGTTAAATATACAGAATTCACATCTTCTTTATAGTGCGCAAAAGGTTGGCATTCTTCAAATTCACATTTTTTAAAAAGTTTCCTAGCCGGTAAAAAAAAATCTCCAGCACCAGTCTCAATACTTAATCTTTTAATCTTAAGCTTTTTAGCCTCATTAATTAAATGATCAATCACATGAATCCCATAACCTTTATTTCTAAACTCATCATGAATTCGTATAGATTTAAATTCTCCATGACCTTCTTCTAAGAATTTTAGAGCACCACAACCTATTAATTTTTCATTTTGCCACAAACTCCAAAATTTAATTGAGGAAATTTTAAGCCCAGGTATATCCAAAACATGGGTACTACCTTCTGGAGATGCAGCTCTGAGCTCAACAAAATGTTTGCTTAAAAGTTCATGGACTTTAGGATTATCAAAATTACCTTCTAATGATTTAAACATTTAAATTAATATTGTGATATGACCCATTTTTCTTTTTTCTTTAATCTCTTTTTTTAAATAATCAAAGAAAAATTCATTCTCTTTTAAATTGGGAGAATCTCTATAATGGGATATCTGATCACCAAGTAAATTAATCATTTTTGCATTAGAAATTTTTTTTAAAGGTATTTGTTCCAGTCCACAAACAGCTCTAACATGATTTTCAAATTGACTTACGTTGTATGCATTAATTGTTAAATGGCCAGAGTTATGTACTCTTGGTGCAACTTCATTTACATATAAGTTATCATTTCTGTCAATAAAGAATTCAACACACAAAGTTCCAACATACTTTAGTTCCTCTGCAATTAGCATTGCCCACTCTTTAGATTGATTAAAAATTTTTTCACTTATCTCAGCAGGTATTTTTGAATGTTTCAGTATTTGATCTTCATGACTATTCTCGATTGGTTCATAGATTTCATATCTATTATTATTAAATCTAGTTATAATTATTGAGATTTCTTTTTTAAGCTTAACCAATTTTTCAAGAATATATCCTCTTGAAAAATCCAAATTAATAGAATTCAACTCATCATTAGAGCTTATTGGATGCTGTCCTTTTCCATCGTAACCCAGCGTTGTCGTCTTCAATATACCAGGTAAAAAATCTTCCAAAGCATCTATGTCTGATCTTTTTTCAATTGATACATACCTTGTGGTTCTGATATTTAAGTTATTTATAAAATCTTTTTCTGCTAAACGATGTTGAATAAGTCTATTTACTGAGGGTTTAGGTAAAACTGGTTTTAATTTGTTTATTTCGTTGAGGGTCTCAAATGGTATGTTTTCAAATTCATAGGTTACGACATCAACCTGACTAACAAAATCAGCAACTTTCTGCTTATCATCATAACTTCCTGAAATAAATTGATTACAAAAGTTTTGTGCTGGGGCTTCTGCATCATCAGAAAAAATTACAGTTTTAACATTCAATTTTTTTGCAGAAATTGCCAACATGCTTCCTAACTGTCCACCCCCTATAATGCCAAGAGTAATATGAGACATTTTATTTAGGATTTTTTTTAACAGATTTGGTTTGGCTGGATCTCCAGTTTTTCAATTTCAACTTAATAGATGAGTTTTGGTTAGCTATTATTGAAGCTGCTAATAAAGCAGCATTAATTGCCCCATCTTCACCAATAGCAAGTGTTCCAACAGGTATTCCTTTTGGCATTTGAGCTATTGATAAAAGACTATCTAAACCTTTTAATTTTTTGCTTTCGATGGGAACACCAAGAACTGGTATTGAAGTAAGAGCCGAGATCATGCCAGGCAAATGTGCTGATCCACCTGCACCTGCTATAATTACTGCTATGTTATTATTTTCGGCTTTTGAGGCATAATCATACATTCTCTTTGGAGTTCTATGTGCTGATATAATTTTTGTTTCAAAAGAAACACCAATTTTTTTAAGTGTTTTTTCTGCTAGCTGCATAATTTTGTAATCAGACTGACTGCCCATAACAATTGAAACTTTTAGATTTTTATTTTTTTTCATGGAATTTTAAGTATTACTTTATTTCAAAATTAATTTAAAATTTCAATAAAATTAATAGTATTTAAATACATATTGATTAGAGTTAAATTAATATGAATTTTAAAATTGATAATCTACAGTATTGTAATTGGTCAAGAGAAACCTTCGAGTTTAATAGAACTGCTGGTCTTGATGCTGTTCACGTTACAATAGTTTATCATGAAGATTACAATGAATTATTAACTGAAACTAAAAAGTGGGAAAAACTTTTTAAAGATAATTCAGACATCATATTTCAAGGATGGGATTACAAAGATATAGACAAGGCAAATAAAGAAAATAAAACAGCAATTTTTTTTGGTTTTCAAAATTGCTCTCCAATAGAGGATGATATTAAATTAGTTGAAAAAATACATAAACTTGGTTGTAGATTTATGCAGCTTACTTATAACAACCAATCATTATTAGCTACTGGTTGTTATGAAAAGATAGATAGTGGGGTTACTAATTTTGGTCGTGAAGTTATAAAGGAAATGAATAGAGTAGGTGTGGTAATTGACATGTCTCATTCTGCAGAGAAAAGCACAATTGATGCAATAGAGTTAAGTCAAAAACCAATAGCAATAACACATGCAAACCCATCTTTTTGGCATCCTGCAAAAAGAAATAAATCCTCTGATTTGTTAAAAATTTTAAGTGATAGTGGAGGTATCTTGGGGCTATCTTTATATCCTCATCATTTGAAAAATAATACAAATTGTACTCTTGAAAGCTTTTGTGAGATGGTTGCTAAGACAGCTGAAATAATGAATATAAAACAAATAGGTATTGGATCTGATCTTTGCCTTCAACAACCTGATAGTGTCGTTGAATGGATGAGAAATGGTACATGGTCTAAAAGTACAAATTTTGGCGAAGGAACTAAAAACAAAGCTGGTTTTCCTAAACAACCTCAATGGTTTAAGGATGCAAGAGGCTTTTTAAATATTGAAAAAGGGCTTAGAAAAGTTGGATTTTCTGACGAAGAGACAAATGGAATACTTGGAAACAATTGGTACAATTTCTATAAATTAATATAGTTATGAAAGTTCAACTTAGAGATCCCAACACGATAATGAAGTTATCTAGATTGGGATCATTTCATCAGTCTAAATTATCTTTTTTAAGAAGCTTTCTAAATGAATTTAAAGACTGGGAGTATAAAAGAGATTTGTTTAATTTAGATAAATTTGGTTATGGAGAAGCAGTTTACTCTTTTAGAAAAGATAAAAGAACCTATTCACTAGTCTGTTTTGCAAATGAGATAAAAGATAATGAAAGATCAGATAGAGTAATTGCAACCAAATGGGATGCAGCATTTACTTTACATGATGGTGTCCCTACTCAAAAAGATATCGATAGACTTAAAAATGAAGTTCCAAAGCAGGAAGTTGGTAGACTTTCATTTAAAGAATTAACATTATCAAGAGCAAATAAATCTGTCCGAGTATTCAATCATGTTGTTGAAAAATTAAGTGAAGGTAAACAACCAGATTTAGAATTGCTATCAAAAGTTGGATATTTGTACAGAACAACAGCAGTATATGGATCTGGAAAATTTGGTCTTGCAGATCGTTTTAGGATCAAAAATAGAGAAGAAATTAATGGACCTTTTAGACTAGAAATGATGCTTGTTTATCTGGTTAGACAATTCACATTTGATCAAGTAAACCATGTTGCTCATCATAAAAACCCAAGTAAAGCTGTCAAATTAGATAAAAAGATTTGTAAAAATTTAGGTATTGGCAATTCTACTGGATTAGGCATGGCCCCATTTATAGTTAATCACCCAACCTTGTTGAATAATTGGGTATTGAGCAGGGAGATAGCTTTAAAAAAAATTAGAGAAATAAAGACAGTTAAGAAAAAAGAAAGTGATTTGTTTGTTGATTGTATTAAAAAATCTTTAACAAATATTACTAGCTGGAATACGGATAGCGAGTACCAACAAATTAAAATTAAAAATCTTTTGAAAGATATAAAAAAATTCATCAATTTTATTGATAAACCTTTTGATTTTGAAGACGAATATTCTTTTAACAAAATATATCTTTGGTTAGAAAATGAAGTATGTGAGGAATGCATTGAGTACGTAGTGTCAATAATGATGGAACCATATAATGAAATAACTACTCCATTAATCACTCAGATGAGCTCAGAAGAGGATAAATATTTTACCATCCCCAGCAGCAGAAGTCTTATAGAGTTACGAAATATTATTGAAAAAAAATATTCAAATATTTTAAAAATAAACTTTGATAAAAAACAAAATACCCAAAATTTTTGGTTTATTTCAAAGAATAAGGAAGAGCCAAGACTAGCTGATAGATTTGAAGAAAGTGGATCTGAATTAGAGCAACCACTTGCAATAGCTAGAGACGTAAAAAAACTTTACGAAAAATTATTAAATACAACAAATATTTCTACCGTTGCAGAATTTCTGTCTATAAATCCTGAGCTTAGGCATATTGTCAGAAGAGTATTTATTGTTGAAAAATTTCCATACTCTGAGATTCAGGACAATACTATTGGTAAAAATATTATGCCTATAGATATGCTTAGATTAAAGTTGTCTTTTTTTGGAGCTTTAAAATTTGATCCACGATCAGATAAATGGTTAAGAATTTGTATGTTCCAAGGAGCACCACTACCTGATGAACTAAAAAATTATGATGAACAGTGGGTCTACAGGACAAGTATTTAAAAAATGAAATCCTTAAGCGAAATTGAAACCACAGCTAAAAGAGCCTCAAAAGCTGTAGGATTTTCTTGGGGTGAATCTGAAGAGATTGGTAAATGTATTAGACAGTTAGAGATGTTTGGTTTACCTGGCATCAAGCATCTAAATTCTTATTTTCATGATAAAATAAAAAATAATTATGAGAATTTAAGTTTAATTAATCAGTCAAACTCATCTCCTTCAAGTCCTTATTGTCCAATTATTTTGGGGATTGGTTTTTTGGATCAACTAAAAACTTTAGAAAATTACAAAAAAATATATTTTTCAAACATAGCTTATCCAATACTTTTTTTATCATTTTTGAGCAGATCTTCAGAAATTATTGGGAAAAAAATAAATGTCAAATTTGATAAAAAAGAAATCCTATTAAATTTAAATGTGAATATATATTCTAATGTTTTAGAATTGGAATTTCCTAAAAATTCTAAGAATTTGGAGATTAATTTTGTTGAAAATAAAGATAACTTTAGCGACGAGGAATGGAGAAGTTTATATAAATTATCTGAAAATACCTTTGTGGAAGAAACGGACAGTCTGAAAAAAGGTGCTGCAGGAGCAGGTTTAACAGATAATGACTAAAGATTTAGAAAAAGACAAGAAAGACAATATTAATAAAGATTTAAATAATATTTGTGATGAATGTAAAAAAGAGGATGAAAGCGTATCTCAAAATCTAATAATGACAGGGTTTAAACTCTGTAAGTCCTGCAGGGTTTCAAAAACTATCTTTCCACTTTAACTTATTTGACTAACTGGCAACATATTCATTCTACTCATTACAAAAGAAATTGATAAAAATGCTATTATCAAAAAAGATAATAGAATAATCCCAAAAGATTTAAAATTAGATTTTAAATTTAATATTTGTTTTGTTGAAATAATTAGACCTGCAAATATCCAAAATTGTGTAAGAAATATTATTGGTATCATTAAATCTGGTGTAACTGCAAAAAATCTTAATAATCCAGGAGCATGTGCATAACCAACTGCAGTTAAAACTTTTTTAAATGAAACTTTTGTTTGTTTATCTGGAAATAGTTTTACCCCGATAACATAAATAAAAATTGCCCAAATTAACCATGTAGTAATTGCTGTTAGTCCTGACATAGCAACTGCAGTTTTGATAATTGTGTTTGCTGCAACCGCTCCAGCTACACCATCTAAAATCATTATAATACCCGCAAAATAAATTGAGGCTTCAGTAAAATTTTTATTATCTGAATAAAGCGTTTTATCTAATTTTATAGATTTAAAAATTATATTTAAAAATTCACCAAACATTATTTCTTATTCTTTTTATTTTTTTGTGCTTTATATGAAACTATCAAGGGAAATACTATTAATGCAATCGCAATCGTAATGCAAATTGCTATTAAAAACCCCTTTGTCATTGATTTTGTGGGGGAGTTAAACTTTCCTCCCCCATAATATTTTTAGCCTTTTACAACTTCCCTTGTGTTTGCGTTAAAAGACTCTTTAAATGGAATATCAACTACAACTGCGTCAACTGGAACTCCAGCTTTTTCCGAGTACTGCTCAGGTAAATGAACTTTAAATTTTGTTCCAACTTTACCTTTAGGAAAACCATTTGAATTTAAAGTTCCGTCAAACGGCACATATCCCATTGCAATATTTTGTTTTTTTTCAGGGTGATACCAGGGAGAAGTAATAAATCCTACAGGATCACCACCACCTTCAGGAGATACTAACCAAAAGTCAGGTGCATAGTCTTCAATTGGTTTTCCACCAAATTCCAATCCCACTAATTGTAATTTATAAGGCTTCTTTCCATCTACAAGATCTACTTTCATTTTTTCTAAAGCTGTTTTACCTACGTAGTCTCCTTTTTTATTCCATTCTCCTTTTCCCGATAAAGAAACTTGGTATCCTAAATTACATTGAAATGGATTATGCTGTTGATCCATATCTTGTCCCCATGAAAGAATACCGGCTTGAATTCTTCGATGGTGAGCGGGAGCAATAACCATTAGACTGTGTTTTTTTCCTGCATCTAGAACAGCATTCCACATATCTTCAGCATACAAAGTTGCATCTCTTAAATATATTTCATACCCAGCTTCACCAGAGAAACCAGATTGAGAAATCACACAACTTCTTCCCCCCACATTAGCTTCAGCCAATCCATAGAAAGGCATATTATCAAAGTCAACTTGATCTCCACAAAGGTCTTTCATTAAAGCTTTTGACTTTGGTCCTTGAATTTGAACTGGACATGCATCTATTTCTTCAACAGTACAATTAAACCTTCCATCTGCATTCACCCCTTGTAAATACATTCCAATATCAGAGTCGGACAAAGAAAACCAAAATTCATCTTCAGAAATTCTTAGAAGAATTGGATCATTTAAAACTCCACCATAAGCATTGCATAAAATTACATATCTTGCTCTCATTGGAGAAATTTTAGTTGCATCTCTTGTAATAACATAGTCAGTAAACTTTTCTGCATCTGGACCTTTCACTCTTATTTGTCTTTCAACAGCAACATTCCACATAGTTACATGATTAACAATTGCATCGTACTCTACCATTGCGCCACCATCTTCAGGTTTTACATAACCTCTTGGATGATAAATACGATTGTAGACTGTTGCTCTCCAACAACCTGCCTGCATTGATAAATGCCAATACGGTGATTTTCTCACTCTTGTTGAAATTAACATTTCAACTTTCGTTGGTCCACTTTGTCTTAAATTATATGGTACTTCTCTATCTGATTGATCAACAGAAGTAACATGTTTTAGTTTAGTATAGTCAAATTCGTTAGACATAACTATTCTCCTTCAACCACTTGTTAGTTTCCTTCAAGCCGCCGAATGTATAAATGTGGAAGTTATCAGTATGTGATTTAACTTTCCCAATTAAATCATTAGGGTCTTTAGGTTTCAATAAATCTAACGCCTTAGTAAAATTAGATTTAAGAAAGTTAATAGAATTTTTTGCCCCTACAATATTAGCAAATTTTATTAAGCTAGATATTTTTAAGGGCCCAGTAATTCCAACATGCACTGGTACGCTTTGTTTAGAAATAAAATCTATGATAGGCTGAGGATCTAGTAACCATTGGGTTACAATATAATCAGCGTAAGGCTTTTTATCTATCATAGCTTTTTCTAATTCAGAGTCGGATATATCAGGACTACCCTCAGGATGTCCGGCTATTCCTATTTTCATTTTTTCAAAATAACCTGTTTCTAAAAGTTGAAATGAACTCTCGAATTTTCCTGCAGGATCTCTTCCACCTCCAATAATTAAAACTTGCTTAACCCCACCATCTTTGCATCTAGAAACATAATCTTTAAGTTCATTAGCATCATGCATTGATCTTGCTGGAAAGTGGGGAACTGGATTAAATCCTTTTTTAACAAGTTCCGAGGCTTTTTCAGCAGTTTCTCTATAATCTCCACCAGGCAACATAGTGATGTAAACATCACTTAATGCAGGGACCGCATCAACATCTGTGTTTGGACCAATTTCTAGAGAAAAATTCATTTCTCAGATCATTATCTGTTTTGAAAAAGCTGTCAAAGAAATTCAACATTGATGTGAAGGCTAAGTTTAGTTTATATAGAGGGTATGAAAATCATTTTAGTAATGGGTTTACCAGGCGCAGGTAAAACAACTCTAGCAAATGAATTAGCACCACTCTTGAATGCAAAAAGACTTAATGCTGACGAGGTGAGAAAAGTTGCTGATGATTGGGATTTTTCAGAAGAAGGTAGGATTAGACAAGCAAAAAGAATGGCAGATTTTGCACTAAAAATAAAGGCTGAAGGACATTATGTTATTGCAGATTTTATTGCTCCCACACCTGAGGCAAGAAGTTTGTTCCCAGCAGATTACATAATTTGGGTAGATACAATTAAAGAGGGTCGATTTCAGGACACAAATCAAATGTTTGTGAAACCAAAGACATTTAATTATCATGTTACTACTCAAGATGCTAAGAATTGGGCTTTAAAAATCATTAAGGAGATAAAAAATGACTTACAAATGGGACAGTAAAAAACCAACTGCACAAATGCTTGGAAGATGGCAGCCGTTTCATGATGGTCATTATACTTTATTTAAAGAAATTATTAAAAAAACAGGTCAAGTTTGTATTCAAATAAGAGATGTACAGGGTGTAGACGATAATCCATTTGATTTTGATACAGTGAAAAAAAATATAGAAGAAAGATTAAATCCCGAATTTGAAGGCAGGTTTAAGATTATGGTAGTACCGAATATCACAAATATTTGTTATGGCAGAGGGGTCGGATACAAAATAGAAGAAATAGTATTAGATGAAGAAACTCAAAAAATCTCAGCTACAAAAATTAGAGCCAAGATGCGAGAAGAGGGCAAATTAAAGTAAATACAATGAATAGTAATATAAAAATTGTTAAACTTAATAGTGAAATTTCATCAATATTAATCAATGAGCCAAAAACTTATAATTCATTATCATTTAAAAATCTTAATGACTTATTAAAAGCATTAAAAAAATTAGACTCAGACAAAAAAGTTAAAGTTATAATAATTGAAGGAGCAGGCAAAGGGTTTAGCGCAGGTCACAATTTAAAAGAGGTTAGAGGATTAAAAAAAAGAGAAAAATATCAAAAACTTTTTAATCTTTGTTCAAAAGTTATGCTTCAAATTGTTGAAGGTAGAAAACCTGTAATCGCAAAAGTTCATGGCGCTGCTTTTGCAGCCGGGTGCCAATTAGTAGCGAGTTGTGATTTAGCTTATGGTACTAAAGATGCTCTATTTGCAACCCCAGGAGTTAATATTGGATTATTTTGTAGTACACCAATGGTAGCAGTAAGTAGAAAGATAAATCGAAAGCCCATGATGAAAATGTTACTTACTGGCGAACCTATTAAAGCAAATTATGCGAAGGAAATAGGATTAATTAATGATTATTATTCAAAACAAAAACTTAACAAAGAAGTATTAAATATAGCTAAAAAAATTGCTTCAAAGTCTAATTTAACTATTAAAATAGGCAAACAAACCTTTTACAAGCAATTAGAAATGCCTTTGAGAAAAGCCTATGCGCATACTAGCAAAATGATGACAGTTAATATGATGGCAATGGATGCCAAAGAAGGTATCTCAGCTTTTTTAGAAAAAAGAAAGCCTGTCTGGAAAAATAAATAATAATGAACAAAAAAAATTTTTTCATCATTATCTTAATTATATTTGGAATGTTCTTAGTTTTAAATTTTAACGATTATAACACTAAAAGAGCTGTAGATGCGTGTCTAGCCGCGAGCCAAAAACTTTCTGATACCAAAATTACTGATTTAGAAGAGGCAAAGAAATTTTGCGAAGAACAAATCAAAAGTAATAGATAATAATGAGTCAAATCAAAGATATTCTAACAAAATACAAAACTATTGCGATGGTTGGAGTTAGCAACGACCAAACTAAACCGTCTACTATTGTAATGAAGTATATGCAGAAATATGGATACAAAGTCTATCCAGTAAACCCATCAGCTAAGGGTCAAAAAATTTTAGGTGAAGAAGTGTATGCTAAAATAACTGATATTGAGGATAACGTGGATATAGTTGATATATTTAGACCATCGAAAGAAGTATTAGGAATTGCTGAGGATGCTGTAAAAATTGGCGCTAAAGTATTATGGTTACAACTTGGAATTCGTGATGAAAACGCAAGAGAGTTAGTTGAGCAAAATCATATGGAGTATGTTGAGAACAAATGTACAAAAATGGAATATCAGAAATATTTTTTAAAAGTAAGACAAGCTTTCCCTGTTCTTAGTGACTAATGAATACAATATTAAAATTTTTAGATAACACCTTTTTAGATTTAGGTCGTCAGTTTAAATGGACTTATCTGCCTCCACTAATGGTTTATGTGGCCGCTGGTATTTCAGGTCTCACAGGTATAGTTGGAACTTTTTTTGTTAAAGATTATTTAAATTTATCAGCTGCTTTTCTTGCAGGTCTTGGTTTTTGGGCAGGTATACCCTGGGCATTAAAAATGCCTTTAGGTCATCTTATCGATCTTATTTGGGAAAGAAAAAACTATATGGTTTATTTAGGGGCTAGCCTTATAGCTTTAAGTTTGATGATTATGTACGGATTAATTATTCATACTGAAACCATGGCAGAAATATTTTCTGTTGAAACTTGGTTTGTCATTAGTGTTATTTTAGCTCCAATTGGATATGTTGTTCAGGATGTAGTTGCAGATGCAATGACTGTTGAAGCAGTTCCTTTATCAGACGAACAAGGAATAGATTATAGTAAAGACCAAGTAAAAATTATGCACACTACAATGCAAACACTTGGTCGATTTGCAATAATTGGTGGAACAGTTTTAGTTGCATTAGCAAATGTTATTTTGTTCAGAGATGTTGAAAGTTTAGAGCAAGCTGAAAAAATTAATTTATACGGTTCTATTTACATTTATGCTTTAATTATTCCATTAGTTTCAATCTTTGGTGTAATTCTCGCAAATTATCTTAGAAATAAAAAAATTAAGATATTAAAATCACAAGGGTTAGAATTTAAAAACGAAAGAGGGACAGAGAAAACAAAAGTCAATTGGTGGATTTTAGGTGGAAGCTTAATCTTTGTTATTTTTACCCTTTCTGTTGGATCATTCAATGTCCCATTTGCTCAAGAAATTGTTTTTATTGGTTCAGTAGTAATCATTCTTTTTTTAATGTTTAAACTTATTAAAGAACTACCAGAAGAATTAAGGTTAACTATTGTTGGAACAGCTGTAATAATTTTTATTTTTAGAGCCATGCCTAGTCCAGGGCCGGGACTAACTTGGTTTGAAATAGATGTTCTTAAGTTTAATGAACAATTTTTTTCTGTTTTATCATTACTGGCATCGGTTCTAACTTTAGCTGGAATTGTATTATTAAGGCCATTTATGGCTAAAAATTCCATCGCAAAAATAATAGTTATTTTAAGTATTGCTGGTTCAATTTTGTTTTTGCCTAGTGTGGGGATGTATTATGGATTTCACAATTGGACAAGTTCTCTAACTGGAGGTGTCGTGGATGCAAAATTCATTGCGTTAATAAATACAGCATTAGAGTCTCCTTTAGGTCAAATATCGATGATACCTTTGCTTGCATGGATTGCAAAGAATGCTCCAGCGCATTTAAAAGCAACATTTTTTGCAGTTTTTGCATCTTTTACCAACCTTGCATTGTCAGCAAGTGCATTAGGAACTAAATATTTAAATCAAGTCTTCACAGTTACAAGAGAAGTTAAAGATAAAGTTAGTGGTGAAATCCAAACCACCGCAGACTACTCTGAACTAGGAATTTTATTAATTGTGGTAACTTTATTAACGTTAATACTTCCAATTTTATTTGTCTTTATCATTAACAACAGCAAATACAAAACTGCAGAGTAGCTATTACAAATATTCATAAATATTTATTAGTTTTTTTTGATTATTGAGCTAATACGTATCTATGAAAAAAGTCTTCTTAATTTATGGTCATTACAAAGATAATTCTTTTAATGCTGCAATTAAAAATGAATTTATCAAACAAGTAGAGCTAAATGGTAATTCCGTAGACGTAGTCGATTTATATAAAGAAAAATTTAATCCAGTATTTGCAGGTGAGGAACCTGATCAAGAAGTTCTTGATCATAGAAAAAGAATTGAAAATTCTGATACCATTGTCTTGATCGCTCCAATTTGGAATTTTAGAATGCCTGCTATTGTTGAAGGTTGGATTGATAAAGTTCTAGCACCACCTTGGGCATTTAAGTTTAAAAAGTTGGTTGGAAACTACGGATATCCAATTGGTAATTTAAGGCAAAAAAAAGCAATAATATTTTGCACATATGGCTCTCCAAGATTAGCTATCACAACTTTCTTTTTAAATTTGCCTATTCGAAGATTGAAAAGAGGAGTTTTTCACATGTGTGGCATATATAACATTATCTACAGAAGGTATTTTGCGGTACCATTTGTTAGCGATGCAAAGAGACAAGAATTTTTAGAAGATGTTAAAGAAACTGCAAATAACATTTAAAGTATTTATTTTATTATTTCTATTAACAAGTTTTTCCAAAGCTGATTTGTTAAATCCTGATAAAAATATCAAACCTAAAGAAGTTGTTAAAATTCAACTAACTGGACTTCAACAAAATGATTTAAATTATCAAGATAGCGGCATTGAACAGACATGGAATTTTGCACATCCAAATAACAAAAAAGTTACAGGGCCATTAAATAACTTTAAAAGAATGCTTAAAGGAAATTCATATCAAATGATGATTGACCATTTAAGTCATACAATAACTGAATTAAGCAGTAATGATAAATTGGCACAATTTGAGGTGATTATTCTAGATAAAAATAAAATTTATCATAAATTTAATTGGCAAGTTGAAAAATACATCCTTGAGGGAGAATTAAAGGATTGTTGGCTTACAACTATGGTTTCAAATCCAATACCTCTAGGTAGCTCAATCTGATATCTTGTTGATACATTTTTGTTTCGTAATTAATGAAAATTTAGTAGGAATCGCTCAATGAAAACAAAAACCAAAGTTGTAGTTGTTGGTGGTGGGGTTGTAGGAGTTAGTGCTCTTTATCATCTAGCAAAAAAAGGTTGGTCTGATGTTGTTTTAGTTGAAAGAAAAGAATTAACTTCAGGGTCAACTTGGCATGCAGCTGGTTTATTACCTTTGTTTAACATGAGTTATTCTGTTGGACAGCTTCATAAATATGCTGTTAATCTTTATAAAACATTAGAGGAAGAGACAGGAAAGAGTGTCGGTTTTAGTGTTGTTTCAAATATTCGATTAGCTAGTACTAAAGACAGAATGGATGAGTATCATCAATATGCAGGTGTTGCTCAAACCATTGGTGTCGACGTAAAATTTTTATCACCAAAACAAGTAAAAGAAATTTGGCCTCTATGTCATACAGATGATTTAGTTGGAGCAATACAACACCCAGAAGATGGATATATTCAACCTGCTGATTTAACCCAAGCTCTAGCAACAGGAGCAAGAAATAGAGGTGCAGAAATTTATAGAAACACAGCTGTAATTAGTATGAAACAAACCAAAGATGGTTGGGTTGTGGAAACAGATAAAGGTTCAATTGAATGTGAACATGTAATTTCATGCTCTGGAAATTTTGCAAGACAAACTGGTGAAATGGTAGGTTTAGATATCCCAGTAATTCCAGTCGAGCATCAATACATAGTGACCGAACCTCACCCAGAAATTCAAAAAAGAAAAAAAGAAGGGCTTCCAGAAATGGGAGTTTTAAGAGACAGTGATAGCAGGTGGTATATGAGAGAGGAAGCAGGTGGATTAATTTTAGGACCTTATGAAGATGGTGCACCAGCTTGTTACGTAGAAGGACCGTCAAAAAATTCAGAATATGAATTATTTCAAGAAGATCTTGATAGATTGGCTCCACATATAGAAGGAGCTATTCACCGTGTACCTGCTTTTGGAGAAGTTGGCGTAAAAAAAGTTTATAATGGTGCAATCTGTTACACACCTGATGGAAATCCAATCGTAGGCCCAGCATGGGGATTAAAAAATTTTTGGATTAATGAAGGTCACAGTTTTGGAATTACTGCAGCTGGTGGAGCTGGTTGGCAATTAGCAGAGTGGATTGTGGACGGCGAACCGACTATTGATATGTTGGGAGTTGAACCAAGACGTTATGGAAATTATGCAACTAAGTCATACTTAAAAGCAAAAAATGAAGAAGCATATAGTCATGTATTTATTACTCACTATCCTGATGAAGAGAGGCCAGCAGCAAGACCCTTAAGAACAGCACCTTGTTATGAAAGAATGAAAAATTTGGGAGCAGTTTTTGGACAAAAATTTGGTTGGGAAAGACCTAATTTTTTTGCGACAGATGGCATGGAACAAAAAGATGATTGGTCGTTTAGAAGATCAAAATGGTTCGATGCAATCAAGAGAGAGTGTCAAAATGTAAGGGAAAATGTTGGTTTATTAGATATGACAGCATTTGCAAAATGCAGAATAAAAGGACCCAAAGCAGAGGAATTTTTAGATTTTTTAGTCGCAAACAAATTACCAAAAAAAATTGGCAGAATAAATTTATGCCATGCTTTAAATACTAAAGGCGGCGTGCATTCTGAGTTTACTATTATGAAAGAGGCTGAAAATTGTTATTACCTTGTTTCTGCAGGAGCAAATTTAAGACTGGATCATGATTGGATACAAAAATGGATGCCAACAGATGGTTCAGTTATATTTGAAGACTTGACTAACAGTACTGGTGTACTTGTGGTGGCTGGTCCAAAAGCTAGAGATCTAATGCAAAAAGTTTCTACTGATGATTTTTCTAATGAAAATTTTAAATGGTTAACTGCTAAAAAAGTTAATGTTGGTTACGCTCCAGTTAATGCAATGAGAGTAAATTTTGTTGGTGAACTCGGATGGGAATTGCACCATCCAATTGAGTATCAAAATCATATTTTTGATAAATTAATGGATGCAGGTAAGGATTTAGGAATAAAACCTTTTGGCATAAGAGCTATGAACAGTTTAAGATTAGAAAAATCATACAAACTTGTAGGCACAGAACTATCAATTGAATACTCACCTTACGAATCTGGTTTGGATAGATTTATTCATCCAAACAAAGGAAATTTTATTGGATTGGAAGCCTTAAATAAATGGAGAGAGAAGGGATTTAACAACAAATTAGTTACTCTTGAAGTGCATGACACAAAAGATGCAGATGTTTTAGGGAATAACCCCATATATAAAGATAACAAGGTTGTTGGAAGAGCTACAGGAGGAGAGTTTGGTTTTAGATTAGATAAATCAATAGCGTTAGCAATGGTTAAACCTGATTTTGCAAATGTGGGCGACAAATTACAAGTTGATATCTTGGGAGAAATGTATGAGGCTACAGTATTAGAAGAAAGCCCATACGATACAGAAAATAAATTATTGAGAGCATAATGAAAATTTTAGTCGCCGTAAAAAGAGTAATTGACTACAACGTTCAAATCAGAGTTAAAGAAGACGGTTCAGGTGTAGTTACAGATAACGTAAAAATGTCAACTAATCCACCTGATGACAATGCTATCGAAGAAGCAGTTAAAATAAAAGAGGCTGGTAAAGCAACAGAGATTGTTGCAATAACAGTTGGAGAAGAGAAAGCTCAAGAAACTGTAAGAAAAGCTTTAGCGGTTGGAGCAGATAAAGGAATTCATGTAAAAACAGAAGGGGCGCTGGAACCTTTAGCTGTCTCAAAAATCATACAAAAGATTGTAGAAAAAGAAAAACCTGACTTAGTTTTTATGGGTAAACAAGCAATAGATGATGATTGTAATCAAACTGGTCAAATGTTAAGTGCTTTATTAAATTGGCCGCAAGCAACCTTCGCATCAAATATAGAAATAAAAGATAATTTTTTAGAAGTTACTAGAGAAATTGATGAAGGTCTTGAAACCATTCAAATTAATATTCCAGCAATTGTAACCTGTGATCTAAGACTAAATGAACCAAGATATGCATCGTTACCAAATATTATGAAGGCCAAGAAAAAACCAATAGAAGAAATAAATGTTTCAGATTTAAGAATTGATATCAAACCCAGAATAGAGCAATTAAAAGTTGAAGAACCACCTAAGAGAAAAGCTGGTATCAAGGTAGCTAATGTTGCTGAACTAGTTCAAAAATTAAAAAATGAGGCAAAAGTTATATAATGGCAGTCTTACTTATAGCAGAGCATAATAATAAAGACCTTAGGCCCTTTACATTAAATGCTGCAACCGCTGCTTCTCAAATTGATGCCGATGTTCATGCGGTGATTATTGGTCAAAACAGCGAAACTGCTGCTAAAAAACTCTCCGAATTACCACTAATTAAGAAAGTGATTAGCATAGAAGCTCCGCATTATGAAAATTTTACAGCAGAAAACTTTGCACCAGCAATAGTAAAAATTGCAGGAAACTATTCTCACATAGTTTGTTCTGCAAATACATTTGGTAAAAACTTGATGCCAAGAATTGCTGCTCATTTAGATACTTCTCAAGTCAGTGATATTATAAAAGTGATTTCACCAGATACTTTTTTAAGACCAATTTATGCGGGAAATGCTTTTGCTACAGTGAAAACAAATGATGCTAAGAAATGTATAACAATTAGACCTACATCTTTTGAACCATGTGAAAGTTCTGGTGGAACCGCAACAATTGAAAAAGGTGAGGCTGCTGAAGAATTTTCAAATACAAAATTTATAAAGAGAGAAGAAATTAAATCCGATAGACCAGAGTTAGGCACTGCAAGAATTGTTGTTTCAGGTGGTAGAGGAATGCAGAGTGGAGATAATTTTAAATTAATAACAGAAGTTGCAGACAAACTAGGAGCAGCAATCGGTGCATCAAGAGCCGCTGTAGATGCTGGCTATATAAGTAATGATCATCAAGTTGGTCAAACTGGAAAAGTTGTTGTACCTGATCTATATATCGCAATTGGAATTTCAGGAGCGATCCAGCATTTAGCAGGAATGAAAGAAAGTAAAGTAATTGTCGCAATCAATAAAGATGGAGAGGCTCCAATATTTAGTGTTGCAGATTATGGTCTCGAAGCTGATTTATTTGAAGCACTGCCGCAGTTCATGGCAGAGCTGAACAAATTAAACACTATACAAAAATAATCCTTACAGTTAAAAACTAGTTTATGTCAAGGGAATCGATGGAATATGACGTGGTGATCATTGGTGGGGGGCCATCAGGTTTATCAACAGCAATAAAATTAAAACAATTAGATCCTAATCTGAATGTTTGCATACTTGAGAAAGCTTCAGAAATAGGAGCACATATTTTAAGTGGTAATGTTTTTGAGACACGTGCCTTAGATGAACTACTACCTAATTGGAGAGAATTAAATTCACCAATTAAAACTAAGGTAACAAAAGAAAAGTTTTTATTTTTAGGAAAAACAAAATCATTAAGTTGGCCAACTTGGTTGCTACCAGCGGTACAACAAAATCATAAAAATTATATTATAAGTTTAGCAAATTTATGTAGATGGCTTGCTGAACAAGCAGAAAATTTAGGTGTAGAAATTTTTCCAGGATTTCCAGCTAGTGAAGTTTTATATAATGATGATGGATCTGTAAAAGGTGTTGCTACTCAAGATATGGGTATTGATAAAGAGGGAAATAAAAAAGACAGTTTTGAACCAGGCATTGAATTATTAGGAAGGGTTACAGTTTTTGCTGAGGGTTGTAGAGGTCATTTAGGAAAAGAGCTAATTCAAAAATTTGACTTAAACAAAGGTAAAGATCCACAACAATATGGAATAGGCTTTAAAGAAATTTGGGAGATCGATGAGAATAATCACGAAGAAGGTCTAGTGATGCATACAGCCGGATGGCCATTAGATAACAGTACTTATGGAGGAAGCTTTATGTATCATGCAGAAAATAAACAGATTTTCTTAGGATATGTCATTGGTTTAGATTACAAAAATCCTCACTTATCCCCATATGATGAGTTTCAAAGATTTAAAACTCATCCAGCTATTAAGAAAATTATAGAAGGTGGAAAAAGAATTTCATACGGTGCAAGAGCTTTAATTGAAGGGGGTTTTCAAAGTTTACCTCAGATGTTTATGCCAGGAGCCTTGCTCGTTGGTTGCGATGCGGGGACTTTAAACATGCCTAAAATTAAAGGTTCTCATACAGCTATGAAAAGTGGAATGATAGCTGCTGAAACTATTAATGAGCATTTAAAAGAAAATAAAGATTTATCCATATTTGATCAAAAGTTTAAAAATAGTTGGCTTTACAAAGAATTGTTTGAAGCAAGAAATGTCAAACCTAGTTTTAGCTGGGGATTAATTTTAGGAATAATATTTACAGGAATAGATCAAATTTTATTTAGAGGAAAATTACCTTTTACTCTAAAACATAAACATGCGGATCACGAAACTTTAAAACCTGCTAAAGATATGCCAAAAATAGATTACCCAAAATACGACAATGTTTTAACTTTTGATAAAACAAGTTCAGTTTATTTAACAGGTACAAATCATGCAGACAATCAGCCAGTTCATTTAAAACTTAAAGACTCTAATTTACCAATTAATTATACTTTAGAAAAATTTGATGAACCTGCTCAAAGATATTGTCCTGCAGGTGTTTATGAAGTTCAAAAAGAAAATGATGTAAATAAATTTGTGATCAATTCTCAAAATTGTATTCATTGTAAAACTTGTGATATCAAAGAACCTTCACAAAATATTGTGTGGGTAACTCCAGAAGGTGGAGGTGGACCAAAATACGGAAATATGTAAATTAAGATAAATCTATTGCAAACTTTTTTAAAGTTTCAATTGGAACATATTTCAAAGTATTTTGATGAGTTCTTTTCAAGAAAATAGGACAAGCCTTTTCAGCCTCAACAGCTTTTGCATACCAGCTAGCGCATAAACACCAACCATCTCCATCCTTTAAACCAGGAAATCCAAACTCTGGGTGAGGGGTAATTAAATCATTACCTGCTTCTTTTAACCATTCTAAACATTCAGTTGTTACTTTTGCACAAACAGTATGCACACCATGATCATTTTCATCTGTATTACAACAACCGTCTCTAAACCATCCAGTTAATGGATCATTAGAACATTCTTCTAGATCTTCACCTAGAACATTTTTTTGTTTTTCTTTCATTTAAATCTTAGTGGGATTGGGTTGACCTTTGTAGACTTCTTCGGGATCAAATTTTTTTTCATCTTCTAAAAATTTCATTTCAACTTTTCGACCATTTTCAATTGGTCCCATCGGAATAGATCGATAAAAACATGATCGATAACCAACATGGCAACTTGCTCCATCACCAATATCAACGGTTAACCAAATAGAGTCTTGATCATCATCAATTCTAATCTCTGTAACTTTTTGTGTGAAACCACTAGTCTTACCTTTGTGCCAAATAGCATTTCTTGATCGACTAAAATAATGAGCCTCTTTAGTCTCTATTGTTTTTTTTAGTGCCTCAACATTCATATATCCATGCATCAGAACATCCTTTGTCTGCGAACACATTGTAATTACTGGGATTAATCCATCATTATCAAATTTAGGTGATAAAAGATTACCCTCTTCAATTTCTATTACATTTTCTCTTTTTTTGAACATATGCAGTGACTATTTAGCATAAATCTCATTATATTAAATATTTTAAAATTAAGTAATTACTGTATAAAAGGCCGCTATGAAATTAGTTAAAGATACTGACAATAAAATAATTGAAACACTTGATGTTTCTGACAAAGAGGCTGAACAGGCATTTAAAACAATTTTGAAATGGTTGGGTGAAGATCCTAATAGAGAAGGACTACTTGAAACTCCAAGAAGAGTAATGAAGGCATACAAAGAATATTTTGGGGGATATAAAGTTGATCCGAATAAAATTTTAGATAAAACTTTTGGTGATGTCGATGGTTATGACGACATGGTTATACAAAAAAATATTTCAGTACAAAGTCACTGCGAGCATCACATGGCTCCAATTATTGGAAAAGCTCATGTTGCTTATATTCCAAAAGAAAGAGTTGTAGGATTAAGTAAACTTGCAAGGGTTGTTGAAGTATTTTCAAAAAGATTACAGACACAAGAAAGATTAACAATGCAAGTTGCTAAAACTTTAATGGAGTCTTTAGATGCCAAAGGTGTAGCGGTAACAATAGATTCTACTCATCAATGTATGACTATGAGAGGTATTAAAAAAGAACAAGCAACCACTGTAACTAATTATTATTTAGGCCAGTTTAAAGAGGACCTTAGTTATCAAAATAGATATTTAAGATTTATTAGCATACCAAAAGATTAAAGTGCCAGATCAATTTAAAGCATTAATCGTAAATCAAGAAGGCGAAAATTTTACGAGAGAAGTTAAATCAATTGATAAAAGTTTTTTAAAACACGGCGATGTAACTATTCAAGTAGATTATTCTGATTTAAATTTTAAAGATGGAATGATTTTAAAAAATGGTGGTAGATTAGTAAAAGAGTTTCCTCATATTCCAGGCATTGATTTTGCAGGTAAAGTTTTAGAAAGCGAAAATTCAAAATTTAAAGATGGGGATCAAGTAATTTTAACAGGTTTTAGAGTAGGTGAAATTTTTTACGGTGGTTATTCACAAGTTGCAAAAGTAAATGCAGATTTTTTAGTAAAAAAGCCTGATAGTTTGACAACTAAACAAGCAATGATCCTAGGAACAGCAGGATTTACATCGTTAATGAGTGCTTTTGCAATTCAAGCAAGGGAAAGTATTTTATTAGGAGAAAAAGTTAACGATGTATTGGTAACAGGTGCTACTGGAGGGGTAGGGAGTGTAGCAATCATGGCTTTAACAAAACTAGGATACAACGTAACTGCAGTTACAGGAAAAGTTTCTAAGACAGATTACCTTAAGTCACTTGGAGCTAAAAACATTGTAAATAGAGCTGAATTTGACAAAGATCCAAGACTTTTAGATAAAGGATTATGGGACGGAGTAGTAGATACCGTTGGTGGAAAAATTTTAGCAAACGCAATTGTTCAAACTAAACCCAATGGAATTGTAGCAGTTTGTGGTAATGCAAATAACAATGAGTTAAACACAAGCGTAGTTCCATTTATGTTAAGAGGAATTAAGCTTTGGGGTATGGACTCAGCTAATTGTAGCATCAAGAGAAGAGAATTTATTTGGGGTGAAGCTTCAAAATTAATTGATTTTGAATTGCTAGAAAAATCAATCTTAACCGTTGGTCTAGAGGAATTATTAGAAACTTATCCAAAAATTTTAAAAGGTGAGATTTCTGGAAGAGTATTAGTGGACTTAAATAAATAATGGATTGGGATAAATTAAAAATTTTTCATGCAGTAGCTGAAGCTGGTAGTTTTACAAATGCCACAGTTAACCTAAATTTAAGTCAGTCAGCAATAAGTCGACAAATACAATCATTAGAGCAAGATTTAAAAGTCCAATTATTTGAGAGACACGCAAGAGGTTTGACTTTAACTGAAAACGGTGAATATGTTTTTAAAACTGCTCATGAAGTTATAAGCAAACTTAAAGAAGTTGAAACATCATTGGGAGATCAAAAAAACAAACCAACTGGAAAATTAACTATTACAACTGTAAGAAGTTTTGGAACTCACTGGTTAACTCCAAGAATTCAGGAATTTATGACTTTAAATCCTGAAATAGAAATAGATTTAGTTTTTGATGATAAAGAATTAGATTTAAGTACACGACAAGCTGATATTGGAATATTTATGAGACGACCCAAACAGCTTAATTATATTCAAAAAAAACTGGTTGATATAAAATATTATATTTATGGATCAAACAAATACTTAGAAAAATATGGAATGCCAAAAACAATTAATGATTTAAACAAACATAAATTCATTTCTTTTGGAAAGGGAGCACCATCACCAGTTTACAATCCTGATTGGGCTTTAAAACTTGGAATGCATGATGGAAAAAAAAGAAAAACAATTATGAAGGTGAATAGTGTAATGGGATTATTGCTTGCAGTAGAGTCGGGTGTCGGTTTGGCTGCTTTGCCAGAATACTTAGTAACAAATTCTTCAAAAGTTTTAAAAGTACTACCAAAATCAGAAGGACCAATTACAGAAGCACATTTCGTTTACCCTCAGTCCCTAAAAAATACTGCTAGAGTTCAAGCTTTTAGGAACTTCTTATTCAGCAAGATTGGCGACTGGAAATAAATCTAAAATATTAAAAAAATTCATTGTAATCTGCGACAAAATATGCGATTGATAATCATTCGCATTGAGAATAATTCTCATTCGCAAATCAATAAGGGTAAAGAAAAGGAAACAAGTGAGAAAAATAACTATTTTAACGTTAATTTTAACTTTTTTTGCCCCAGCATTTTTGGCTGCAAACGAAGTCAATATATTTAACGCAAGACACTATAAAGCCGACGCTGAGCTTTATGGAAAATTCACTAAAGCTACAGGTATTAAAGTAAATTTAATTAATGGTAAATCAGGCGCTTTAGAAAAAAGAATGATCGAAGAAGGTACCGACTCTGCTGCAGATCTTTATATTACTGCTGATGCTGGAAGATGTGGTGCTTTTCAAGCAAAAGGCATGACACAAAGTGGATTAATTTCATCAACAATTAAGTCATCCGTTCCAAAAAACTTTAGAACAACACACTGGGTTGGAGTAGCAAAAAGAGCAAGAATTATTTACTACTCACCAGAAAGAGTAACTGGTGCTGAATTATCTGGAATGTCTTATGAAGGTCTAGCTGATCCAAAATGGAAAGGTAGATTAGTAATTAGAAAATCAAGTAATATTTATAATAAATCTCTTGTGGCTTCATTAATTGCTAACAATGGAAAAAAAGCAACAGCAGATTGGGCAAAAGGAGTTGTAGCTAATATGGCTAGAGACTCAAAAGGAAATGACAGAGCTCAAATTATGGCTGTGGCAGCTGGCGAAGCTGACATTGCTGTTGCTAATACTTATTACTTAGCGCTAATGTTATCTGGTAAAAAAGGCCCAGAACAACAAGAGGCAGCTAAAAAAGTCAAAGCATTCTTTCCAAACCAAGATGGTAGAGGAACACACATGAATATTAGTTGTGCTGCCCTTGTTAAAGGTGCACCAAATAAAGCAAATGCTATTGCTTTAGTTGACTTTTTATTATCACCAGAGTCTCAAGAGCATTTTACAAATAATACTTTTGAGTTTCCAATGATATCAGGTGTTTCACCAAGCCCATTAGTAGTAAATAACTTGGGATTAGATTTTAAACAAGATCTAGCGACAAAAGTTTCTACTTATGGAAAAAATCAAGCAGCAGCATTAGAAGTAATGACAGCGGCAGGTTGGAAATAATAAAAAGGGCAAATATGCATTTAAGAAAAGTTAATTTTTGGTTTCTAAGTTCTTTATTAATTTCAATTATTGTTGCGATCCCAATTATTACTGTTTTCTCAAGCTTTTTTGAGGATACTTCTAATTATTATCAAATTTTAAAAGATACCTTTTTATTCGAATATATATTTAATTCTTTTACTTTGTTAATTTGTGTTTTAGTTCTAACTTTTATATTTGGTACTAGCACAGCTTATTTAGTCTCATTTTATAAATTTCCACTAAGTAATTTTTTTAAATGGGCCTTGATTTTATCTTTTGCCGTGCCTCCTTACATATATGCTTATTCATTAACAGCCTTTTTTGAGAATTATGGAACATTGTACTCAATTTTAAAAAATTTATTTGGACCAGGAAATTATAACCAATATATACCAAAATTTGATGGCTTGTTTGGAGCTGTTCTTTCACTTTCCTTTTCTTTATTTGCCTATGTATATATTCTCGCAAGAGCATCATTCCTTTATCAATCTCAAAATTTAATTGATTTAGGAAGAAGTTTGGGATTTTCAAAATTAAAATCTTTTTATTATTTAATTTTACCAGCAGCTAGGCCAGCGATTGTTACTGGCTTATCACTTGTTGCAATGGAAACTTTAGCTGAATTTGGTGCCGTAGACTTTTTTTCGATCAATACTTTAACAACTGGAATTTATAATGCATGGATTACTTTTGATGATTTAGCTTTTTCAAATCGAATATCTTTCTTTCTTTTAATATTTATATTTGCAATTTTTATTTTAGAAAATTTATCTAGAAAAAAAGCAAGATACCATTCGAATACAAAGGGTGGGTTTAAACAGAAAGAAAAAATACAACTTTCAGGAGCTAAAGCTTTTTATGCATTTTTTATTTGCTTAATTATATTCTTCTTGAGTTTTTTATTTCCTTTAGGTCAAATGTTATATTGGACAATAAAATTCCCTGAAAACTTTTTTGATCTTAATATTTCAACACTCACTTTAAATACTATTTATTTAGTATTTTTATCAAGCTTAGTTTTGATATTATTCTCTTTGATTTCAAATTATGGAAATAGAGTTTCAAAAAATAAAATATTAAATATCTTATCTACTCTATCTATTTCTGGATATGCAATACCAGGTGTTATTTTAGCCCTAGCGTTTATAACTTTTATAGCATGGTTTGATGAGAATATAGTTCAAGCATTAGGTTTCTTATCTATTAAAAAAATATTTATTGGTTCTATTATTGGTTTAGTTTTAGTTTATTTTGTAAGATTTTATTCTTTGGCGTTTAACGGAATTAAATCTGGTTATGAAAAAATAAACATATCCGTCGATGAAAGTTCTTATCTTCTTGGTTATTCAAAACAAAAAACATTTATGAATATTCATGTTCCATATTTAAGAAACTCACTCTTATTTGTTGTAATATTAATTTCTCTTGAAATAATCAGAGAGCTTCCAATTACGCTAATTTTAAGGCCTTTTAACTTTGAAACATTTGCAACAACTGCTTATATTTCTGCATCTGAGGATTTACTTGAGGCTGCTGCTGCACCTTCATTATTTTTAATTTTAATTGCAACCGCATTTATTATGCTTACATCTAAATATATCTTGAGGGAAAAATGAGTAATAGTTTTTTAGAAATTAAAAATGTTGATTTTATCATAGGTGGTAAAACCAAGGTTAAGAATGCCTCCTTTAACATTGAAAACGAGGGCGAAACTTTATGTATTCTTGGTCCATCAGGTATTGGAAAAACAACTATACTCAGAACAATAGCTGGATTAGAAAAAATTGATAAAGGATCAATCAAATTAAATGGTAAATTGTTATCCTCTAAAAAAGAAAATATCGAACCTGAGCACAGAAATATATCTTTAGCTTTTCAGGATAACAGTCTCTTTCCTCACTATAATGTAGAAAAAAATATATTGTTAGGTGCAGAAAAAAATAAAGGAAAAAAAAGAAAGAAAATAAGCTTTAAAGAAATAATAGAATTCCTAGATATCTCAAAAATATTATCTAAATACCCACATGAGATAAGCGCAGGTGAGGCACAGAGAGCATCTCTTGCAAGATCTTTATTAACACAACCTGATCTTTTGTTGTTAGACGAACCTCTATCAAATGTTGACCAAAGTTTTAAAGAGGAAATTCAAGTTAGATTAAAAAAAATACTAAACAGATTAAAAATTACAACCATAATAGTTACTCATGATTCCTATGAAGCTTTTTATTTAGGAAATAAATGTGCCATTATCTTAGATGGTCAAATAAAGCAGTTTGATGATCCTTATAACGTTTATCATTTCCCAAATTCAGTTGAAGTAGTAAATTTTTTAAATAGAGGAATATTAATTCCTGCAAAGGTCACAGGTGAAAATTCACTTGAAAATAAAGATTTAGGAACAATTAAAGGTAATTTTATTAAACACTACCCTAAAGGCTCAGACGTTCAATTACTTTTGCAACCAGAAGATCTTGAACATGATGATCGAAGCAATCTTAAGTTAGAGGTTGTTGATAGGAAATTCAGAGGTACAAATTTTATTTATACTTTAAAGACTAATACTGATTTATTGATACCTGTTTTTGTTCACTCTCATCACGTTCACCAACATGAAGTTGATGAAAAATTTGGTATTAAAAGACCTATAAATATTGATCATATAGTTTGTTTTTAATACAAACGAAATAAATGTTATCAAAAAAACAATTATTTACTAGAGGAATGATTGATGTCGCTCCTCATATGCTTTCAGTAATTCCATTTGGAATTATTTGTGGAGCAATTGGTGTAGAGCTTGGATTTAATCCATATTTAGTTTATGGAATGTCCATCATTATTTTTGGGGGAGCTTCACAAATTGTTTATTTGCAGCTTCTGTCGGGTGGAGCCTCTACTTTGGTAGCCGTCACTTCTGTAGGTGTTATAAACTCAAGACATTTATTATATGGAGCCGTTCTGTCGGAATATTTGGATAAACTATCTTTTCTTAAAAAGTTACTAATTTCATATTTTATAGTTGACCAAGGTTTTGCTGAGTCTAATAAATTTTTTAAAAAAAATAAAACTGAGCAACATCTCCATTATCACTTAATTGGTACTGGCGGAACACTATGGGTTTGTTGGCAAGTCGCAACAATTTCAGGAATTATCTTGGGTTCATTTGTTCCAGAAGAACTTGGGTTAAAATTTGCAATTCCACTTACTTTTATAGCCATTGTTGTCCAAGACTTAAAAAAATTGGATCACGTAATTGTAATGCTTGTTTGTGGGATTAGTTCGTTATTATTTTTTGATGCTCCATTTAAATCTTACATACTTATTTCACCAGTTATTGCTTTATTTGTTGCAGCATTGTTGTTGAGGTTTAAAAAATGACCTGGTTATCAATAACAATCGCAGGAATATTAACTTATATGACAAGAATGACTATGATAGCATTGGTTAGAAGGGATTTATTGGGTGAAAAAATTAAAGCAGTATTGGCTTACGTTCCCTCGGCAGTGTTTCCAGCTATCATATTTCCTGCAATATTTATTAATGATTATGGTGTCTACATCGACATGAATGATCCTAAAATCTTTGGTGCTATAGTTGCAATTCTTGTGGGCTATTTTTCTAAGAATGTTATAGCAACAATATTTTCGGGTCTATTATCTTACTGGTTTTTTATATTTATTTTTTAATTGTAATTAATAATACTTATATATTACCTCACATAATGCATAGCTGTGTTGATCAATAAAAGTTATTCAAATAATTCTATAAATGTATATTGAGATTAATTAATCTAAGAATTCACTTTATTTTTGATTAATTATCTCTCTTGTTATTTAAAACTTATGCCTCTCTTTCTCGGAGAGGCATACTAAACTGCCCCAAGCGTAAGGTTTCTTGATATATTTTGATCAATCATAATTGGTTTTGACAATTTTAAATTCGACATAATTTCAATATATTGATCTACATTTTCAACTTGCAGTCTTGGATTAAATTTTTTCTCTTTACCAATAGTACTTGATTTTTTTCCATTATAATCATGACCTGGATAAAGAATTGTCTCTTCAGGTAATTTTAATAATTTATTAAAAAGTGAATGGTAAGCATCCTTAGAACTCCCATTTTGAAAATCAGTTCTTCCAGTTCCATTTATTAAAAGAGTGTCACCGGAGAATAAATAGTTATCCATTATAAAACTGTAACTATCTGAAGTATGACCTGGGGTAAACATGGCTCTAATTGATAATTGATCTATTTTAACTATCCCATCATCTTCAAGTTTTATATCTACAGTTTCAGCAGGAGAATTTTCTCCCATAATTGTTGTACAATTAGTATTAATTTTTAATTTAGATGCACCAGTGACATGGTCAGCATGAATATGAGTATCTATTACTTTTACCAGTTTTAAATCAAGTTCTTTTAAATGACTTATATATTCATCAACATTTTCTAAAACAGGATCTATAATGATTGCTTCTCTTCCTTTTGCTGAGGCAATTAGATAGGTATAGGTTGAGGATTTATTATCAAAAAGTTGTTTAAAGATCATTGCTTAAATTAACACATGTACTTGTTAATATAAATCAATTATCCATATAAGTACCATGAGAAATCTTATTAAACTAATTTCTTTAATAGTTGTTTTTTTTATCTCTAATGGTCTCAATATTGCAAACGCCCATAATCATTTTCCAATTACTACTGTCTCTAAACTTATGATTGAAAGAGGTAAAATTGCATACGAAAATAATTGTGTTTCTTGTCATATGATAAATCTATCTGGAGCTGAAAATTGGAAGGGTGTAGATAGTGACGGACATAGAAAAGCACCACCTTTGGATGGATCTGGTCATACTTGGCACCATGATGATAAAACGCTACATGCGATAATAAAATATGGATTAGCTAAATTGGTAAAAAATTATGAAGGTAAGATGATTGGATTTGAAGATAAATTATCTGACAAAGAAATTGATAGTGTACTAGCATATATGAAATCTTATTGGTCTAAAGAAAATTACGAATATCAACTAAAGCTTAATTGATGCATTGAATTTTTGATTTAATTAGCTATATCACAAACATGTTCAAACATTTTTTTATAATATTAATTTCATTCACTGTATCAATTTCGACTGCACTAGCTGATAAAAGTATGAAGATTGGTAAAAAAGGAAAACAAGAGGATGTTACAAGAATAATTAAAGTTTTAATGAATGATAATTATTTTGAACCAAGTTCTTTTACTGTTCAACCTGGTGAAACTATAAAATTTGAGGTAGAGAATGTTGGTGAATTAGTACATGAATTTAATATTGCTAATCAAACTATGCACAAAGATCATCAATCTGAAATGCAAAAATTGGTTGAGATGGAAATAATATTAGCTGATAGCATTGACAAAATGTCTATGATGGACAAATCTATGGCTCATAGTCATGCTAATAGTGTTCTGTTGGAGCCAAAGAAGAGTAAAGATTTAATTTGGAAATTTGAAAATGCATCTAATATTGAAATAGCCTGCAATGTCCCAGGCCACTACGATGTAGGAATGATTGCAAAAGTAGAAATTAATTAAAAAAAATTTTTTTATATGGAAAGCACTGTTAATTTTAATTGGTCTTGTAATCACACATGGAAAAGAAGTGCCAAAAATACTGCCTGGTGTTTATTAGGATGTGCAATTGGTGACTTTGGAACTATATTGTATTTCCAAATAACAGGAATTCCCTGGCCTGTTTTAGCCATTATGACTTTAGCAATTATCAATGGTTTAATTACAAGTATTATTTTAGAAACCATAATTTTAATAAGACAAAATTTTAAATTTAAGGATGCCTTAAAAACCGCCTTGGGAATGAGTTTTATTTCAATGGTAAGTATGGAAATTGCAATGAATTTAACAGACTATCTTTTAACAGGTGGTGCCATATTAACATGGTGGGTCGTACCAATAATGCTTATAGCTGGTTTTTTAACTCCTTGGCCTTATAATTATTGGAGATTAAAAAAGTTTGGAATTAATTGCCATTAAATATTTTTAAAGAATTTTCTTTAATAAATTATCACTAAAAAATAATTTATGAACTATAACTGCTGAAATATGTAGAGCGATTAAAGCGACAATCGTATAATTAGAGAATATGTGTATATCATAAAATTGATCAGCTAACTCAAAATTATCTTGGACTTTAATTTCTTTAAAAAAAATTACTAAAGTTTCTCCATTAAATAATTTTTTTAAAATTCCAGAAATAGTTATGGATAAAATTGCCACATAAAGAAGAACGTGGTTTAGTTTAGCAATAAATTTTTGACCACTAAATACATTAGGATCTAATTTTGGGGTGGGATTAAAAATATTATTTAGTAATCTTATAATCACCAGGTAAAATATAGATAATCCAATAATGATGTGTATATTTTCAATATTTAATCTTTCTTCTCCAAAATCTAGATCAACTAAATAAAAACCAAGTGGAATTTGAACGAGAAGCAATATTGCACTTAGCCAATGTAACAGCTTTGAAATAATACCATACTCTGTTAAGGTATTTTTAACATGCATACATTAGTAAACCATATTAAGTATTGCTTTAGTATCGTTTTGTTGTCACTGTTTTTTACCATTATTGGATCTCAAAGTATCGCAGACCAAACAGCAGAAGAAATTATCAAAGGAAGAAAAGCTCTTTTTAGCAAGAATTACAGTACTGCAAAGCGTGTTCAATCATTTTCCTTTAATGGCGATTTTGATGAAGCAAAAGAATTGATGATCGAAATGAGTGAAAATTATAAAACATTATTAGGATTATTTCCTGAAAATACTCAAAAGGGATTTAAGACAGAATCTTTATCAATAATTTGGGAGGAAAAAGATGCGTTTAATGCTTTAATGCAAAAATCTTCAGACGATATGATTAAGCTTACCTCGGTAATTGAAGACAGTGATGATATTCGAGGCACCCTTCAAGAATTAATGTGGAGCAATTGTAAGGCGTGCCATAGTAAATACCGTATGAGTAATTAATCTAATTTCTTATCAAACAATGATACCTCAAAAAGTTATAGAGCATTTAGAAGAGTACATTAGCCAAGAAATATACGTTCAAATAGCAATCATTAAAGGTAAAGAAAAAGTTTCAAATGATTTAGCTATTAATAAATATTTTAAAACCAATCATTTTAAAGATTTATCAGAGGGAAAACCCTATGATCATTTTATTGAAGGACTAAGAGATAAATGTCTTGGAAAGTTAAAGAATTCTCCAATGCGAAATAAGCAAACAGATGACCCAATTATCATGGAATTACAGAATAAATTAAACAATTTAACTGATAAAGAATTAGATAATACGTATTGGGAGATAGAGACAGGTGAGTTTTTTACAGGAGAGCAAATCAAAGAATTAGAGAACAATCGAGATAAGTTAATATCGAAGTTTAAGATTAATACCAATACAAATGAAAATTTAGTTTTAAAGATAATTATTGATTTTTGTCAAAGTTACGAAGCACTATGTCAAAAAAAATACCCAGCAGCACCACTTCCACTAGAAATTTTAAAATCAGTTAATTAAGTTTTAAGGGTTCGCTCTTTAAGATTTTACCTAAAGAGCTCCCTTATATCGCCTCTTTGGCATTTAAATCCAAGTGGATTTTATTTTTTTTTTGTTTTTGAAATATAAACCTATTCAGCTAAGTGTCAGGTGGTGATAGTTTTAACATAATAACCTCCTCATAAAAAAGTTAATTATAATTTAATAAATTTCAATTAATTTATTTTAGTTTTAATAAAATATATTTCTTGAATACAACCTAGTGCTTTAGTAAATTCCCGGTATCAAAAACAATTATAGTAATTATTTTTTATCTAATTAAATCCAACCATTAACAAAACTTTTTTAATGCGAGTCTCTTGGAATACCTTTTGAAGTAGAAACATTTAAATAAACTCCGCGCGACTTAATACATGCACCGTCTTCAAGTTGCCCTACAGTGTCTCTAAAAATTTCTTGCCAAGGGGTTTGGTTATTGATCTTAAACTTTTTTCTTTTTTTTCTTCTATTTTTAAATTCTGCTTGAGAAATTAACAAGTCCACTCTTTTTTTGTTAAGATCTATTTTTATTTTATCGCCAGTTTTAACAATACCTAAATCTCCACCAACAGCAGATTCAGGTGATACATGCAGGATTGATGGACTTGCAGACGTACCGCTCTGTCTCCCATCACCAAGTGTTGGCAATGTGTTGATTCCTTTTTTTAACAATCTATCAGGTGGCTGCATATTGATTACTTCTGCTGAACCAGGATAACCAACTGGCCCACATCCTCTTACAATTAAAACAGAATTTTCATCAATATTTAATTTTTTACTATTTAGTCGTTTGTGATAATCCTCTGGTCCTTCAAAAACAACTGCTTTTCCATTGAAAACGTTTGGATGCTCAGGATTTGAAAGGTATCTATCTCTAAATTCTTTACTAATAACCGATGTTTTCATTATAGCTGTCGAGAAAAAGTTACTACGCATCACTAAAAATCCAGCTTTATCTGCAAGAGCATTCTTGAAAGTTTTTACTACATTAGGATTTACCTTTATTTTTTTTATTAAATTCTGAGTAATAGATTTACCTGTCACAGTCATTAGATTTGTATGAATCTTTTTATTTTTTATTAATTCTTTCATAACTGCAGGCACTCCTCCCGATCTAAAAAAACTTTCCATTAAATATTCACCTGCTGGCTGACAATTTACAAGTAAAGGAATATTATGACCTAATTTTTGCCAATCAGATAAATTAAACTTAATCCCCATATGTTTCGCTATTGCACTTAAATGAGTAGTACAGTTACTCGATCCTCCAATTGCACTAGCAACTACAACTGCATTTTCAAAAGCTTTTCTTGTCATAATTTTTGATGGGGTTAAATTTTCATGAACCATATCCACAATTCTTTTTCCTGTTTCAAATGAAATTTGTTTTCTTTCTTTATAAGGTGCAGGTATAATTGCACATCCGGGTAATGACATACCTAATGCCTCTGCAACAGAATTCATTGAAGAGGCAGTGCCCATCGTGTTACAGTGACCAACACTTGGTGCAGATGATGCAACCATATCCATAAATTCATCATAATTTATTTCACCTTTTGCTAATAACTTTCGAGCTTCCCAGATTATGGTCCCAGATCCTGCCAATTTACCTTTATAAAAACCATCTAACATTGGACCTCCAGAAAGAACGATCGCAGGAATATTTACAGTTGCAGCTGCCATCAAAGCAGCAGGTGTAGTTTTATCACATCCTGTAGTTAGAATTACGCCATCAATTGGATATCCATACAAGACTTCAACTAGTGACAAATAAGATAAATTTCGATCTAGCATTGCCGTTGGTCTTTTTCCAGTTTCTTGTATTGGATGAGTTGGAAATTCCATTGGGATACCTCCAGCTTTTCTTATTCCATCCTTAATTTTTTTACTTAATGATAAAAAATGTCTATTACAAGGTGATAGGTCGCTACCTGATTGAGCTATTCCGATAATTGGTTTTCCTGATTGTAAATCTTTTCTTGTAAGACCATAATTCATATATTTTTCTAAATACAATGCAGTCATGTCAGGATTTTTTGGATTGTTAAACCACTGATCACTTCTTAATTTAGTTTTTCTTTTTCTTAGCATTTAAAATTATTGGTTTGTTTAAAATATAAGTTATATAATAAATTTATGTGTAATCTAATAGTTTTAAATCATAATGACAATGTTGCTTTCATCTAACAAGCTTGTTGAAGTTCAAATTTAATTAATGAAAAAAATTGGTTTTATTGGAATGGGCTTAATGGGTTTTCCAATGGCAAAAAATATACTTAAATCTGGTTATAGTTTAAAGGTATTTAACAGGTCATTAGCTAAAGCTGAGGCTTTAGAAGAGTTTGGTGCAGAAATAGCAAAAACGGTAGAAGAATTAGTTAAGGATAGTGATGTTGTAATAACAATGTTGACTGATGATAAAGCAGTTGACGAAGTTATGAGTAGTTCAAGCTTCTTAGAAAATTTAAAGCCAGGGTCAATAGTAATTGATATGAGTTCGATAAAACCAGTGAATGCAAAAAAGCATGCAAAAAATCTTAGCTTTAATAAAATTGAGTACTTAGACTCACCAGTATCAGGAGGGACGATAGGTGCTGAGGAGGGTTCACTTGCCATTATGATTGGAGGGGAAAAAAAAATTTTCAAGGAAGTAGAAGGTCTCTTAAAAACAATGGGTAATCCTACATTAGTTGGACCTGTTGGAAGCGGACAGGTTTCAAAGTTGGCAAATCAAATTATAGTTGGTTTGACAATTGGTGCAGTGGCTGAAGCTGTCACTTTGTGTGAAAAAGCTGGCGCCAATCCAATTAAAATGATTGATGCATTATCAGGTGGTTGGGCAGATAGTAAAGTTTTACAAACACATGGAAAAAGAATGATTAATAAGGATTTTAGTCCAAAAGGAAAGACATCAACCCATCTAAAAGATATGAAAAATATTTTAGAATGTGCAAATAATTTTAACATTCAATTACCTATTTCAAATTTAGTTAAAGAAATGTATAAAAACTTAGTTGAAAATGGCCATGGGAATGAAGACCATAGTTCACTTTACAAAGAAATTGAAAGGATGAACAAAAAATGAGCAAAAGATTAGAAGGTAAAAAAATTGTTGTTACAGCTGCAGGACAAGGGATAGGAAAAGCTACTGCTATTGCATTTCATAATGAAGGAGCAAGTGTTACTGCAACAGATTTAAATGATAAAACCTTAGCTGATTTAAATAAAGAATTTCCAAATATCCAAGTCACAACATTAGACTCAACTAAAAATAATGCAATTTTAGATTTCACAAAATCTTTAGATAAAGTGGATGTGCTATTTAATGCAGTCGGATTTGTTCACCATGGAACCATTCTTGAGTGTGAAGAAAAAGATTGGGATTTTTCAACTAATGTGAATGTAAAATCTATGTATTTTATGTGTAAAGCTATATTACCATTAATGGTAAAACAAAATGGTGGAAGCATTATTAATGTTTCATCATGTGCTTCCAGTTTAAAAGGTTTTCCAAATAGATTTGTTTATGGAACCACAAAAGGTGCAGTGATAGGATTAACTAAATCTATTGCAGCTGACTTTGTTAAACAAAATATAAGATGCAATTCAATTGCACCAGGTACTGTTTTTTCTCCATCATGGCAAGATAGAGTTAATCAAAGCCCTGACCCTGTTCAAGCAAAGAAAGATTTTATAGCAAGCCAACCTATGGGAAGATTAGGAACAGCTGAAGAAATAGCAGCAGTAGCTGTTTATTTAGCAAGTGATGATGCAACATTTACAACTGGAACAACAATTTCTGTTGATGGTGGGATTTCAATATAATTAAATAACAAAAAGGAGAATTATGAAATTATTAAGAGTAGGACAAAAAGGAAAAGAAAAACCTGCAGCGTTAGATAAAGAAGGCAAAATAAAAGATATCAGTTCACATGTAAAAGATTTAAATCCTAATCATTTAAATTTTGAGACCATCTCTAAACTACAAAGTGCTGATCTATCATCACTTCCTGAGCTTTCAGGGGAAGAGAGAATTGGTTCATGTATAATAAAGCCAGGCAAATTTATAGCTATAGGATTAAATTTTTCTGATCATGCTGCAGAAACAGGAGCTGAAGCGCCTTCTGAACCAATAGTATTTATGAAAGCTACAAGCTGTATTAACGGTCCAAACGATGACATACAAATAGTATCTGGATCAAAAAAACTTGATTGGGAAGTTGAGCTGGGAATTATTATTGGAAAAGAGACGAAGCATATATCTGAAGACCAATCTCAAGAACACATTTTAGGTTATTGTTTAGTAAATGATATTAGTGAGAGAGAGTGGCAAATAGAAAAAATGGGTCAATGGGTCAAAGGAAAATCTCATGATACTTATGGACCAATTGGACCCTACTTAGTAACGAAAGATGAAATCTCAGATATTAACAACTTAAAAATGAGTTTAGATGTAAATGGAAATAAAATGCAGAGAGGAAATACAAACACTATGATATTTAATGTTGATTTTATTGTATCCTATTTAAGTAAATACATGTCTCTTCAGCCTGGTGATATCATTACCACAGGAACGCCTCCAGGTGTAGGTATGGGTATGAAACCTCAGCAATTTTTAAAGGCTGGTGATACCATGAGATTATCTGTTGAAAACCTAGGTGAGCAGAACTCTAAAGTTGTTGCCCTCTAATTTTCTGTGAAAATTAAAACCTCAACCCCAAAAATCTTATGGAAATTAAAATCAAAGCTAGGTGAGGGCACGTTATGGGTCAAGGATCATAACTCCATTTATTTTGTAGATATTAAAAAAAAAACAATCAATTCGCTAAATATAAAAAAAAATATAAAAAAAATCTATAAAGTGAATAAAGAAATAGGATTTCTTGCACATGTAAAAAATTATATATTCATATTAGGATTACAAGGTGAAATCAGAATTCAAAACTTAAAGACTAAAAAAATTTTTGAATCAATTCTTATAGAACCTAAAATTAAATTAAATAGAATTAATGATGGTAAAACTGATGCAGCAGGGAACTTATGGTTTGGAACAATGGATAATCTTGAAAGGAAAATAGAAAAAGGTTCTTTATACAAATTAGATAAAAATTTAAAGTTAACATTGATAGATAAAAACTACAGAATTACAAATGGACCAGCTTTTTTAAACCAATTTAATTTTTATCATACAGATAGTTCAAAAAAAAAAATTTATAAAATTAAAATTGATAAAGACAATAATATAATAAATAAAAAAGTTTTTAAAAATTTTTCACCCAAAGATGGTTCACCTGATGGTATGACTTTAGATAAAAACAAAAATCTATGGGTTGCACATTATCATGGCGCATGTGTTTCTGTCTTTAATCATAAAGCAAAATTAATCCATAGAATTAGTTTTCCTGCAAAAAATATTACCAATTGCACATTCGGTGGCAAAAATAATAATGAACTTTTTGTTACCTCAGCAACCAAAGGTATGAACAGTGCAGAATTGCGAAAATATAGATACTCAGGCTCTTTATTTAGTGTAAAAACTAACTCAAAAGGAATTTTACAAAAAAAATTTGTTTTGAGCGATGAAAAAAAGAGATCTTTATTATGAAAGAATACCTACAAAGTTACTTAGAGAAGATATCCGTTATCTTGGAAATATCCTTGGAGAAGTAATTAAAGAACAAGAAGGCATTAAGTTTTTTAATCTGGTTGAAAAGGTCAGAAAGCTATCAAAAGCAAATAAAATAAATCTTAAAAATAAAAATTCATTCAAAAAATTAATCAAAACAGTAAGAAATAGTAATCCAATCGATACCCTCAGATTAACTAGAGCATTTACTCATTTAATTAATTTTATAAATCTAGCCGAGTCAATTGATACATCAAGAAATCTAGATGAATATGAAACTAAGCGTAAAAATCTGAAATATAATATTTTTATTGAAGAAATATTTGAAAAACTTTTTAAAAATAAAAAAATATCTAACAATAAAATTTATAACCTTGCTAAAAATCTAGATATTGGAATAGTTTTAACTGCCCATCCAACAGAGGTAAAAAGAAGAACTTTAATTCAGAAATATCATAAGATCATAGAAATTCTAGAGCAAAGAGATCTTTATAATTCTCATCCATCAAAGTTAACTCAATTAAATAAACAACTTCATGACGAGTTTACAATTATATGGAACACTGATGATCTTAAAAGAACCAAACCTTCTCCATTTGATGAGGCAAGATGGGGCTTGGCGATTATAGAAGATAGTTTGTGGGAAACAATTCCTAAAGTTTACAGAAGGTTAAATTCTATTTTTTTGAAAAACATGAATAGAGGATTACCAAAAAACTTTAATCCAATTCAGTTTGGCTCATGGATGGGTGGAGATAGAGATGGAAATCCTAATGTAACTGCAAAAGTTACTAAAGAAGTAATTTTATTATCAAGATGGGAAGCAGCAAAACTATATGAAAAATCTTTGACTAAAATTATTAGATCCTACTCAATGAAAAAATGTTCAAAAAAAATAAGCTCTAAAGTTGGCAAAACTTTTGAACCATATCGAGTTTTTCTAAGACCTCTTAGAGATAAATTGAGACTAACTCATAGATCTATAGAACAATATTTTATTAATAAGACACCTTTAGATAAAAATATTTTATTAAGTTCAACTGAAGAAATTTTAAAACCTTTGAGGGTCGTAAGAGAATCTTTAGAACAAAACCACAATGAAAACGTTGCAAGTGGGGAACTTCTCGATCTCATGCGAAGAGCAAAATGTTTTGGAATAAATTTAGCTAGACTAGATATTAGGCAAGAATCTTCAAGACATAGACAATTAATTGCTGAACTTATTAAAAAAAAATTTAATAAAAATTATTATAATTTCACTGAGGAAGAAAAAATTAATTTTTTAAAATCTAAATTAACTTCAACTAAGAGGTATATTAATAAATTTAAATTTTCTAATAAAGAGAACAATGAAGTTTGGTCTACTTTTAAAGTACTTGCAAATGAACCCTCAGAGTGCTTAGGAGCATATGTAATTTCAATGACTACGTCTGTGTCAGATATTTTGTCAGTTTCATTTCTACAAAAAGAGGCAAAAATAAATAATAAATTAAGAGTAGTTCCTTTATTTGAAACATTAGATGATTTGATTAATGCAAAATCAATAATGGAGAGTTTATTTTCAAAAAAATGGTACAGAAAACTAATTAATAATAAACAAGAAGTAATGATAGGATATTCAGACTCTAGTAAGGATGCAGGAAAAATATGTGCTAGCTGGCATCAATACAAAGCCCAAGAAGAAATAGTCAAATTAGGAAAAAAATTCGATGTAAATGTTACTTTTTTTCATGGAAGAGGGGGCTCTCCCGGTAGGGGTGGCGGACCAATTCAAGCTACTTTAAGATCGCAACCTCCAGGTTCAGTAAATGGAAAGATTAGGATTACCGATCAGGGTGAAGTTATTCAGCAAAAATATGGCTATGAACCAATAGCTGAATATAATCTATGTAGTTACATAGGTGCTGTAACTGAAGCAACATTAAATCCTCCACCTACTCCTAAACAAAACTGGAGATCACTAATTGAAAAAATGTCCGATATTTCTAAGAGTTCATATAGAAAAAATATTAATCAAAGCTCAGAATTTATTAAATATTTCAAAACTGTCACACCTAGCGCAGCTCTAGGAAAACTATCAATTGGATCGAGACCATCTAAAAGAAAAAATGTTGATAATATTAAAAGTTTAAGAGCAATACCTTGGGTATTTGCTTGGACGCAGATTAGATTAATGTTACCTGCGTGGTTAGGTAGCGCTGAGGCTTTAAGATATGCTTATATAAAAAAGTTTAGAAGGACTTTAATAGATATGGAAAAAAATTGGCCCTTTTTCAATTCAATGTTAGATATACTTGATATGGTAATTACAAAAGCTGATCCTGATATTTCAAAAATTTATGAAAAATATTTAGCAGATGATGCACTAAAAAAGATTGGAAAAAAACTTAGATTTCAATTTGAAGTAATAAAAAAAATTAAATAAAAAAATTACTACAAAAGAAATTATTTTAACACGTAAACAATTCAGAACTTTAATAACTGTCAGAGCTATATACTCTGAAGTACTAAATATTATCCAACCAATAGTTATATATAAACTTAAAAAAAATAAAATTATGTCTGACAAAAAATATTTAAATGATGCTCTTTTAACATCAATAGCTGGAATATCAGCAGCCATGAAAAATACAGGTTAAATGTTTGAGTACTTAATTGCTTTTGGTGCAGGTCTTATCAGTTTTTTATCTCCATGTGTTTTACCACTTATACCTGGATATGTTTCCTACATTTCAGGTCAATCGCTTCAAGAAGTAATTGAGTCTAAAAAAACTAATATTTTTTCTCTGGTTTTATTTTGTTTAGGATTTTCAACTGTATTTGTTCTTTTAGGAGCGTCAGCATCTTTTCTAGGTCAAGCTCTCTTACAAAATTCAGAAATTTTAAGAATTTTTGCAGGATTAATAATTATTATATTTTCATTTCAATTACTTGGAATAATAAACATTCCATATCTTAATTTTGAAAAAAGATTTGATGCAAAAGAATCTAGAAACATTTTATTTCCATATGTAATTGGACTTGCATTTGGCTTTGGATGGACTCCTTGTATCGGACCAATTTTAGGTTCTATTTTGGCCCTAGCCTCAATTGAAGAAACACTTACTAGAGCAATAATTTTATTGATATTTTATTCCTTAGGCCTTGCTATACCTTTTGTGTTTTCAGGATATTTAATTCAGAGATTTTTATTATTTTCTAAAAACTTTAGAAAAAATATAAATTTGATCTCAAAAATTGGTGGAATAACTCTCTTAGTTACAGGTATTTTAATTTTAACCAATCAATTGCAGGCAATTGGCTTTTATATAATTAAAGTTTTTCCTTTTATGCAAAATTTCGGCTAAAAAGAAAGGATGAAAATCTACCAAATAGATTCAAGTGCCAGAAAAAAAGGTTCAACTTCAAGAGCTTTAGCTAAAAAATTATTAGATAAGATCAAAAAGCCTGGAGATGAAGTTTTGTATCGTGATTTAGATGAAGAAATGCTTTTCGTAAGCGGACTTACTGAGTCTGGGATGAAAATTGATGAAAAAGACCAAACAGAACATCATAAAAAAATGTTTGAGTTATCAGACCAACTTGTAAAAGAACTTAAAGAAAGTGATATAATAATTATTTCAGCTCCTATTTATAATTATGGTCCACCAGCCACATTAAAAGCTTGGACAGATTTAGCTGCCAGAATTGGAGAGACTTTCAAATTTAAACCAAATGGTAGAAGAGAAGGACTGTTAAAAAACAAACAAGCTTATTTGGTTATTACCTCTGGGGGCACTAAACTAAATAGCTCTGAGGATTTTTTAACTCCTTGGCTAAAATTTATTTTAAATTTTTTTGGCATAGAAAAAGTAGATGTTATTAGTGCTGATCAAATGGCTTTGAATTATGATAAATCTATTAAAGATGCAGAAGCTCAAATCGAAAGTTTATTCAAAAAATAATCGTAAAATTAATTAAATATTAACTTTAATCTGTACAAATTTAATAGTAAGAGTTTTTCGTGGATAAATTTAATTATAAAAATTACTCAATATTTTATAATTTCCTAAATAGATTAGCTAAAGATTTAACAAAGTTGTATCATCAAAAACTTTGTAAAAATTTCAAAGTATCTAATAAAATTAAAGGTAAAGGGTATGATCCAGTAACTACATCTGATAAAGCTTTTGAAAAATTTATTAGATTAAAAATAAACGAAAAATTTCCAAATCACCAAATTGTTGGAGAAGAATTTGGTTTCAAAAAATCAAAGAGTGATTACACTTGGGTTATAGATCCAATTGATGGGACAAGATCTTTTGTTATTGGCAGTCCTACTTGGAGTAATTTAATATCTCTTAACTATAAACAATTACCTGTAATGGGATTAGTTAATTTTCCTGTATTAAATAAATTCTATTTGAATAGGACAGATAAAATTGCACATGTTTTTGAAAATGGAAAAAAAAGAAGATTAAAGGTAAATGGAAGTGCAAAAATAAAAGGTGTTAAGCTTACAGCTGCTTTTCATGGATATTTGTCATTTTCACAACAAGCAAAAATTTCTCAAATATTAAAATTAAATCATTTTCCAACTTCTGACGCGTTAAGTTATATGCAAGTAGCTGATGGTACTTTAGATGTAGCAATCCAATGTGGTAACCATATTTGGGATATTCATCCCTCTATACCTATTATAAAAGCTGCGGGTGGAGTGGTTACAAACTGGAGAAATGAAAATATTATTAAAAGAGACAATGCTTTAGTGTCAGCTAACAAATTAGTTCATAAAAAAATACTTAAATTATTAAGTCCACTTAAAAAAATTTAAATTTTACTTTGTAATTTTATCCACAAATCTTCGGGCAATTGGCCCAACTATCAAAGCTGTTGATATAGCTATTGGCAGTCCTACAGCCCAAGCTTTTAAAAATCTATTTATAAACTCTTTATCTATACCAGTATTAATATATGTAATAATAAGAGTCATAAATAAACTCATTCCAAAACCCATAATCAATATAAACAACAAATTAGAATATTTTTTGGGAAACATTTTTAATTATTACCTAATAAATTCACCATTAGCACACCAATAATAATTAATACTAAACCCATTAATGAGTAAAAATTTGGAACTTGATTAAATCTAATAACACCTACTACAACAGTTGCAATGATTGTTAGACCAGCAAATGAGGCGTAAGTAATTCCCATTGGTATATTTTTCATAACCAAAGAAAGTGCATACATGCATAAGACTATAGTAATTGCAGTAATTAAACTTGGAAAGAAAAGAGTAAAACCCTCAGCACTTTTTGCAAAACTATTAGAAGTAACGCCTAGAAAAACTGCAATCCCTAGAAATAGGTAAGAAGTAGCGAGACTCATTTAATGACATTAAATGAAATCTCGCTAAATTTATATAATTATTTAGGTATTGGAGTAGCGCCTGTTTCCAAGCTTGCTATTTTTCCATCTTTATATTTGTAAACAGCCATTACAGCTTCAACATTACCATCATTAAATGTTACAAAAGAATGATGAACACCGACTTCATCATTTTCGTAAACTATTCTTACTTTATCTTGATTAATGTCACCACTCATGGCCCATTTCATTACGTCAGCTTTAGTTAAAACATTTCCTGACTTATGCATTGTAAATTTAAAATCATCATGCAAAAGTTCGTTCATTGCTGCTTCATCTTTATTTTTCAAAGCAGCGCTATATTTTTCTAATATCGACATTTTTATGCTCCTTGTATTATTATTCCGTTAGAAATTGCGTTATCTAATCGGATTTGTTTAATTGGTTGATATTCTTCTGAATTGTACCACTCCAATGCTTTTTCGTAAGAGGGAAACTTTAATACAATAGTTCTGCTATATTGCCAGTTTCCTTCTACAACTTGATTTGTTCCACCTCTAACAATGTACTCTCCACCAAACTTTTCAACAATTGGCTTCACTTTAGTAATATACTCATTGTAGTCTTCTGGATTTGTTACATCAATGTTAAAAATAACAAAACCTGCCTGCATATCTATTCACCTCTGTGAATAGTATTATGAACTGGAAAAATTTGAGGTTCTCCTGGATCAATACCCATTTCTTCTAATATAGGACCTAATTTTTTTCCATGATCTTCAAAAGACTCCATTGTATCGTAAACCACTGAAACCTTCATTTGATCTCCTTCACCAAAGCATACTTCAAAGTCTAATCCTTTGTGAGGATGTATTCCTAGCTCGTATTCTTTTTTTACAATTGCATCATATTGCTCTGCAGTCATAGACTTCGGAGCGTATCTAACCATTATACTCATATTTTTCCTTTTTTAGTATATACTCTAAAGCTTTACCTCTGACATTTCCCATAGCTGAGCACTTTCTATGCATTCTTCATAAATTGCTTTAGCAGTTGGGTTATTTCCAGATACAAACTCTTTCATTCCTGGTTCATTATGAACCGTAACTTTAAACAGCATACCTGTTTTATCTGGTTTCATTGCTCCGATGGTTTTTTCTGGATAGGCAACACTTTTTCTTACACCCATACCCTCATCAGACTGCATCCATCCCATGAAAGTTTCCATTTTACCTTCTTTAAAATTCACTAACGCTAACATCTCTTTTTCCATTTTTATCTCCTTTACTATATTATTCTAAAGTTCCTCTTAATTTTTCAATATCTTCTTTAGAACCTGGTATCAGTTTATATATAAATGAATTACATTCATCATTTCTCTCATTATTAAATGGTTTCCCAATTAATTTGTCTAATTCTTCAATTGTCCCTTTATTAATTTCTTCTTCTTTTACTTTTTCACTTACTAAGTAAGCTCTAACTATTTTGAAAGAAGCATTGGCATATTCAAGTTTTATTGCTTCAATTTTATCAGCATCAATAAATGTAATTGCCGTATAGTGGCCCAAACATTTTATTGCCTCTTTTTTATCTGTTTCAGAAATGTGCCCACCTGCAAATGCAAAAGTTGAATTAATTAACAAAAAAAAAAATATGATGGCTTGTTTCATATTAATAAAGAGTTTGTACTACTTTTTTAACTCTTTCTTCTCCGTTTGGAATAGTAGAATTTACAAAACTATGACAATCTTCAGTTTTAGCTTCATCATATTTTGAACCGTAAAATTTATCTACAGCTTTATTTACTCCATCATCCCATTCTTTTGCAGCAATACCTGTTTCTAAAGCATATGCTTTAAGAACTTTTACTGAAGCCATCGATTTTTCCTTCATACTGTACTCAAAAGTTTCACCAGAAGGTAAAAAGTAGTTAGCCATATAAATCCCACTACATTCCCAAGCCTTAGATTTATCACTATCAGACATCCCTGCAATTGCAGTTGATGAAAGTAAAGCACTAAATAATAATACCAATGTCGTTTTTCTCATTATTTATCTCTTTTTTTTTATTAATAAGTAAAGTTTCCACTCATTTGATTTAATGAATGAGCCATTCCAGCTTTACCTTTTAAATTTTGTCTACTAGAGAAACCTGTTCCAGAAATTTTTTCATATTTCCCAGTTCCACCAACAATTACAAACTCTCCGGATCCACCTTGGCCTCCAGTTCCTTTACCTTTGTAATTAATGAAAACCTTTTCACCATCCATTAAGTAAAAAGTACACATACCTGTTTCATCATCAAATTTACCTGCAACTAAAGTTAATCCTCCAATACAGTGCATTGTAGACTTATCAAAAATACTTCCCTCTTTATCTGAAAGTCCAGCATTACCATCATAAGTAATACTCATGTTTCCGTTACCAGCATTCATAACATTCATTGCCCAAGACCCAGCTCCAGAAGCATTAAATTTACCTGTTTCAGCTAAAGAGTAGGTTGTTAATAGTGAAATTATTAATGTTAATATTGTTTTTTTCATTTTTACCTCTTATTTGTTGAAATCAAAAACTTCTTCTTTAACCTCAGTAAATTGGTGAGGTTCAAAAAAATCATTCATCTGAGAAAGCTGTTCATTAATAGCATCAGTACTTTCTGCCATCCAATGACAAAACATTGTCATAGTATCACCCGGGGTGAAATATGTCATTTGGCATTTTGCTTTATCACTAGTGGAAGATTTAATCATATCTTCTCTGGACATGCCTCCTGTAACCTCGTTAAATTTGTCTTTCATTTCTTTCGATTTGAAAGTGTGAGTTACCATATAGTATTTCATTTTTTCTCCTTTTTTTGTTGTTTAGTCAGAGCAAATGCTCATTACTGTCGTTTCTTGTTTGTGTCCTGATTGTTCAATTACTTTAGCATTTTCAGGATCTTGCATAAATTTTTGCATTGTATCTGCTGCAGGTGTTTCCATTATGATATGTACTTTATTTGTATTTTCTATTTCATTTCCAACATAAATTGTCTTAATTCCTGCGGCTTCTCTTGCATTAGAATGTTGGTCAAACATTTTTTTCCAATGAACCCAATCATTAACCTCAAAGTTACCAATAATTTTTACCATTATTCGCCCCAAAATCCTGCAAATTCGCATGCTTCAACAGGTTCGTTTACTTTATCAAAAGTTTTGACTTCTATACTGCTCATATATATCTCCTCCTTTTATTAATTACTGCTGTGGTAATTTTGTAGCTCCAGTTTCTAATTCTATAATTTTACCATCTTTAAATTTCCAGTAACACATTAAAGCCTCTTTGTTTCCATCCTCGGCATAAGTAACAATAGAATGATCAAAACCTATTTCATCGTTTTCATACAAAATTCTATATTTATCAACTTTCATGAAGCCTTTATTAATTGCCTCAATCATTCCTGTTTTTCCACTTTCAGTATAGGTTCCTTTAAGATGAGAATACCTCTTATAATCATCATGAATTATCTCAGCTGCTGCCGCACCATCTTTTTCCATGATGACTTTATTTAGTTTTTCTAAAATTGACATATTGTTCTTTACTTCACTTCTTCATTGCATTGAACATGCTAAGTGTATCATCAAAAGTCATCATAACTTTTGTTTTTCCCTCGTCACTCACTTCAAAATAGTGACCAAACATAGTATCCATGTTATCCGCAGTTGCATGAACTCTTGCGAATACTTTATTACCTTCACTTATCATATCTAAAACTTTTAAATGGAAATTTGGCCAAGTAGCTGGGATTTTGGACATTGCAGCCATCATAGCTTGTTTTCCTTTGTGAACTCCAGAAAGTGGATGTACACCTTCTTTGCCTGGAAATGTCCAAACGATTTCATCATCGATTATATCCTTAAAAAAGGTTTCCATATCTCCTGAACTAAATAGTTCATATGCTTTTTTAGTTTGTTCTTTTGCGTCCATAGTTTTCCTTTAATTTTTTTAAATTTTTTTAAAGTTAATTTATTTTTAGTTTAATACTGTTACACATTCATTAAAACGTCATGCGTCAAATGTGTATATTAAATATGCAAAACCTTCATCAACTCACAATTGAAATTTGATTTATTTTTGCAAAAAATAAAGTGTATTCAAAACATATTTTTGATATTGTAAACCATGGTTGAAAAATTTAATGGAGTTTTTTATTTAGTTCTTTTTTTAATTCATTTTATAGGCTTTGCTTATTATGGATTTAGATGTGTTTTCCAAACTCAATCTTTTTTAGATCAATATGGCATGGATGCTACAGGTGCTGGTGCAGTTAGATTTTTTGGATCTATATTTATCGGTTCAACTTTAATGGCAATTTATGTCGGCTTTATAAGACCTAACGGCTTGGAAGCTACTTGGGGTTTCTTTAATGTAATTTTCTTGCAAAACCTATGTGCATTTATTGTTGGTTTTTATAGTACCAAAATAAATAAACTTGGTCATACAGATAAAACTTCAGATGAAGCAATTTATGCTCCGTTGGTGCTTACAATATTAAGTGGTGTTCTTTGCTACGGATTAGCTGATAAAATTTATGTTTAAAACCAATTAGGTATTGGCAATCCTTTTTCTTCTAAGAACTTTTTATTGAACATTTTAGTAGCGTATTTATCGCTTCTATCACAAAGAATAGTAACAATTGTTTTTCCTGGTCCTAATTCTTTACCCATTCTAATAGCTCCTGCAATATTAATCCCACAGCTAGTACCTAAACTTAATCCTTCATTTTGAATTAAATCATAGAGAATTGGTAATGCCTCTTTGTCATCAATTGAATACGCATCGTCAATTTTAGCATCTTTAAAGTTTGCTGTTATCCTACTAGATCCAATTCCCTCAGTTATTGAACCACCTTCAGATTTTAATTCTCCATTTTTTATATAATTATAAAGAGCAGAGCCTTTTGGATCAGATAAATGAATTTTTATATCTTTATTTTTTTCTTTAAGAGCATTACTAACCCCTGAAATAGTTCCACCAGTTCCTGAAGAACATACAAATCCATCAACTTTACCCTCAGTTTGATCCCAAATTTCTTTGCCCGTTCCTTCATAATGGCCTTTTGCGTTTGCAGTGTTATCAAATTGGTTAGCCCAAATTACTCCATTATTATTTGTCGGTCTAAGTTCATCAGCTAGCCTTGCTGCGACTTTTACAAAGTTGTTATCATCTTTATAAGGTTTAGCTGGAACTAATTTTAATTCTGCACCTAAATTTCTTAAAAGATCTTTTTTTTCTTGAGTTTGATTATCATTCATTACAATAATTGTTTTATAACCCAATGAATTTCCTAATAGACCTAAACCAATTCCAGTATTTCCTGCGGTACCCTCAACAATTGTTCCACCTTTAGCAATTAATTTTTTCTCTTGGGCATCTTTAATTAAAGCAAGGGCCGCTCTATCTTTGACAGAACCTCCAGGATTTAAAAACTCAGCTTTTCCAAAAATATTACAACCAGTTATTTCTGATGCAGCTCTTAATTTTATTAAAGGAGTATTTCCAATCCCTGAAATAAAATCATTTTGAATATCATTCATTATTCTGATTTTTTATCACTATCAGGGGTAATACCATAAGGTTTAAATTCACTATCAGCGAGACCAACATTTTTTGCAGGTATACCAACCATCACAGCTTTTTCTGGAACATCTTTTGTAATAACAGCATTTGCTCCAATTTTTGCACAACATCCAACAGTCACTGGACCTAATACTTGAGCACCTGAACCTATAACAACTTCATTTTCAATTGTTGGATGACGTTTAACATTTCTTTGATTATCTGAATTTATAGATGGAGATATTCCTCCTAAAGTTACCATATGATAAATTGTTACATTATCTCCAATTTCAGAGGTTTCTCCAATAACAACTCCCATCCCATGATCAATAAATAAATTTTTTCCTATTTTTGCTTTAGGATGGATTTCAATTCCAGTTAAGAATCTTGAAAATTGTGAAATGATTCTTGCAATCAAATCAAATTTTGCTGTACTAAAAAAATTAGCTAGCCTATGAAAAAAAACTGCCTTCACACCTGGATAAGTTAAAATTAAACTTAATTTTGATTTAGCCGCGGGATCTCGGTCAATTATTGATTGTAAAAAGTTGTTCATATTTATGCTAGTTGAATTTAGAATTACAGGTTATATAATGATTATATTCAGTAATTAAAGGATGATTTATGTATAAAAACACTAACTGTTTTCACCTGGCAATTCCATGTGGAGATTTAGAGATAGCGAAAAAATTTTACAGTGAAACTTTAGGATGTAGATTAGATAATTCAGCTCAGGAATGGGCAGATGTTGATTTTTGGGGAAATGAATTAACTCTTCACAAAAGTGAGCACAAATTAGATAGTGAAAGACATGATGTAGATATGGGCAATGTTTCCGTTCCTCATTTTGGAGTACATTTATCCAGAAAAGATTTTGATAGTTTAAAACAAAGATTAAAAGATAGTGGAACAAAATATTATGACGAACCTTATTTGAGATTTAAGGGGACAAAATATGAGCAAGAAACTTTCTTTGTTAAAGATCCAAACGAAAATATTTTAGAAATTAAGACACTTACAGCAAATTCAGAATAATTTTTTTTGATGAAAAAAAATCTGGATTCTTATGGTGAAACCTTGTTTCATCTGTTTAACTTTAGAAGCAGACAGTTTAGAGATTCAAGATCAATGATCGGTGTTGATTATGAATCGTTTATAATCCTTTCTACAGTTGGTGCTCACTTTTTAACTCACAACACCAAACAAGGAAGCAACTGGGATGGTGTGTGGGAATCCACCAGACAAGAACATATTGGAGAGTTTTATAGTAAAAAAAAATTAACTATTTTTGCTGTTGCTCATTTACTCGATATACCAAAAGAAACTGTTAGAAGAAAAGTTGAAATATTAAAGAAGAAGAAATTAATTTCTTATACTTCTGAATTAGGTTTAATACCCACCGATAAAATCGATGATATAATGAAACCTTTTGCAAAGATGGAGCTTTTATCACTTGCAAAATTTTTACAAGCCTTAAAAAAACATAAAGCTCTAGATGAACTTTTAAATCTTAAAGATTAAAAAACTTTAAATTTGAGCGTTTTGCAAATAATGCAATTCAGTTAACCCAAAATGAACAAGCATTTTCTTTGACACGCCTTTCTTAATCTAGTTAAATTAATTAAATTAAACATAGGGGAAAAAATGAAAATAATTAAAACTACACTTGTAGCTGGATTAATTTCTATTTTTGCAATTGTTTCATCATTTGCAGAAAAAGTTAAAATTGGAGATCCAGGTTGGACAGGTGCTACAGCTATTGCAAACTTATTGGCAGCAGTTGTTACAGATAAAATGGGTGGAGAAGCAGAACTTGTTCCTGGAAACAACACTGCAATCTATGGTGCAATCGACAGAAGCAAAGGTGAAATAGAAGTTCACCCTGATATCTGGTTGCCAAACCAACAAGCTTATACAAATGATTTAGTTCCTAAAGGAACTTTAAAATTAAGCAGCAAACCATATGAAGGAAACCAAGGTTATTGTGTTTCTCAAAAATTTGCTAAAAAATTTAATATCACTGCAATTGAAGATCTAGGAAGACCCGAAGTTGTCAAAGCTATGGATAGTGATGGTAATGGTAAAGGGGAGTTTTGGATTGGTGCAGATGGTTGGGCATCAGCAAATGTTAACCAAGTTAAATTAAGAGATTATGGTTTATATGATGCAGGTATCGAACCTATTAGAGCAGCAGAAGCAGTTAAAAATGCAAGAGTACTTGATTCAATTAAAAAAGATGAAGGTTACGCATTTTATTGTTACAAGCCGCATGCAATCTGGGGAATGGCTGATGTTGTTATGTTGGAAGAACCAAAATTTGATCCAGCTAAATACAAAATGGTACAACCTAAAGAAGATGCTGACTGGTATAAAAAATCTTACGTTGCTTCAAAAGATGCACTTAAACAAATTCAAATTGGGTGGGGTACTTCTCTAGAAAGTAAATCTCCAGCAATTGTTGAATTCTTTAAGAACTTTCAATTAACAGCAGATGATGTTTCGTCAATGGCTTATGCGATATCAGTTGAGAAAAAAGCTCCAGCTGACGTTGCTAGAGCTTGGATGAATGCAAATAAATCAACTGTTGATGGTTGGTTAGGTCTTTAATTTAAAAAATCCATTAATACTCGGCAATTAAATATTGCCGAGTATACCTACCTATAATACAAAACGACATGGGATCATTGGGCTCAGCAATAAAAATTGAAAATGTTTGGAAGGTATTTGGAAACAACTCCAATGAAGCTTTAGATGCAATCCAAAATCACGGTATTTCGAAAACAGAGGCTCTAGAAAAATATAATTCAGTCATTGGTGTATCAGATGTTTCTTTTGATGTTAAGCAGGGAGAAATTTTTTGTGTAATGGGTTTATCTGGAAGTGGAAAATCAACTTTAGTTAGACACATTAATAGACTTTTAGAACCAACTTCAGGAAAAATATTAATTAATGATCAAGATGTAATGGAACTTGATCGTGAAAACTTACAAGAGTTAAGAAATAAAAAAATAGGTATGGTATTTCAAAACTTTGCATTAATGCCTCATAGATCGGTAGTAGACAACATTGCTATGCCATTAGAAATTAGAGGGGTAAGTAAAAATGATCGACTAGATGCCGCAAATAAAATTTTAGAGATAGTAGAATTACAGGGATGGGGAAATAAATTCGCACACGAATTATCAGGAGGAATGCAACAAAGGGTCGGACTAGCAAGAGCATTAGCGGCAGATCCAGAATTTCTTTTAATGGATGAACCTTTTAGTGCTTTAGATCCCTTAATTAGAAGACAATTACAAACAGAGTTTATTAAACTCTCTAAGCAAATGAAAAAAACAACTGTATTTATTACGCATGATTTAGATGAAGCGGTACGTGTAGGTCATCGAATTGCTATTATGAGAGACGGTAAAGTAATTCAAATTGGCACCCCGGAGCAAATAGTTGTGAGTCCTGCAGACGATTATGTAGCTGATTTTGTAAAAGGAATATCGAGACTTAAAGTTGTCCAAGCTAAATCTATCATGCAAACAATTCAAGAGTATCAGTCTAAAAATATTGTTTTGTCTGATGATTTAGAAACTGTATATGAACATGATCTATTAAGTAAGCTTATAGAAGTTTCAAAATCAAAACAAAAACCTTTGCTTGTTAAAGATGAAAATAAAAAGCCAGTAGGTATTATTACACAATCAGATCTTTTAAAAGCAGTTGTTGAGGGCGGTGATGGAGAATAATCAAGCTAATAACCCATCAAGATCAGAATTGATTTCAGATTTTGTTAAATCTAATCCAGATTATTACACTAAAGAGTTTAAAAAAATTGGCAGTAAGCCTTCTTTTTCGCTTTCGTTCAATTTATATGCTTCAATTTTAGGACCTGTTTGGTTTGGTATGAGAAATATTTGGAATTGGTCTTTAGCTTTCTTAATAATCGAAACTTTTTCAATAGTTCAAATTATAAGAGGATTATTTGGAAATATCACCAAGGAAGCAGTTCAAAAGATTGAACAAGTACAATCAACTATTGCATTTAGAAATCAGCAGTTGGAAGCAGCCATTACAAACAATCCAGATAAAGTAGATGTTTATAAGAGAAATATAAAATCTTTAGAAGATGCTATGCAAGGATATATTGATGAAGTAGCAAGGATTGAAGCCTCAGCAATTTGGATTACTTTATTTGGAATAAGTTTATTAATTTTTATAAAAATTATTCAAGGCATATTGGCTAATTCTGTTCTAGAAAAAAGATATTCTGAATGGTTATCAGACAAAACAATTCAGCCAGGCATGCAAACTAAAAACTTTATTTCAAGCACAGTATTTAGTTCTGTTATAATGTTTTTTTCTGTAGTTCATTATAGTTTTCCAGGCTTAATAAATGCCATGGATGATTTTCCAACTCATCCAGATATAAGATTAACTTCTATAAAGTGGGTAGAAATAATATTTGATTATGCAGTTTTAAAAGGAGATGCATTGTTTACCGCTATTACAATTGGTATTAGATCAGTATTAGACTTTTTAGAATTGTTATTTGTCAAAACTCCTTGGATAGTAATTATAACAACCATCGTCACCTTAACTGGATTAGCAGCAGGACCAAGAGCTGCAATATATTCTGCAGGTTTTTTATGTTATATGGGTTTTTTAGGATTTTGGGTTAAAGCAATGACAACATTGGCACTATTAGGAACTGCAGCAGTTTTAAGCATTGTAATTGGTATTCCTCTTGGAATTTTTTGTGCAAGACGTCAAAGGTTCTATTCAATGATAAGGCCTATTATGGATTTCATGCAAACGATGCCTGCATTTGTTTTTATGATTCCTGTTATTGCTTTCTTTGGTACTGGTAAAGTTGCAGCAGTAATTATAACAATGATATTTGGAGGAACTCCAGTTGTAAGATTAACTGTTCTTGGATTAAGAGGAGTTCCCGAAACTATTCGTGAGGCAGCAATAGCTTATGGAGCATCTAAATGGTATTTATTGAGAAAAGTTGATTTACCTTTAGCAACACCATCTATATTGGCCGGAGTAAATCAAACAGTAATGTTAAGTTTAGCCATGGTAGTAGTTGCATCCTTAATTGGCGCAAAAGGTTTGGGTCAAGATGTTTTAGAGGCTTTACAATATGCAAATGTCGGTCAAGGGATTTTAGCAGGAGTTGCGATATTATTTGTTGCATTAATTTTAGATAGGGTTGTTCAAGGTAAGAAAAGAGTTTAATTAAACCTAATGGAATTTCTATTATTAGGTTTTTTTACCAGTCTGAGTTTAATTTTAGCTATTGGAGCCCAAAATATTTTTGTAATAGAGCAGGGCTTAAAAAAACAATTTACGTTTACAGTTTGCTTTATTTGCTCAATTTCAGACTGTTTTCTTATATTCGTTGGTATTTTTCTATTTTATTATTTTAATCAATATTTTACTTCTACAATTGAATTAATTTTTAATATTCTTTTACTCTTATTCTTAATTTACTTTATTTACTCAAAAATTAAATCAGGTAGTCAAAAAATTAATTTTAATCAAAATTATAAGAAAACAACCTTAATTAGTATAATTTTTAAAACTTTAGGATTTACCTATTTAAATCCTCACGTTTATTCAGATACTGTATTTTTTTTGGGGAATTTTTCTAAAAATTTTTTATTGGCTGATAAAATAATATTTGGAATTGGAGCCTCATTTGCTTCTTTTTTATTCTTCTTTTTTATTGGTTACCTGTCACAATTTTTTTCTAGATACGCTGATAATTTAAAAGTATGGAAAATAATTAACTTATTTATTATTATTTTTATGAGTGGTTTAGCAGTTTATGTATTGCTAGATATTATCTAGACAGCACAGCTCATATCTTGACCACAGCATAATGGTGATTTAATTTTACCATGATCATCAGGGCATTTAGATATTTTAACCTGATTACCATCGTCTAATTTAAGCATGTCATCAACTAATGGTTTGTCACATTTTCCACAAGTAGCATTCACAGACATACCGCACTTTGAACATTCGTAAGTTGCCATAAGATTCTCCTTTTAATTATTATACCTTTATTTCTTATAACTAGCACCAATTTTTCTATTAATTAAGGATCGTTTTTGTCACTTTTTAGATTGTGGCATAACTAATCATTGAATTATCTGTTAGTTTTAATATTTATTTTTAATGAATAATAAAAGAAATTTTATTAAACTATTTGGACTGTCCTTGTTAACTTATGTGATTGCTCCTTATAAGTTTGCTTTTTCAGAAGTTAAAAAAATTATCAACAAAAATTTAACCAAAAAACAAAAAGAAATCATGTTTAATGGGGGAACGGAGAGACCCTTTACAAGTAAATTGTTAAAAGAAGATAGGAAAGGGTTTTATCACTGTGCAAACTGTGGGGCTAAATTATTTTCTTCAGAGGCAAAATTTGACAGTGGAACAGGTTGGCCTTCTTTCTCTGAAGCTTTACCGGGAGCCTTTAAAACTAAAATAGATTATTCTTTTGGTATGAGAAGAATGGAATATCACTGTGCAAATTGTGGTGTTCACCATGGACATGTTTTTCTTGATGGCCCAACTGCTACTGGGAAAAGATTTTGTAGTAATGGTTTATGCTTGTTGTTTGTTCCAGAAACTTAAAATTATTTTGAAAACCCGTATTTTTTTAGTCTAACATCACCAGTTCGTGCATGTGCTTCCATACCCTCATATCTGGAAATTCTTGCAGCCGCCGCACCTACTAATTCTGTAGAGTTCTTTGTCATTCTTTGAAAACTCAAAGTTTTAATAAATTTTCCAACAAATAAACCGCCGGTATATCTTCCAGCTCCTTTGGTTGGCAATATGTGGTTTGTGCCTGAACATTTGTCTCCATAGGCAACGGTAGTTTCTTCTCCAACAAACAGTGATCCATAGTTGGTTAGTCTTTCATGAAACCATTTTAAATTTTCTGTTTGAACTTCTAAATGTTCTGGTGCGTACTGATCACTAATTTTTACCATTTCCTCGTCGGTGTCACATAAAATTACTTCTCCATAATCTCTCCAAGCAGCATCTGCACTTTGCCTTGGAACTTCGGGAAGTTCGTCAATTAATTCTGGAACTCTTTTCATAACCTTTTCTGCAAGTTCTTTACTAGTTGTATATAACCAACAAGGTGAATTATAGCCGTGTTCAGCTTGGCCAACTAAATCAACTGCTACAATTTCAGGATCTGCTTTAGCATCAGCAATAATTCCAATTTCAGTTGGTCCAGCAAACAAATCAATACCCACTTTTCCAAACAAAATTCTTTTCGCTTCAGCTACAAATTGATTTCCTGGTCCTACAATAATATCCGCAGGGGGGTTATTAAATAATCCATTTGTCATTGCTGCAATTGCTGGAACACCACCAAGATTTAAAATCACATCTGCTCCACATAAATCAGCGGTATAAACTATAGTTGGATGAGCACCCACACCTTCTTTAGGAGGACTGCATGCAACAATATTTTTAACTCCAGCAACTTTAGCAGTGGTAACACTCATCACTGCAGAAGCTATGTGAGCATATCTGCCGCCAGGGATATAACAACCAGCTGTATTTACGGGTATTAATTTTTGTCCAGCGAACAAACCATCTGATAATTCAACTTCAAAATCTTGGCCATAGTTTTTTAATTGAGCTTCAGCAAACTTTCGAACTCGATCAAATGAAAATTTAATGTCATCCTTCGTTTTTTGATCTAAGGATTTTTTTATTTCTTCAATTCTTTCTTTTGAAACAACTATTTCACCATCGTATTTGTCAAATTTTTTAGTTAGATCAATACATCCTTGTTCTTTTGTGGTGTCTAAATCTTTTAAAAGATCCTGAACGATTCCTGTGGTTTTAGTATCATCTGTTGATGAAGTCTTTGGTGATTTTTTTAAATATGTAATTGTCATTTATTTTAAGCTTTTTATATTATCTTTAATCTAAAGCAACTACTGCAGCAGCAATAGATGCTAACCTTGCAGGAGCTTCATCTGATCTACTTGTGATTACAACTGGAACTTTGCCACCAATTACAACACCAGCAGCACATGCACCCATAAAATAAATCATCATTTTAACCAAAGCATTTCCTGCTTCAACACTAGGAACCAATAACACATCTGCTTCTCCTGCTACTGAATTTTTTATACCTTTAATATTTGCTGATTTTTTTGAGATACTATTATCAAATGCTAGAGGGCCAAATACATCAGCATTTAAATTTTCTTTTTCTGCTAATTTTGTAAGTTCTGCTGCCTCCAATGAAGTAGGTACACTCTCAATTACTTCTTCAGTTGCTGATAAAATAGAAACTTTTGGTCGAGAAATACCAATTCTGTGAGAAAAATTTACTACGTTCTTAAGTATATGCATTTTTGTTTTGATATTAGGTAATACATTTAGAGCACCATCAGTAATAATTAATGGTGCATCATCTTTTTCAATGGTCATATGCCAAATATGACTTAATCGAGTTTTACCCATTAAATTATATTCACGCTTAAGAACTTCTTTCATTAAAATATCAGTATGAATATGACCTTTTACAATTATTTTCACTTTATCTAAGCTTGCTAGTTTAGCAGCTATAGGAGCTGTATTGTTTTCTACAGCCTCATCAATAATTTCATATTGAGAAATATCCCATTTTAAATCTTCAGCACATTTTTGAATTTCTTTTTTATTCCCAATAAAAATAGGTTCTATTAAATTTTCTTTAACCGCATCTTGAACAGAAAGCATTGGTAAGGGCATTCCTGCATTTACAACTGCAGCTTTAACTCCTTTTTTTTTATGCGCTACATCAAGCAGATTGTTTGGGCAGACAATTTCTTTATTAGATAACATTTTAATGTTTATTATTAATATTTAATTGAAAGTATATAGGCAATTGTTCCCATATTTACTAACTAAATTTTTTTATAAACATTCTAATTTATATTTATTTTATTAACCTCTCTCATAGTGCTATGATAATTATGCAATGGAAATAGTAACAACAATTGCACCAATAGTTTTAGCCCTAATCATGTTGGGATTGGGCCTAGGACTTTCAATTAAAGATTTTACAAGAATATTAAGAACTCCAAAAGATTTTATTGTTGGTTTTTTATCTCAATTAATCTTGTTGCCAATGGTAGCTTTAATCATTGCACTTACTCTCGATCTTCCATCTGCTATTGCGGTAGGTCTCATGATAATTGCCGCTGCACCTGGGGGTGTTACTTCAAATGTTTTAACTAAATTTGCCAATGGCGATGTAGCTTTATCAATTTCTTTAACTGCAGTAACTAGTCTAATTTGTATTATTACAATTCCAATAATTGTAATCAGTTCTGCTAGTATTTTAGGAGTTACCATTTCAAAAGAAATCTCAGTAATTGGAATTGCTTTGAAAATGGCCTTAGTGGTTACAGTCCCTGTAATTATTGGAATGATTATAAGAGGTTTTGCTGAAAATTTTATTTTATCTAAAATTAATTTAATTAATAAATTAACAGGATGGTTATTTGTAATTGTATTTGTTGCAATATGGATTGAAGAAAAAGATAATATTTTTACCTATCTAGCTCAGGCAGGTTTAGCAGTTTTAATTTTAAATATTGTAATGATGGTACTAGCTTATTTTATTGCTAAAAAGTTTGTTTCAGGAGCAGCACAACAAAAATGTATTGCATTAGAATGCGGTCTGCAGAATGGTACTTTAGCAGTGTTTGTTGCAACATTAATATTTGATGAGGTAGCTTATATGGTGCCAACAGGAGCCTATGCACTGCTAATGTATATAACTGGATTTATTTTTATTTATATCTTAAGAAAAAATAATTAATTATCTCAAATAACTAGGAACAAATTCTTCATCTTTGTCTTTACCAGAGTCAATAATTTTAATCTGATTAAATACTTTATAAATAAAATTACTTAAAGTTTTAATATTTGCATCTTGTAATTCACTACTTCGTTTTAATTTTGCACCTTGAATATTAATAAAAAGAAGTTTTTTTTCATTAATACTTAGGTAATTATTATCGATTAAATATTTTAATTTTCTAACAACGGTGGGCCGTGGAATTCCAGTGATATCAGATAAAGACATTGCATTCATTCCTCTTCTATCAGAACCCATAACTTTTTTTTGATATGTTTTTAAGTTTAAGTCCTTTGCTTTAAAACTCTTATTGTGAGATGCGTTAAGCATTACTAAAATTCCAATACACATAGTTTCCAGATCCTTTACTTCTTTTCTCCACCTCTTTGTATAAATAAATATAAATTTATAAAACTGATACCAACAAAAAGAAAAATTTTCTTTCATAGAGGATGAAATTTCATCAACAGTAAAAATTTTTTCATTTGGTAATAATTTATTAAATTCGAACAACATAGAACTCATATCTTTAAGAGTGTCTATGGCTTGGGTAGCAACAAGTGTACTCCTATTAACAAACATTTTTTTTCCAGATTTTTTAATTACATCCTCTTTTTCTAATTCTAAAATTTTTCTTCTTACGCTTTCTTTTGGTATATTTAGATCTTTTGAGATATCGCTGATATTTATTTTTTCAATTTCTATTGATCTATCTTTATAAAAAGTGTCGTAATCAATAATTAACCCGTTTCTTCTGAAAACAATAAGATCTTTATTGATGAGGTAAATAATAATTATATATTTATCTATATCTTTATGGACGTTATATGCTCGTATTAACCAATTGCTGATTAAGTAATAATAATTTGGAGCTAATTTGCTAAAATTATTACTAATAATTTTAAAAATTTCTTTCTCATCAATTTGAGCCGATACACTCGGTATTATTGTCATTGTTATCTCCGGACCCACTATGGACAATTGTAAAAGTAATATCAACCCAAATTGGACTCTCAAAACATATTAAATTTTATTGCAACGTGGTTTACTTATGAAATGAATAATGAAGGCTTAACTAGAACATCTAACGTTGTTGATGACCCCACTCAAGAAACTGAGACTCCTCTTAGAGTGAACGTAGATGTTCTAAAGCAAAGACTAATTGAACAACAAAGAAAAGATAGAGTTAAGCGAACAATTATTTTATCTTCAGTGGTGCTATCTTTAGGCGCTTTGACTATTTTAACCTATTAAAGCTTCTAAGTCCTGTTTAATTATATCAGGAATAGAAATTTCCTTTTTTAGATTATTTTTATATCTGTAATACTTATTTTGTCCTGGATACATTATTTCTTTTACTCCTTTAATTTTTGGAAGTTTTTTAATTGTTCGAATGTTGTCTTTTATTCTTTGATTGTAATTTTTTTGAAATAAATTTGCCTTAAAGGTAATGAATAAATGCCCAATGTTTTGTGGTCCAGAAAAATCATCGAATGGATCTTTAACTCTTCCTGCATGATTTCCACCTGTGATTACTCCACTTAAAATATCTACCATCCAAGCAAGACCTGATCCCCTAAATCCTGCAATTGGGAGCTGAACACCTTCTAATGCTTTTTTGGCGTCATTAGTTGGTTTACCAAACTTATCTAATGCAACACCTTCAGGAATTTTTTGATTGTTTCTTGCAGCAACTCTTATTTTACCTCTGTTGATCATAGAGATTGAAGTATCCAATATAAAAGGAATTTTTGAACCACTAGGTGTTCCAAAACATATGGGATTTGTACCAAATAAACTTTTTAAAGCACCGTGGGGTGCAACTGCAGGAGGGGCGTTAGTGTAAATCATAGTGATCAAATTTTTTTTAACCGCTTGCTCAGCGTAATAACCTGATAACCCATAGTGCCCACTCCCTTTAATGGCAACCATTCCAATACCAGTTTTTTGTGCATGTTTGATAGCAGTCTTTATTCCAAGATCAGCAGCTACAAAACCTATACTGTTATTCGCATTGATATGAGACGCAGATTGGGAAATTTTTTTTATTTTAATTTTTGGTTTAGGATTAATTACTTTCTTTGAAATTCTATCACAATACATTTTAAGTCTAGATAATCCATGTCCATAGGCACCAACCAATTCAGCATTAATTAATGCATTTGCTGAGATTGTTGCATGATCTTTACTTAATCCAAATTTTTGAAATATTTTAATGACTTGTTTTTTTAAGATTAAGGTTTTCACTTTAACCTTTTCCACGCCATGGAATAGTTTTATCGATAACTTTTCTTAAAGTGATATCAAATAATAATCCAAGCATTCCCATGATAAAAATAGTTATCCAAATTACTTCGTATTGGAAGTATTTTTTGGCAACATTTTCTACAAATCCAATACCAGTAGTTCCAGCTAAAAATTCAGCAGCAACCAATGTTCCCCAACACATTCCAACAGCAACCCTTATTCCAGTTAAAATTTCTGGGAGTGAGTTTGGAAAAATTACATATCTTAAAATTTGTCTCTTTGATGCGCCTAATGAGTGAGCTGCATGGATTTTTGAAAGCTGAGTTCCTGAAGCACCAGCTCTTGCAGAAATGATCATAATAGATAAAGAGACCATAAATAATAAAAATACTTTTCCCGTGTTATCAATTCCTAAAACTGATATAATAAGAGGGGCCCAAGCAAGAGGCGGCACTGGTCTATACAATTCTATTAATGGATCAAAAAATCCTTTTGCAAATCTATTTAGCCCCATAAATAAGCCTAAAGGAACACCAATTAGAATTCCAAAAACTAACCCTAAAAATACCCTTAAAAAAGAGTCCCAAATATGCCCGTAGGGTACAGGAATTTTGAATAATTTAAAGTCACCAGTAACAACTTTTAAAACATTTCCCTTAAAGTTTTCTTTAACAATTCCGTCTTTGGTATGAACAGGATAATCGCCTGGCAAAATATCAGCTATCCAATCAGGTAAAATAAAACCAACTATTGATGAAACATCAATCATTTCTATCCAAAGCAGTGGAATATTTTTATAACCAACACTTGGTTTAGACATTAGGATAAATTTATTTAAAGTATCAGACGGTTTTGGTAACCATCTTCCTGAACCTTGCTCTGAACAACTTGGTCCACTGGCAACTATTGTTCCTGCTGGAAATAGGAGAATATCAATTAATCTCAATCCACCTTGTTCTGATTTTTGTATATTATCAAAATCAATAATTGCTCTTTGCATCTCATCAAGAGCATTAGGAGGGTAAATACTTGCAAACTCGATACGTCTTGCAATCTTAACAATATTTTTTGCATAGTCTGATGCTATTTCTTCGTTATCATTTAAACTTTTCCTGTAGGTTTTAATTTCATCTTTTAATTGTTTAATTGAAGTTTTGAACTGAGGATTGTGATTTCTTAATTTAAAAAATTTATCACTAATGACTTTTAGCTCTTCAGCTGCAACATGAAATTTAAGACCTTTGTTTGTCTCAGGAACCACAGGAATTTCTATGGTATTTTCTATAGATCCAGTTCCAGATTGAACTTTTATTATTCCCCATCCTCCTTGTTCAGATATAGCTTTTTGTCTTTCATTTTTTTGCTCTTGAGTTTCAAATGGATAATCTTTTTGTTTGAAATTTGAAGTTAAGAGTTTTATCTCTTCAGTCATTTCATTAATTTTGGCTTTAGTGTCTCTCTCAATTAGATCTTCATTAGTTAACAAAGGTATTAATTGAATAGTTTTATTAATGTAGCTAACCAAAATAGTTTTTTGCTGACTATTTAAGTCTGGAGAATTTTGAATTTCTTTAGTAATTTTTTGAAGATTTTTGTTTTCAATTTTAATTATAGAGGTGCTCTTAAATTCTCTCTCTTCAATTGGAAATTGATATTTCAACCCCAATAAAGAGTCGTTTACTTTTGCAACTTGACATAACTCATTTGCTGATTTTGGATAAAAACCTTTTGCAATATCCCAAGAGTAATATAGCCAAACCAAAAGTATTGCAGCACTTCCAACAATAACCCAGTGCGTACCACCTTTTGCTCTTTCAGGATTTCCAAATACGGCATCTACTTTTTCTGTTCTAATTAATCTTCGACCGTAAAGAATACTTCCAATAATCGCGACAAATATTAATAAAGTTACTATTTGAATAAACATTAATTTTCTTTACCCATTATTTCTTCTTCCATGTTCCAGATCATGGACAAAATTTCTTCTCTCTTTGATGAAAATTCTTTATTCTTTTTAATTTCTCTTAAATCTTCTTTAAGACCCATTTCTGCGAATGGAAGATTGTATTCTTTATGTATCCTCCCTGGTCTTGGCGCCATTACATATAATCGTTCTCCAAGTAATAATGCTTCTTCCACAGAGTGAGTAATTAAAATGATCGTTTTTCCAGTTTCTTTCCAAATTTTTAATACTAAAGACTGCATTTTCTCTCTAGTTAGTGCATCTAATGCGCCTAATGGTTCATCCATTAGAATTAAATCAGGATCATTAATAAGACATCTTGCGAGCGCCACTCTCTGTTGCATCCCTCCAGATAATTGGTAGGTAGGTGTATTACCAAAACCTTTGAGACCAACAATGTCCAGCCACTCTTCGACTTTTTCTTCAGTTAATTTTGTATTTTCTTTTTTCATCCGTAAACCAAAGTTTACGTTTTCAGCAACAGTTAACCATTCAAACAAAGCACCTTGTTGAAATACCATTCCTCTTTCAACACCTGGACCATCAATTTCTTTATCATTTAAAGTTATTGTCCCAGAGGTAGGTCTTAAAAATCCAGCAGTAATATTTAATAAAGTTGTTTTTCCACAACCAGAAGGACCAAGAACGGTAAGTAGTTCTCCCTTTTTAAGAGTGAAACTAACATCTTTTAATGCGTGAACAGTTTCTCCTTTTGGAGTTTTAAAAATCATATTTAGATTTTCAGAGATAAGATCACTCATTCACTACCTTATATTAGAAATTTTATAAAAAAAATAGGCACCAATCATTATAATTGGCGCCTATTTAAATTTTAAACCTTTAAAAATTATAAAGGTAGGAAACTTGTATCTACAGCTCCATCCGGTGTTCCCATTCCTTTTAGGAAACCATCAAGATTACCGCTTTCCATAGATTGCTTAGTTTCTGATGGAGTTAAAAATTTAAATCCATCTAAAGTCTCTTTCATATCAGCAACTTTCATTTCAGAAGCTTTTGACATAGAATTCATATCGCTTTTACCAGCTCTATATCTATCGTTTGCTTCGTGAGTTACTTCAATAAAAGTTCTTAGCATTCCTGGATTTTCCTTCATAAACTTATCTGTTACAGAAGTAATATCTATTCCTAAAATACCTGCATCTCTAGCTTCCTGAACTGTTAGTAATCTTGATCCAACAGCAACAGCAGCCTTGATAGAGTTACCACCAAATAAACATGCCATTACAACATCACCACTAACTAATGCAGCAGCTCCTTCTTCAGGATCCATTTGGATTATATCCATTTTACTTCTATCAGCTCCAACAACTTTCATACTTTCATCGAAAACATATTCAGCCATTGTTCCAAGAGGTACAGCAACTTTTTTACCTTCTAGTTCTGAACCATTTGCTTTTGTAATTCCAGAAGCATTAGATGTAACACAAGTTGTTCCACCCATACCGTATTCCATAGCAATATCTACCAGCTTAAGAGGTGCTTTAGATTTCACAGCATTGATAAAAGGTACTAAACCTTGTGAGTAAGAAATATCAATATCTCCCGCTAACATTGCATCAGTCATCGCTCCACCGTTTGTGAAGTTTGTCCATTTAACTGGTACTCCAAGAGCTTTTGCAAAGTTTTTCTTTTGCATGTCCTCTAGGTTAGGACTTGGCCATTCTAGGAAATATGCAACTCTAACTTCTTTTGCAGCTGAATTTGCAACTGAAATTGATAGGTTAAGCGCAAGTATAGATCCTAGAATAAAAGTTAATAATTTTTTCATTTATTCCCCTATGTTTAATTAATTAAATTGGACATATTTAAATTCAATTTTAGATAGAAGTAAAACACTTTATGACGAAAAGCTGGTGTGCAAATAAATCAATTGTACAATTTAAAGTTGTATATTAATGTTGTCCAATGTAGGTCAAAATAAATGTAGTAAACAAAACATTTTAGTCTACATATTTCGTTATAACTAAATATTAAAAATTATGAGCTCAGAAAACAGAACTTCGGTACCAAATTCTTTAAATGAACATTGGATGCCATTTACATCCAATAAAGATTTTAAGGCAAACCCAAGATTAATTACAGAAGCTAAAGGAGTTTATTTAAAAACTCATCACGGCAAAACTCAAATTGATGCAAGTTCTGGATTATTTTGCAATCCTTTAGGGCATGGAAGAAAAGAAATTACTGAAGCTGTAACTAAACAATTAGAAACTTTAGATTATGCTCAACCTTTTCAGCAAGGTTTCGGTGGATCGTTTGAATTAGCTACAAGAATTTCCAAACACACTCCAGCAGATTTAAATAAAATGTTCTACACTATATGTGGTTCAACTGCTGTAGAGACAGCAATTAAAATTGCAGTCGCTTATCATAGAGCAAAAGGAAATGCTCACAGATTTAGATTTGTAGGTCGTGAACGTGGATATCATGGAATGAATATTGGTTGTGTTTCTGTTGGAGGGATGATCAACAATGTTAAAACTTTTGCAAGTATTCTAATGCCAGGTGTTCAACACATGAGACACACGCACTTACCAGAACATAAATTTGTAAGTGGCCAACCAGAGACTGGTGCAGACTTAGCTGATGATTTAGAAAGAATAGCAACTAACTTTGGACCTGAGAATATTGCAGCATGTATTGTTGAACCGATTGCTGGATCAACTGGAACTTTAGTGCCACCAAAAGGTTATTTACAAAAATTAAGAGACACATGTGATAAACACGGAATACTTTTAATTTTTGATGAAGTGATTACAGGATGGGGTAGAACTGGATCTGTATTTGCTAGTCAGGAGTTTGGGGTAACACCAGATATTATGACAATGGCTAAAGCAACAACCAATGGTGTAGTGCCTATGGGTGTTGTTGCATGTAAAGATGAAATTTATGATGCAGTGATGGATGCATCTCCAATGGGTTCTGTCGAATTATTTCATGGTTATACTTACTCAGGAATACCAGTTGCTGTAGCTGCAGCTTTAGCAGTTCAAGATATTTTTGAAAAAGAAGATATTTTTGAAAGAGCAAAAAACTTAGCTCCTTATTTCCAAAAAGGTTTATTCTCACTTCAAGATTTAGAAGCTGTAGATAATATTAGAGGATATGGAATGATGGGAGGAATAGATATGAAATTGAACACTAAGCCAGGAAAAGCAGGTTATGAAACTTTCAAAGCTTGTTATGAAGCAGGAGTTAATTTCAAAGCTACTGGAGACTGTCTAATTATAGCTCCACAATTTATATGTGAAGAAAAACATATAGATGAAATTATCGACAAACTTAGAACTGGTATAACTAATTATCAAAAAAACCAAAAAAATTAGTTAATTTTAACTTTAAGAAAAGAAAGCTTATGAAGATAGGCGTACCTAAAGAGATAAAACCTCAAGAGAATAGAATTGGTCTAACCCCTGAAAGTGTTAAGACTTTAGTTTCCGAAGGTCATGAAGTTGTTGTTGAAAACAACGGGGGTTTTGAAGCTGGCTTTGAAAATGAACAATATATAAAAGCTGGTGCAAAAATTGCTAGCACTGCTGAAGATATTTTTGATGATGCTGATATAATTGTTAAAGTTAAAGAGCCTCAAAAAACTGAAGTAGAAATGATTAGAGAAAATCAAATTGTTTATACATATTTACATCTAGCTGCAGCCAAAGAATTAACTGAAGGGTTGATTAAATCAAAAAGTATTAATATCGCTTATGAAACTGTAACTGACAATAATGGAAGATTACCTTTACTTGCTCCTATGAGTGCGGTTGCAGGGCGTATGTCTGTACAAGCTGGAGCACATTGTCTTGAGAAAAATCAAAATGGAAGAGGACTTTTATTAGGAGGAGCACCTGGTGTAAATGGTGCAACTGTTGTTATTTTAGGTGGAGGTGTGGTTGGAGAAAATGCAGCGGTTATTGCAACTGGAATGCAGGCAAAAGTTCATATTGTTGATAAATCAGAGGATAGATTAAAACAACTAACAGAAATGTTTGGTGATAAAATTATTCCAGAACAAAGTGATAAAATTGATTTAACTAAATTGTTATCTGAGGCTGATCTTTTAGTTGGGGGTGTCTTAATTCCAGGAGCTGAGGCACCAAAATTAGTGACGAAAGAAATGTTAAAATTTATGAAACGTGGATCTGTAATTGTTGATGTTGCTATAGATCAGGGGGGATGCGTTGAAACAAGTAAACCAACTACCCACGGAGATCCAACTTATATAGTTGATGATGTTGTACATTATTGTGTAGCAAATATGCCAGGGGGTGTACCAAGAACATCAACATTAGCCTTAAATAATGCTACACTTCCATTTTTAGTAAAACTTGCAAATAAAGGTTATCAAAAAGCCTTAGGCGAAGACAAACATTTTTTAGCAGGACTAAATGTTCACAAAGGTCATGTAACCTATAAAGCTGTTGCCGATGTTTTTGGGTATAGTTTTGTAGAGCCTGGAGAAGCTATCAAAAATTAGTGATGGATAAAAAGTATCCTTCAAGTACAAAAGTTGTTGTAATAGGCGGTGGAGTGATTGGATGCTCTGTTGCTTATCATTTAACAAAGTTTGGTTGGAAAGATGTTGTTTTATTAGAAAGAGACCAACTAACATCAGGAACAACGTGGCATGCAGCAGGATTAGTAAGTCAGTTAGGTCCATCAGCCTCTGTAACTAAAATTAGAAAATATACCTTAGATTTATATAAAAACTTAGAAAAAGAAGTTGATCACTCAGCAGGACTAAGACTTAACGGTGCACTTTCAATTGCACAAACCGATAGTCGTTGGCAAGAACTTAAAAGACAAGCAACAACCGCTCAACTTTATGATGTTGATTTAAGGATACTTAATAAAGAAGAGATTAAAAAAAAATACCCAATGATGAACACAGAGGACTTAAAAGGTGGTGTTTTAATGCCTGGAGATGGGTCTGCGGACCCAAGTGGGGTAACTCATATGCTTGCAAAAGGAGCAAGAAAAGGGGGAGCAAAAATATATGAACAATCCCCAGTTGAAACTATATTGACTAAAAATGGAAGAGTTCATGGAGTTAGAGTTAATGGTAAAGATATAGAATGTGAGTACGTGGTTTTAGCAACAGGAATGTGGTCCAGACAAATTGGTGAAAAGATTGGAGTTAGCATTCCTCTTTATCCTGCTGAACATTTTTATGTAATTACAGAACCAATAGAAAAGCTTTCACCAACTCTACCAGTGATTAGAGATTTTGATAGCAGTGTTTATTTTAAAGAAGATGCTGGAAAATTATTAATTGGAATATTTGAGGGTAAATCTATTCCTGCATTTAATAAAACTAATAAAGTACCAGAAGACTTTTCTTTTGGAGAATTTCCTGAAAATTTTGAGCACTTTGAACCTTACTTAGAAAAATCTATGAAAAGGTTTCCTGTACTAGAAAAAATAGGAATTAGAAAATTTTTTTCAGGTCCAGAGTCTTTTACTCCAGACACTAATTCTTTATTAGGTGAAGTTCCTGAAGTAAAAAATTTATTTGTTAGCTGTGGTTTAAATAGTATTGGAATTGGGAGTGGAGGAGGTGTTGGAAAAGTGACTGCCGAGTGGTTAATGAATGGACATATTAATGAAGATATTTTTAATTACGACATAAAAAGATTTCAGAAATTTCATTCAGATGTGGGATTTATTAAAGATAGAATTACCGAGTCTTTAGGGGATTTATACGGAATGCATTGGCCCTATAAACAGCACAAAACATCAAGAAATATAAAAACTTTACCACATCATGATTTATTAAAAAGCTTTGGAGCATGCTTTGGAGTATCCGCAGGATATGAAAGACCAATGTGGTTTGCTCTTGATGGCGAAAAATCAGAGTATGAATACAGTTACAACTATCAAAATTGGTATCCAGCTGTTGAATACGAAACAAGCAATGCAGCAAATAATGTAGGCTTATTTGATTTAACTCCATTCTCGAAATTCGAGATTAAATCAGATCAAGCTCATGAAAATTTACAAAAAATTTGTACCGCAAATATTAAAAATGAAGTTGGAAAGTGTACTTATACTCATATGTTAAATGAAGATGGTGGTATTGAAACCGATTTAACAGTAGTCTGTATTGATCATAATCATTTTAGAATTATTAGTTCAGCAGCCACAAGAGAAAGAGATAAATTTCATATTAAAAAACATTTGTCAGATGGAATTGATCTTAAAGATGTAACCGATGATTATTGTGTATTTGGTATTTTTGGTCCAAAAAGCAGATCTTTAATGCAAGAGATAAGTAAAGAAGATTTTACAAATGAAAATTTTAAATTTAGTTACGCAAAATATATTCAAATCGATAATACAAAAATTTGGGCTCAACGATTATCATACGTTGGAGAGCTAGGTTATGAATTATATATAAGAACAACTGATGCTAAAAAAATTTACGAACTAATTATTGAAAAAGGAAAGAAATTTAATCTTTCTAATTGTGGTATGCATGCTTTAGATACGATGAGAATGGAAAGTGGTTTTTTGCATTGGGGTCATGATATTTCTCCAGAAGAAAATCAATTTCAATCTGGCCTGACATTCACTATTAGTAACAAAAAAGAAATTGATTTTATTGGAAAAAAAGCACTTGAGGTTATTAAAACCAAAAAAATTAATCGAAGATTTGTTATGCTCACTCTTAAAGATAATAAACCAGGTTCACCATTGCTGCTTCATGATGAACCCATTTATTTAAAAGATCAAATAATTGGCAGGACAACGTCTGGCAACTACTCATTTAACTTTAAAAAAAATTTAGCTTTTGGATATATCGATAATATGCTTACAGCTGATGAGTTATTAGGAGATGATCTTTTTATAGAAGTTGAGAAAAAAAAATATCTGGCACAAATAATACAAAAACCACTAAAACAGAGTAATTTTAAAAACATTTAATATTAATTTAATAAATATTAATTGTTTTATTTATTCTTAGATGATTAAATAGTATTTTTAGATGACTACTAATTATACAGATTTTAATAAAGACAAATCTTCATCTGAAATTTCATCAGATAATCAAATTAAAACTACTGACGTTAATGTTTTACTCAATAGAGTTAAATTAGATAAAAAAAAAACTTTTAAAAAAAATATAATAGTTTCGCTTTTGTTAGTTGGTTTAATTTGTTCGATTGCCATAAGTTTAATTATTTAGACCATAAATCTTGGTTAAAAGTATATTGAAACAATAAAGATTTATATTATAAGACTTCTCTAGGTACGGCGGGGTAGCTCAGTTGGTTAGAGCGCAGGACTCATAAGCCTGAGGTCAGTGGTTCGATCCCACTTCCCGCTACCAATTAATGACCTGGAAAATTAATTAAATTTTCAACTTTGTAGTTATTTTTAATTAAGTTATCTGACCCACCAAGATCAAATAAATTAATAACAAATATAAAAGCTGCCACTTTACCATTTGAAATTTCAACAAGTTTTGCTGCTGCTTCTGCAGTTCCTCCAGTCGCAATCAAATCATCAATAATTAAAACAGAGTCCTCATTTCCTATAGAGTCTTTATGAACTTCAATAGTAGCTGTCCCATATTCGAGCTCAAAATCTACTGAGTGAACATCAGCGGGAAGTTTATTTTTTTTCCTTAGCATAATAAAAGGTTTTTTTAGCAAATATGAAACTGCAGAGGCAAAAACAAATCCTCTAGACTCTATCGCTGCTATTTTTGTAAAATTAAATTTTTTTGAACGCTCAACAATTTGATTAATAGTTTCAGCAAAAGCATTTTCATCTTTAATCAACGTTGTGATGTCTCTAAAAAGAATTCCTTTTTTTGGATAATCTGGTATTGATCTAATAAAATTCTTTAAGTTCATATATCATGAATAAATTATTTGTTGCAGCTTTAAAAGAAGAAACTCCAGGTTTAGATTATTTTCATTATATTGGAGTTGGAAAAATTAATGCTACATATCATTTATTAAAATTAATCAATAAATTTAAACCTAATCAAGTAATAAATTTTGGAAGTGCAGGTGCCATAAAAAAAAATACCACTGGTATTGTTGAGTGTACAAAATTTTATCAAAGAGATATGGATGTGAGAGGATTGCTTGACCTTAAATTAGGTGAAACTCCTTTTGACAATATTAATGAAATAATTAATTCTGATGAAGGCTTTTCCTGTGGAAGTGGAGACAGTTTTGTAAATAATAAAATTGAAATGAATGTAGATCTTGTGGATATGGAGGCTTACGCTTTAGCAAAGGTTTGTAAATTGGAAAATGTTAAATTTAGATGTTTTAAGTATGTATCAGACAATGCAGATAAAAATGCACCAATTGACTGGATAGAAAATTGTAAAAAAGGTGCAAAACTCTTTCAAAACAAATTCAAAGAATTTGAATTATAATTTTTTAATTGAAAATAAAAACAATATCTATATCAAAGACTTCAAATTCAGGAGATAAATGATTAAAGTTGGTGAACATATAACTTTAGATATTATAGGAACTACCAAAGAGTATGATCCGTCTGTTTTTGAAAAAGTAATTTACGACATAGCTAAAGCTGCTAAAGTTACAATACTTAATATTTCCAAATATAAATTTGAACCGCAAGGTTTTACAATTTTGGCTTTATTAGCAGAAAGCCACATTAGCTTTCATACTTTTCCAGAAAAAGGCATTATTAGTTTCGATTTTTTTACATGTGGGAAAATAAGTCCTTCTGTGGCTGTAGAAATTATTAAAAAAGAATTTGAACATACAAGACTAGTTAAAAAAGAGTTTAATAGAGATACTAAGTCTCTTTATCCCGACATTTATAGCTCGTCAGGACTACAAAAATCATATGTAGTAAATGATGTATTAGAGGACTTTAAATCAAAAGTAGGGCAACATATTGAAATTTTAGAATTGGAGCAATTTGGAAAGTCTCTTTTTATTGATGGCGAAATTCAAGTAGCAACTACAGATGAACATTTGTATAGCTCAACATTTGTTGGAGCAGGTTTAGATTTAAATCAGAATAATGAGCGAGCTGCTATAATTGGTGGCGGAGATGGAGGAGTTGCCAGAGAATGTATATCTAAAAATTTTAATTTTATAGATTGGTATGAGTTAGATCCTGAGGTTGTCGATGTATGCAATAAACATCTTGGAGATATTGGAAAAAAAGCAACTGAAAAAAATTCTGTTAAGTGTGTTTGGGGAGATGCTTTTGAAAGCATTAAGTCTGTGAATGATGATACTTACGATCATATTTATGTAGATTTAAATGATGACCAATTCTGTATTGATTTAGCATCGAAGAATATGGACTCGTTAGTAAGAATTTTAAAACCAAAAGGAGTTATCACTGCACAAGTTGGTAGCCAAGATAAAAAACCACAACAGGTTGAAAATTGGTTGAATGTTTTTAATCAAAATTTTGGAAACACAAAATTATCAAGAGTTTACATACCCAGTTTTGATTGTTCTTGGAATTTCTCTTCCTCAATAAACCATTGATTTTTCTTTTTAATTATTAAAATTTGTGAAATAATTATCTCCAAATTAAGGAGAAAATAATGAATATATTTAAAAAGACTATTTTAACGGTTCTTGCTTCTCTTTTTGTTATCGGAAATGTTTACGCTGACAAAATAAAAATTGGAACTGAAGGAGCTTACCCTCCATGGAATTCAAAAGATGCATCAGGTAATCTTATTGGTTTCGAAGTTGAGCTTGCTCAAGAATTATGTGCAATCATGAAACGTGAATGTACAATTGTTGAACAAGATTGGGATGGAATGATTCCAGCTCTTTTAATGAGAAAGTTCGATGCAATCATGGCAGGAATGTCTATTACTGCTGAGAGACAAAAAACAATTACTTTTTCTCAAGGTTATGCAGACGAAGTTGCTTCTCTTGCGGTAATGAAGGGTTCAAGCTTAGTGGGTATGGAGACCCCAGAAGGTATAAACTTATCTTTAGGTGGATCAGATGTTAAAAAAGCTCTTAAAACTTTAACAGGTGCACTTGCTGGCAAAACAGTTTGTACTCAAACAGGAACTATTCACCAAAACTTTTTAGAGTCAGGTGACGTAGGAAGTGTCAATGTTAGAACTTACAAAACACAAGACGAAGTCAATCTTGATCTAACTTCTGGTAGATGTGATGTTGCTTTAGCAGCAGCAGTTGCATTCACTGACTATGCTGACAAATCAGGTGAAGCAGTTACTCTGGTTGGACCAACTTTTTCAGGTGGCGCGTTTGGAAATGGTGTTGGTGTTGGAATTAGACAGGGTGGAGATGATGCAATTGGAAAACGAGATGCAAAACTTCTAAAAGATTTCAATAAAGCAATAAATACAGCTAGAAAAAAAGGAATTATTAGCAAGCTTGCTATTAAACACTTTGGTTTCGACGCATCTATGTAATTAATTTAAGATTTGGCGACTATAATATATAGTCGCCAGTCTATATGGAACTTCTCGCTTTTGGTAAAACTGGTTGGGGTGACGAACTATTTTACGCAACTCTAATGACAATAGCTGTCTCTGTTACAGCAATGTTCATAGGATTTTTTTTTGCACTAATATTTACACCTTTAAAACTCTCTAAATTTAAGTCTTTAAATTTAATTGGAAATTTTTACACAACAGTTATTCGTGGTGTTCCTGAGCTTCTAGTCATCTACCTTTTCTTTTTTGGAGGAAGTGGTGCAATTATGTATGTTGCATCAATTTTTGGGTATTTTGAATATATTGAAATTAATGCATTCATTACTGGATCTGTAGCAATTGGAATAATTTCGGGAGCTTATTCAACAGAGGTTTTTAGAGGTGCAATTCAGTCAATCGATAAAGGTCAGTTTGAAGCTTCAAAGGTTCTAGGAATTAATAAATTTACTCAGTTTTATAAAATAATTTTACCTCAAATGTTAAGACTAGCTATTCCAAACTTAAGTAATGTTTGGCAAATTACTTTAAAAGATACATCTTTAATTTCTGTGACTGGACTTGTAGAAATTATGAGACAGTCCTACATTGCAGCAGGATCTACAAGAGATCCTCTATTCTTTTATTGTTTTGCAGCAATTTTATATCTGATGCTCACTTATATCAGTATGAAAATTATTAACAGATTAGAGATTAAATATAGCAGGGGGTATTAATGGATTTTGATTTAATGTTCACTAGTTTTCCTAAACTTTTAGGTGCAACTGTTGTAACTCTAAAATTATTATCGGCATCATTATTCTTTGGATTAATCATTGGGCTTTTATTTGCAATCTTAAGATTAAATAAAAATATTTTAATAAATAAGTTTGCTTATGGATATTCTTATTTATTTAGAGGAACTCCTTTGCTAGTTCAAATTTTCATAATTTATTTTGGATTAGGACAAATTGAATATTTAAGGTCAACATTTTTGTGGGTTATTTTAAAAGAACCTTATTGGTGTGCAATTATAGCTTTTACTTTAAATACAGGCGCCTATACATCTGAAATATTGAGATCTGCGTTTCAAACTATTAAACCAGGAATAATTGAGGCTAGTAAAAGTTTAGGGATATCTAATAAAATTATTTTTTACAAAATACAAATTCCAATTGCTATTAGACAATCTCTTCCAGCCTACGGAAATGAAATTATACTAATGATGAAAGGGACATCACTAGCAAGTACGGTAACGTTAATGGATTTAACTGGTGTTGCAAAATATATAATATCAACTACGTTTAAGCCAATTGAGGTATTTATTGTTGCGGGTGGAATATACTTATTTATGACTTTTATTATTCACAATGTAATTAAATTTTTAGAAAAAAAATATTCTTTTAATAGCTAGTATATTCTTTGATCTCTTTGATTTTTGAGCCAGTATAATTGTTTATTTCTAGCTTAATTTTTGCTCGCTCATCATTTAAAAAATGTACATCCCTTGAAAGTTTAATAAATTTATCTGTGAAATTTTGATCTTTTTCACATTGTCTTTTTTCATCTTCAATCACCCAAAGTTTTGCATTGATCTCTTTTAGTGAGGAAAAAAGAATATTTAGTTTTTCATCTGATTTAACATTTTTATTTAATTGATCACTAAGGATTGAATGCTCCTCTTTGATAAATTTAAGTTTTTCAAGATCTTTAATTTTATCCTGTTTAATTTCTAAAATTGAAATTTTATCTAACAGCTCACCAACAGATACTTCAACCAGAATTTTATTCATAATTAAACATACTATGTTAAGTTGTTTTAAATATGTCTAATATTTTAATTATTAAACATGGTTCTTTAGGAGATATAGCTCAAGCTTGTGGAGCAATTCAAGATATTTTTGAAAATCACCCAAACGATCAAATTCATTTGTTAACAACAAAACCTTATTATGATCTTTTTAAAAAAAATCCCAATGTTTCAAATGTTATTTTAGATAAGCGGCTATCAAGATTAAATCTGATTTATTTATATTCATTAATGAAAGAAATTAAAAAATACAGTTTTTCAAAAGTTTTTGATCTTCAAAATTCAAGCAGAACATCATTTTATAAAAGAATTTTATTCCCTAATGCAGTTAAAGAAAAATGGTCTTCTTCAGAAACCACTTTACCTAAAGATAAATCAAAAGAAGATTTTGATAAAGAATCTGTTTTGCAAAGATTTGAGCATCAACTTAAAAGTTCTGGTTTAAACACATCTAATGTAACTAATCCTGATTTTTCATGGAGTCTAACTGATATTTCTCAAACAAAGAATTCTTATGGACTAGATAGGTACATAGTTCTTTTTCCTTTTTGTTCACCTCACTTAAGTTTAAAGAAGTGGCCATATTATAATAATTTAATTCAATTGATTAAGGAAAAATTTGAAAATCAATTTAAAATTGTTGTTGCCCCTGGTCCTAATGAAATAAAAGAAGCATCAAATATTAACGCTATTTGTGTTTTAGATAACGGTAAGGCATTAGATATATCTCAACTTTCTTCTTTAATTAAAAATAGCTCTTTTGTTGTTGCGAATGACACTGGACCGGCTCACATAGCGGCTCATTTAGGATCTAAAGGTTTCGCTTTATTTGGTCCTCACACTTCAGCTTATAAAGTAAGCATAGAAACCGAAAATTTTAAAGCTATTCAAGTTTCAGATTTATCCAAGCTATCTGCTGGAAAAGTATTTGAAAGATTAAAAAGTTCTCTTAGCGTTACTTAATGAAATTATTTTAATAAACTTTTTTTGACAAAAACATCCCCTGACATTATCAGTCTTGCGTTTCTTGTTGTAGTAACTTTTATGTCTTCAATTATTTCGTTGTTATAAACAACTTCATAATCAATTTTTAAAAAACCAGAGGGGTGTTCAAGTGTAAAAAGCCCATTATTTGAAAAATTACTATAAAGTTCTGAACAAACTGTATCTTTCGATTTGCATGCAGCTAATAAAGCCATTGATCCTGTTACTGCATAAGCTGGGTGACAATTCCATGGCATAAAATATCTTGAGCTTATATCTGCTGATTTGGAACTATTTATAATTGCTGTTTTAGGTATTACAGAATTTGATACATCACCCAAACCAATTTCTTTCGCGATCTTTATTCTTATTTTATCCATTTTATTAATAAGATCTTTATTGTTATTTAATTTTTCAAAAGTTTCGTTATCTTTTAATCCTAAGTCAGAGCTTTTAAAAATCACCATAGGAACTGCGCAATCAATAAGAGTAAAATTAATTCCATCAATTTGATCTAATGAATTTCCAGTAGGAAATAATTTTTTTGTTTGTGTACCAATAATATTTAAAAATTTTAATTTTATAGGTGAGCCAGGAGTAGGGACACCATCAATAAAGTAATTTCCCTCATATTCTACATTTTTGTTTGGTGTTTTTACAATTTGCTCTATTTTCATACCAGTATTTTTATCTCTTACAATGACCGTGGTTTCCCCATCTTGAGCACTAACCAAACCTTTTTCGATAGCATAAGGTCCAACGCCCACTAAAATATTTCCACATGAAGGTTTTGTATCTACAATTGGTTCATCAATTTTTACTTGTGCAAAATAATAATCAACATCAATTCCATCCTCTTTTGATTTATCAATAATTGCTACTTTACTTTTGACTGGTTCTGCACCCCCCCAATCCATCAATTTGTCTAACATCAGGTGACCCCATAACCGCTAGCAGAATTTTGTCTCTTTTTGATATATCATCAGGTAGGTCTTTTTTTAAAAAATAAGGGCCTCTAGAGGTGCCACCCCTAATAAACATACAGGGTATTTTGATTTGGTTACTCATTTTAAAATTTTTTAATACAAAAAATCTCGAAAGTACACGCAAATATGAGATAAGTTTATAACTGATCTAATCATTTAAAATAATTATTAATGTTGAAACTTAGACAAAATACATCTAACTTTTTAATATAAAATTAATAATAGGGGATAATAAATGTTAAAAAAAATATTAGCAGTTTTTGCTGCTTCATTATTTTCAGTGACTGCTGCACTAGCAGTAGATTATTCTGGAAAAACTGTAACCATGTGGATACCATTTAAAGCAGGTGGTGGATCAGATACTTGGGCTAGAGCAATCGGACCAGCATTTAGCGCTAATTTACCAGGCAATCCAACTGTAGTTGTAAAAAACGTTACTGACGGAAAAGCTATTGGTGCATCAAATAAATATTTTGCTGAGCATGGAAAAGATAAAGATGGAATGGTTGTATTTGGTACTTCTGGTTCTGTACAAATGCCATTTATCTTTAAAGATGAAAGAGTTCGATATCAGTACAAAAATATGGTTCCAATTTTTGCAAGTGGAACAGGTGGAGTTGTTTATGTTAGAAAAGATATGGGCGTAACTGATATTATTAAAGACTTTGATAAACTTAAAGGACAAAAACTTGTTTATGGATCACAAGGAAAAACCTCATTAGATGCTGTTCCAATTTTAGCATTTGATATGTTGGGTTTGCCTGTGAATGTTGTTTACGGAATGAAAGGTAGAAAAGCAGGAAGAGCTGCTATCTTGAGAGGTGAAACAACAATTGATTATCAAACTACAGCATCATATTTAAAACATGTAAAGCCATTAGTTGAAAAAGGCGAAATGGTAGCTGTTATGACATGGGGTGCACCTGTAGATGGTGAAGTTTCTAGAGATCCAAACTTTCCAGACCTACCTGCATTTCCTGAAGTTTATGAAGCTGTAACGGGGAACAAGTTTAAGGGTACAGAAGCTAAATCTTGGACTGCATTATTTTATGCTGGATTTGCAACACAAAAATATGTGATGCTACCAAAATCTGCTAAAAAAGATGTAGTTAAAGCTTGGCAGAACGCAGCAGCAGCAATCGTTAATGATCCAGCAGCTATGAAAGTTTTAAACAAAAAACTTGGTAAGTATGATCAAGTTACTGGCTCTAAAGCTTTAAAATCTGCACTAAAAAAAGCAACTTCTATTGACGGGAAGTCTGAAAAGTTCTTACAATCCTGGAAAGATACTAAGTAAAAGTTAATACTATTTATTCAAAAAAAAGGGGGCAATGCTCCCTTTTTTTTTATAAGGTTCTTAAAATATGTTTGAGGCATTATTTGCTGCATTAGCTACAATCGTTTCAGGTCCTTCAATTTTTTTTTTAATTCTAGGAGTTTTAATTGGTTTAGTGGTTGGAGTTATACCTGGGTTCGGTGGAACTGTGGGATTATCATTGTTGCTTCCATTTGTTTTTGGAATGGAGCCAGTCTCTGGAATTGCGATGATGATGGGATTATTATCAGTTGTAGCAACCTCTGACACTTTTCCTGCAGTTTTAATTGGAGTCCCTGGCTCAGTTTCCGCCCAAGCAACTGTAATGGATGGCTTTCCTTTAGCTAAAAAAGGACAAGCTGCAAGAGCATTATCTGCTGCATTTTTTTCATCCTTATTTGGGGGATTATTTGGCGCTGTTCTACTTACGATGGTTATTCAAATTGCAAAACCTATTATTTTAGCTTTTGGCACTGGTGAGATGTTGATGTTAGCAATTTTTGGAATTTCGGTTGTTGGTACATTAACCGGTTCAAGTATTTTTAAAGGATTAGTTGCTGCATGTCTTGGAATGATAATTGGTTGCATTGGTATTTCACCAGCTAGTTCTGAGTATAGATTAGATTTTAGTACGATACTAGAGGTTCAAAACCCTATTGTAATGTATTTGGGAGGAGGAATTCATTTGATGGTGGTTGCGATTTCTATCTTTGCATTCCCTGAAATCGTAGAACTCTTGAGATCAAATAAAGCTGTATCTGAAAAAGCAGAATTGGAAAAGTCTGGATGGTTTAAGGGTTTGAGAGATTTTTTAAGTAACAAGTTTTTAGTCCTAAGGTGTTCATTTATTGGAAGTGTTATAGGTTTGATACCAGGCATAGGGGGATCTTGTATAGACTGGATTAGTTATAGTCATGCAAAAACAACAGTTAAAAATAATGAGAATTTTGGAAAAGGTGACATTCGAGGAGTTATTGGACCAGAGTCAAGTTCTAATTCTAAAGAGGGTGGAGCATTAATACCGACATTGTTATTTGGAATTCCTGGCTCTGGTGGAACAGCAATTTTGATGGGTGGATTAATATTACTAGGTGTTGATCCAGGTATAACAATGGTAGATACGCAGCTTGATTTAATTTACACAATAATTTGGTCATTAGCAGTTGCTAATATATTTGGTGCAATAATTTGTGTAGCAATGGCTAAACCAATTTCACAGCTAACAACTATAAATTTTACAATTCTTGCACCATTTTTAATTTCATTAATATTGTTTGCAATTTTTAATTCTACAAGGTCATGGGGTGATTTAATATTTGCAACCTTTATTGGAGTAATTGCTGTTTATATGAAAAGATTTGATTACTCTAGAGTTGCTTTAATGATTGGTTTTGTCTTAAGCGATAGTATTGAAACATACTTGTATCAGACAATGCAATTTTATACCTTTTCCGAGCTTTTTATTAGACCCATTTTTTTAGTTTTAATTTTGGTTTCAGCGTTTTCAATTTATTCAGGAATTAAAATAATTAATAAAAAAGATAAAATAGCAAATACTAAATCAGATATACTAAATGCAAAATCTAGACCTCAATGGGTCTTTTTAATTTTATTATCAATAATTTCTATTTATACAGTATTTGTAACAGACCATTTACAATATCTAGGTAAAATATTTCCAATTAGTGTTGGGTTATTTATGTTTTTCTTCTCCTTAATTATTGGTATTCAGATGTTTATGAGTAAATCTGGCTCAAAGGTATTTCATGATGCAGAAAATTTAATTTTAGGAAATACAGAGATTAGAAGTCAGTGGTTAACTATTTTCTGGTTTATCTCCCCATTATTTTTATCAGTATTTATAGGATTTTATGTATCTATTGGTTTATTTGTATTTATATTTTTATCAAAAATTGCAAGAGCAAGTTTTAGATTTAGTTTAGTTAGTGCAATTGGTGTATGGATTGCACTTGCAGCAATTTCTCATTTTATGATAATGGATTTTCCTCCAGGAATTTTGCAGGGCTACATTGAGTTACCTTGGCCGATAAATTAATTAAGAGTTTTTTTATATTCTTCTATAATCTTAGACCATTGGAATTTGTTCACAAATTCTTTGGCATTCTTTCCATACTCTAAATATTTTTTATTTTGTAAAATTGCATTTATAGATGAATAAACATCATCTAAATTATTTCCATCACAAATTAAACCAGTTTTTTGATGATCAATTGCATCTGCTGCACCACCATCTTTTCCTCCAATTGAAGGAATTCCATATTGAGCAGCTTCTACATAGGCTATTCCAAATCCTTCAATTGATGTTTTATGAATTATAGAAGGCATCACAAATACATTAGATTTTGCAATTAAAGCATTTTTTAAATCATTAGTTATATCTTTAAAAAACATAACCTGACCTTCTAAATCTAATTCTTTGACAAGATTTTTTATATTTTCTTCTTCGTCACCATAACCAATACAAATGTAAACTATATCAGGATAAATTTGTTTTAAATTTCTCAGAGCCATGATTACTTTTTCATGATTTTTTCTTTTATCAAATCTTGAAACTGTAATTAAACGTGGTGTTTTTACTTTAAGTAAACTCTCAACATTATTCATGGTTTTTTTTTCTAATTCTTTAGCTGGATCTATTCCAGGATTGATCACAATAATATTATTTTCATTAACACCAGACTGAATTGCTAAATTTTTTGTAAATTGAGAATTAGCAATTACTTTCTCAACATTATTTAAAACATTTAAAACTCTTTTATTTAAACTTGAACCTTTTGGATGATTAATTTCTTTACTATGAATTAGACAATATTTTTTTTTTGATGATTTGATTAGCTCCAAGCTCTTCCAGTGATCAGCAATAATTCCTTCTATTTTGTTATTCTTAATAAATTCATTGATTAATTGTGCTTTTCTATATTTTCTCAAAAATTTTATTCCTCCAACTCTTTCAATTGAAAAAGATGCTTGGTTATCAAAGTCTTTGTGCCCCTCAATATAATCTGCAAAGACTTTAATCATAAAGTTTTTTGATAATTCTCTTGATAAACCCCACATTAAACTTTGCATTCCACCAAGTTCAGGCGGAAAAGTTCTGGTAACGATTAAATACATTAATCAAATTTCCACTTAATGCTACAACCAGCACTTGGAATTTGTTCCTCTGGACCTTTGCCTGTTTCTGCAATTTGTTTCATTGCTTGAAATAGATCACTCTCACCACTTCTCACTGGAATAAGTTTTTTTAATTCTCTCATTCTGCCTCTATATTGGAGCTCTAAATTTTTATTATACCCAAAGAAATCAGGCGTGCACACAGCATCATAAGCTTTTGCAACTTCTTGTGTTTCATCAGATAAATATGGAAAACTAAAGTTATTTTCATTTGCAAACTTAATCATATTTTCAAATGAATCTTCAGGATATTTAATTGCATCATTTGAACAAATTGCAATGGAGTTTATGCCAATTTTTTTTAGGTTATTGCAATCTTCAACAATATCTTTTGTAACTGCTTTTACATACGGACAATGGTTACAAATAAACATAATGAGAGTTCCATTCTCACCTTTAATGTCATCAAGTTTTAAAACTTTTTCGTCAGTTGATTTAAGTTCAAATGAGATAGCTTTTTTACCAAAATCACATATTGGAGTTTGTATTGGCATAATGTAATAATATATAAATTATGTTTTACGATTTAAAAGATAAAAAACCAAAAAACTCTGGCGAAAATTGGGTAGCACCTAATGCAACTATAATAGGTGATGTTACATTAGAGAGAAATACAAGCATTTGGTTTAATGCAGTTTTAAGAGGGGATGTTGAAAACATATTTATTGGAGAGGGGTCAAATGTTCAAGATGGGAGTGTTTTACATACCGACCCTGGTTGTCCTTTAAAAATTGGAAAAGATGTAACCATAGGCCATATGGTCATGCTTCATGGATGCACCATAGGTGATAATAGTTTGATTGGTATTGGTGCTGTTATTCTTAACAACGCAAAAATTGGAAAAAATTGCATCATTGGCGCCAAAGCTTTAATTACAGAAAATAAAGAAATACCTGACAACTCATTAGTAGTTGGTTCACCCGGTAAAGTTATAAGAGAAGTAACTAAGGATGAAAAAGAAGCAATAGTTGAAAACACAAAGCACTACCAAGATAACTGGAAAAAATATTCAAAATCTATATTCTAATTATTATGCCAACTTATACAGTCACTAATTCAAATTTTAATCTAAGTTCAAAACAACAAAAAAATTTAGCAGAAGGAATTACTAAAGTTCATAATGTTGTAACAGGAGCTAACACTTATTTTGCTCAAGTTATATTTAACAAAACTAAAAAAAATAACCACTTTATGGGAGGCAAAAAAGTTAAGGAGCCTTCAATTTTTTTACTTGGTCAAATTCGAGCTGGAAGACCAAAAGAGACAAAAGATAAATTAATTTCTGATTTAAGAGATGTTATCATTAAGAATTCTAAATTAGATGAAACTCAGGTCTGGGTTTATATTGTTGACTTACCCCCATCACAAATGATTGAGTATGGCGCAGTATTACCTGAGTCAGGTAAAGAGAAAGAATGGTTTTCTGGATTATCTGAAAAATTAAAAAAAAAATTGTCTAAAATAGGTAATTAGAAAATAAATATTTTTTTACTATTTAATAAGCAAAACAATACAACTTCAAATTGAATACAAAATTTTTTTGTTTACATGACCTTTTAATAAGTTTTTAATTTTAATTATACAAATGGTTAAAAAGATTAAAAAAGCCAAAAAGAAACTAAAAAAATTAGTCAAAACTTCTAGAAAAATTAAAAGCAAAAAAAAGGTTAAGACTAAAAAAGTTGGGACAAAAAAGTCTGCGACCAAGAAACCTTTAAAAAAAACTAGAAGATCTAATAACATCAAGCCTAATAACAAAACAAGAGGAGAGAAAAAAATGAGTGCAGAAGCATTAAAAGTGTCATCAGCTCTAGACTCGTCTCATTTAAAAGTAGAATTTCCGTATAAAGCTAAATATGGAAACTTTATTAATGGGAAATTTGTAGAGCCTTTATCTGGCAAGTATTTTGACAATCCGAGCCCGATATCAAATGAAATTATCTGTTCAGTTGCAAGATCAAATGAAAAAGATGTTGAGTCAGCATTAGATGCTGCTCATGCAGCTTTTAAAGAATGGGGAAAAACAGACATCACTACTAGATCAAATATAATGATGAAAATAGCAGATGTTCTTGAGCAAAATAAAGATATGCTTGCAGTTGCTGAATGTTTGGATAATGGTAAACCAATTAGAGAGTGTATGGCTGCAGACATAGCCTTAGTGATTGATCACTGGAGATATTTTGCTGGAGTAATTAGAGCTGAAGAGGGTTCTGTTGCTGAAATAAGTAATTCACAATACTCTTATAATATACCGGAGCCTTTAGGTGTGGTAGCTCAAATAGTTCCATGGAACTTCCCATTACTTATGGCAACATGGAAATTAGCGCCAGCTCTTGCTGCAGGTAACTGTTCAGTTTTAAAACCAGCAGAACAAACACCGGCTTCTATCATGGTTATGATGGAGCTTATTGGTGATTTACTTCCTCCAGGGGTTGTAAACATTGTAAGTGGTTTTGGTTTAGAAGCAGGTAAGCCTTTAGCATCTTCAAAGAGAGTTGCTAAAGTTGCTTTTACTGGTGAGACTACGACTGGAAGACTAATTATGCAGTATGCAGCTCAAAACATTATTCCAATCACACTAGAATTAGGTGGTAAATCACCTAATATATTTTTTGAGGACATCATGGATAAAGATGATGATTTCTTAGATAAGTGTGTTGAAGGTTTTGTAATGTTCAACTTAAACCAGGGTGAAGTATGTACTTGTCCAAGTAGAGCATTAGTCCAAGAATCTATTTATGATAAATTCATGGAAAAATGTATCGCTCGAACAAAAGCCGTTATCCAAGATAATCCATTGAAAATGGAAACTATGATTGGAGCACAAGCTTCAGTTGAGCAAATGGAGAAGATTAAGTCTTATCTAGATCTTGGTAAAAAAGAAGGTGCTAAAGTTCTTGCAGGTGGAGATGTTGGTAAACTTAATAGTGGATTGGAAAAAGGAAATTACATTCAACCTACTATTTTTGAAACTGATAATAAATCTCGGATCTCACAAGAAGAAATCTTTGGACCTGTAGTATCTGTAATTAAATTTAAAGATGAAGCAGAAGCATTAGAAATTGCTAATGATACTCTTTATGGTTTAGGTGCAGGTGTTTGGACTAGAAATGGAAATATTGCTTACAGAATGGGTAGAGCAATACAAGCAGGAATAGTATGGACTAATTGTTATCATGCTTATCCAGCTCACTCTCCATTTGGTGGTTACAAACAATCAGGTGTAGGAAGAGAAACACATAAAATGATGCTTGGTCATTACAGACAAAATAAGAACTTACATGTCTCGTATGCTGAGAAGAAATTAGGCTTCTTTTAATAAATAATAATATATACTGGCCCATGATTCTAAATCATGGGCCGAAGTTTAAAAATGAAAGTATCTGCAACTAATTCAGCATTAAACCTATTATCTGAGCTTCAAGAAAAGTATGGTGAAAAATTAATGTTTCACCAGTCTGGAGGCTGTTGTGATGGTAGTGCACCAATGTGTTTTCAAGAAGGTGAGTTCCCTCTAGGCGATAATGATTTGAAACTAGGTGAAATTGGGGGAGTACCTTTTTACATGAACGCAGATCAATTTGAAAAGTGGAAACATACAGATTTAACTATTGATGCTGTTAAAGGAATAGGGGGCATGTTCTCATTAGATAATGGAACAGGTCGCAGATTTCTGACTAAATCAGAAATCTGCCTAGTAGTCGATAACGACAAAAAAAATTAATCTTTATTATTGACCTGGTGCTTTGTAAGCGCCTGAAGCAACTTCACTTGCTTTAGTTGTAGCTTTATTAAAGTCTATTGCTTCTAACATAGTTAAGTTTTTAACAGCACCTGATGCCTCTACTACAAGCTTAACTGCTGCAAAATCCTCAAAACTTCCTAATTCGTTTACAACCACAAAATCGTATGGTCCTCTAACGATATCCATACTATGCATTGTTCCACCCATAGCTTTTGTTAACTGTTCTACAACTGCCTTTCTGTCAGTTTTAGGATCTTTTAAAAAACCCTGAAATGCTTTTTCAGTGTAATTTCCCATTATGTATGCTTTCATTATTTCCTCCTTTAAAGGAATAATCTTAGCATGATCATGTTACAAATTTGTTTAACAAATTGTCTCGCTAAAATATCTCTAAAATGAACGTTTTTTTTATAACTATCGTTAAGGTATTAACCAAATATCCTTAGAATTTTCTAAATCAAATTTAGCTCTACGATGGCCTTTTGCTGCAAGATAAAGCCATTCTATAGATTTAATTTTACATTGGATAACTGTGAAGTTTTTATAGCCTTTTTCACTTTGCTTTTTCGTGTAATCAAAATTATCTAATTCAGGCTTTAAACCAGAAGTTGGAATATCAGACTCTGTTCCAGGTCCATCATCTACCAAATAACACTTCCTGCTGATATGTTGAGTTTTTTCCCAAGATTTTTTAGTGATATCATTTTCATGATTTATAGTGCATTCAACTTTTAATCTGACCTGGATTTTTTCTTCTTTATCATAAAATAAAATTGCAGCACTAGAATTTTTTTTAAGCATATCAATTTTGTCTGATCTTATATCGCTATGAAATTGAACTAAATTATTTTCTTTATCCGCTTTCCTTAAAACAACAATCCTACCATTTATTTCTGAACCATAGCCACAAATAAAAGTAGGTATTCTAAATTGAGAGTTACGGTTTGAAACCGCATCTTCTAGCATAAGCCAAATCTTTTTTTTTATTTCACTGAAATCTTCGTAGTATGCTGGTTGCATACTATCTATTTTCTAAACCTTTTTATTAAACTTGACGTATCCCATCTATTGCCACCCATTTCCTGAACCTCTCCGTAATATTTATCAACTAACTCAGTCACAGGTAACAAAGACCCATTATTTTTAGCTTCATCCATGGCAATTTTAAGATCTTTTCTCATCCAATCTACTGCAAAACCAAAATCAAATTTATCATCAATCATCGTTTGGTATCTATTTTCCATTTGCCAAGATTGAGCCGCACCTTTTGAAATTACTTCGATAACATCTTCCATCTTTAATCCAGCTTTCATTCCAAAATTGATTGCTTCAGACAAACCTTGGACTAAACCAGCAATACAAATTTGATTAACCATTTTAGCAAGTTGTCCATTACCAGGGCCACCAAGTAATTTCATTTTTTTGCTGTAGCAATCAATAATATCTTTTGCTTTGTCAAAATCTGATTGATCTCCACCTATCATAACAGTAAGAGCACCATTTTCTGCTCCCGCTTGTCCACCTGATACGGGCGCATCTAAAGAACCAAAACCATTTTTTTTGGCATAATCATGTATTTCTCTTGCAATTGTGGCTGAGGCGGTAGTGTTGTCAATATAAACAGATCCCTTTTTAATCGTTTTAAATGCTCCATTATCACCAAAGGTAACTTCTCTTAAATCATTATCGTTTCCAACACATGTAAAAATATATTCAGAATTTTTTGCAGCTTCAGCTGGTGTTTCGGCTATATTACCCATGTATTCACTTATCCACTTTTCAGCTTTAGATTTAGTTCTATTAAAAACAGTTACATTGTGACCGGCTTTTGATATATAACCTGCCATCGGGTAGCCCATAACTCCAAGACCAATGAAAGCAACATTACAAGTCATAATTTTTTATGTTTAAAAGTTTAAGTTTAAAAGTAATTCTATTCGGATTTATTTTTACATTTTTTTCAAGTTTTGGACAGAGTTTTTTTCTTGGACTGTTTAATTCTAGTATTAGGGAGGCCTTATCAATTACCCACGGACAATTTGGCTCAATTTATGCGTCAGCAACTTTATTAAGTAGTATAGTTTTAGTTTGGATAGGAAAAAAAATAGATGATGTAAATATTTTAAAATTTGCATCATTTGTGATTATATTTCTATCTATATCTTGTTTTATTTTTTCTAAAATTTCTTCTGTAATTTTTTTATTTATAGGAATTTTTTTAATGCGTTTATCAGGACAAGGCTTATCAAGTCACACCGCAACCACAACCATTTCACGTTTTTTTGAAAAAAATAGAGGTAGAGCTTTAAGCACAGGCTGGTTAGGTCTATCTTTAGCAGAATTTGTCTTGCCAGTTTTGATTGTTTTTTTATTAACATTTATAGAATGGAGAGATATATGGGTTTCGATTTGTGTTTTAGTAATTATTGTTTTACCAATTGCATCTTTTTTTTTAGTCAAAGAAGTTAAACTTGATACAAGAGAAGAGAGCACAAAAGAAGCTATTACCAAAGAAATCAAACAATGGAAAAGAATAGAAGTTTTGAAAGATTATAGGTTTTATATTGTTTGTATGACCATGCTAGCAATGCCCTGGATTGCAACAGGTGCATTTGTTTATCAATCTTTTATTACTAGCTCAAAAGACTGGGGTCCATATGTGATTGCACAATCATTCATGATTTATTCAATTTTATCTGTGGTTACATTATTTATATCTGGTTTTTTGATTGATAAATTCTCAAGTAGAAAATTATTGATCTATATGAATATTCCATTATTTTTTTCAACTGCGGTCCTATTCTACTTTGATGCTGAAATTTCATCTTTTTTCTTCTTTGGTTTGTTGGGAGTTACTAACGGCCTAGCTAATGTTTTAGGATCATCAACATGGGCAGAAATTTACGGTGTTAAGCATATTGGATCTATTAAAGCTTTAACAACAGCCTTAATGGTTTTTGCAACTGCTTTTGGAACAGCTTTATTTGGTATTTTTATAGATATTAATTTTTCAATTGAGCAAATAGCTATTGTTTCAGGGGCATATGTTCTGACCTCAATAATTTTGCTTTATTCAGTTAGAAGTAAACTAAACCCTCAATATATATAATAAACTGCTTGATTTTATATGGCTCATTGTATAGATACTGCGCATGGCAAGAGTAACTGTAGAAGACTGCATCGATAAAGTAGATAGTCCCTATGAGTTAGTATTAGTTGCTAAAGAAAGAGCTACTCAATTAAATGCTGGTATTGAACCAACAATTGATAGAGATAACGATAAAAATACAGTTATTTCATTAAGAGAGATTGCAGAAGAAAAAATTCAAGTATCTGATTTAACTGATAGTGCGGTTTATAAACTTAGAAAACATGTTGAGCAGGTAGATGATACTACTGAAGATGATGAAGATATAGGTGATGATTTCGAAAATTTATACAAAGGTGAAATTTCAAAAAGTGGTACACCAATTTTACCATCAAAAAGAGCAAGAAAAACTCCAGAAAAAATTCAGGTAACAAAAGAAGATTTAGCAGAATTATCTGAGACAGCAAAAGCGGATGTTGATAGTTCAGTTGGTGAAGAAACTGTGAATGAAGAGGGCGAAGTATCTTTAGAAGAAGTTTCAAACAGTGAAGAGCAGCCACAAAAAGATACTCAAGAAGATCAATAAATTTTAATTTACAAATTCCTTTACTATTTTTTCTCTGTGTTCATCTAAATCAGGTATATCTCCTCTCTTATCAGGATCCTCATATGTTGACATTTTAATAGGATTTCCCGCTAACTTAAAATCCCCAATCACTTTATGATAAGCTTTTACAATCATGTTTCTTGCTTCCACTTGAGGATTCTCAACTGCCTCTTTAATGTTGAATATAGGACCACAAGGAATTTTATCTTTTTCCATTTGACTAATCCATTCATTGGTTGATTTAGCAGAAAGTTTATTTTCTAGTACAGTTTTAAGTTCATCCATATTTTTTGCTCTTGCAGAATTAGTTTTAAATTTTTCATCAGTAAAGATTTCAGGAACTTCTAAAATATTACAAAGTTTTTCAAATAGTTTATCATTACCGGCAGCAATAATTATATAGCTATCTTTAGTTTTAAATGCCTCAAAGGGAGCAATCGATGGGTGCCTTGAACCCATAGGTTTAGGTATTTCGTTTTTAGATAAGTATCGTGCAATTGCGTTTTCTAGAATTGCAATTTGACAGTCAAGCATTGAAACATCAATGTACATTCCTTTGCCTGTTTTTTGTCTATCATATAAAGCTGCATTAATTCCAATAGTTGTAAACAAGCCAGCTGTAATATCACCAATTGAAGTACCAACTCTTGTAGGTCCAGAATTGGGTTGTCCCGTTACACTCATTAATCCACCCATTCCTTGAACCACCATATCATAAGCTGGTAATTCTTTTAAAGGACCAGTTTGTCCAAAACCAGATGCTGAAGCGTAAATTAATTTAGGAAATTTTTTACTTACTTCTTCCCAACCATAACCCCATTTTTTCAATGTTCCTGGTTTAAAATTCTCTACTAAGATATCTGCTTTTGATAAAATTTTATCAAATATTTTTTTGTCCTCAGAATTCTTTAAATTTAATGCTATGCTTTCTTTTCCTCTGTTAAGCGACATAAAATAAGCTGAATAATCTTCAACAAAAGGTCCAAATTTTCTCGAATCATCTCCAATTTCTGGAGCTTCAACTTTTATTACTCTTGCTCCAAGATCTGATAAAATCATTGTACAATAAGGCCCAACCAATACTCTTGTTAGATCTACAACTAATAAATTTTTTAAGGGTCCGTCCATAATTAGTATTAAATTTTAAATGTATTTTTTGTTAACTTGACTCTTGATGATATCTTCATTTTAATACTAGTATCACAAATAACTAAAGAGGGAGAATTAAATGTTAAAAAAAATATCGTTATATTTAACTTCATTCGTTCTTGCATTCACGTTAATTGGTTCTGCTTATGCTGTAACTTTAAAAGCAAGTCACCAATGGCCGGGAACTCCAAGAGCTGACGGTTCATTTGACCCAAGACACGAAATGGTTCAAATAATTGCAGATGAAGTTAAAAAAGCTAATGTTGGAATAGATATAAGAATTTATCCAGCAAAATCTTTATACAAACCTAAAGAGCAATGGAAACCAATGACCACTGGTCAATTGGATATTTCTGCATTTCCTTTAGCATATGCATCTAAGTTCCATCCAGAATTTGATGCAACTTTAATGCCAGGAACTGTAAAAAATCATGAACATGCATTAAGATTTAATAAAGGTCCTATGATGACTGAAATTAAAAGAATCATAAATGATGCTGGAGTCGTTGTTTTATCAGATGCTTGGCTAGGTGGAGGATTTGCTTCAAAATCACAATGTATTAAAAATCCTAGCGACGCAAAAGGACAAGTAATGAGAGCTGCTGGAAAAGCTTTTAACCAAATGTTAGAAGCAGCAGGTGCAGGTATTCAGAGTATGCCCTCATCTGAAATTTATACTGGTCTTCAAACAGGTGTATTAACAGGTGCAAATACTAGCTCAGGAAGTTTTGTAAGTTATAAAATTTATGAGCAAGTAACTTGTGCAACACCTCCAGGAAAATTTGGATTATGGTTTATGTATGAACCAATTTTAATGTCTAAAAAATCATATGATGCTTTAAATTCAAAACAACAAAAAGCACTTATGGCTGCTGGTAAAGTAGCTGAAAAATATATGACAGCTCAAGTTGAAAATTTAGATAAAAAGTTTGAGGATGCATATAAAGCTGCAGGTGTTAAATTAGTTTACATGGACGAGAAAGATCATGCTGCATGGGTTGAGATTGCAAAGAAATCTTCCCATAAAGCTTTTGCTGAGAAAGTTCCAGGTGGAGATAAACTAATGGAAATGGCTTTAGCAGTTAAATAAAGTAATATATAAAGAACCCCTATTTATTAAAATAAGTAGGGGTTTTTTTTATGAAAAAAAAATATTTAAAATTCTGTGATTTTACGGCTAAAGCTTGCGGAGCATTTGCTGTTCTGGCTTTACTTTTATCAATTCTTGTAATTGTCGAATTAGTATTCGAAAGGTATTTTTTTCAAAGAGCAATAACATGGCAAACAGAGCTGGTAACAATGTTGTTAGTTGCATCTACTTTCATTGGTAGCGCTTATGTTTTAAGTGAAAAAGCACATGTTAGTATGGAATGGATATATGATTTTATGTCTAAAAGAAACATCTTACGTCTCAAAATATTTACCTCTCTTATAAGTTTGTTATTTTTTCTTATTTTATTTTATTTTGGTTTCTTAATGGTTGAAGAGGCCTTTACTAAAAATTACTCTACAGGTACTGTTTGGGACCCACCTCTATGGATACCATATTCATCAATGATGATCGGGGCTATTCTGATGATCCTTCAGTACATTGCAGAAATTATTAAGTTAACTGACGAGGCAGACTAAAAAAATGGACCCATTGATAATAGCTATAATTGTTGCGGTTTTTACTTTAATAGTTCTTTTCTCAGGAATTCCAATTGCGTTTGGTTTAAGCTTTGTATCAATAGTTCTTTTAGTGTCATTTGAGGGTTTTCAAATGCTAGACGTTTTTGCAGAAACGTTTTATGCAGGACTTAACTCATTTGTCTTACTTTCAATACCTATGTTTATCCTGATGGGTATGGCAGTTGCTAATTCTCCTGCAGGAAAAGATTTATATACAGGTTTAGATAGATGGTTGTGGAGGCTTCCAGGTGGTTTAGTTATTTCTAATATTGGTGCTTGTTCAATTTTTGCAGCATTAAGTGGTTCGAGTCCAGCTACATGTGCAGCGATTGGAACAATGGGGATACCCGAGATGAGAAAAAGAGGTTACTCTGATCAAATTGCTACTGGCACTATCGCTGCAGGCGGAACTTTGGGAGTTCTTATTCCTCCAAGCATAGTTTTAATAGTTTATGGAATCGCAACAGGTACTTCAATTGGAAGATTATTCTTATGCGGATTAGTTCCAGGATTTATGCTAGCAGGTATGTTCGCAATTTGGGCTCTTATTCATAGTTACTTTATTGATAAAGATGCTGCAAAAGCCTTAAGGAATAGAACACCTCCTACTTTAAGAGAAAAAATGGAAGTATTACCTAGAGTTCTTCCATTTTTAGCAATTATAGCCGGTGTCTTGTATGTGTTATATGGTGGTGTGGCAACTCCTTCAGAGGCATCAGGAGTGGGAGCTTTTTTAGTTTTTGTTTTAATTGCAATTGTTTACAAAATTTATCAACCAAAAAAAATATGGAATATTGTTAAAGTTTCAATGAAGGAAAGTGTGATGATAATGTTTATCATCGCAGCCTCATATCTTTTTGCATTTACACTTTCTCAACTTTACGTAACCCAGTCTTTAGCGCAGAGCATGGTAGAATTAAGCTCAAATAAATGGGTGGTATTTCTTTTAATAAATATATTTCTTTTAATCGCAGGATTCTTTTTACCTCCAGTTGCAGTTATTGTAATGACTTCGGCAATATTATTGCCTGTGATAACAACTCTAGGATTTGATCCATATTGGTTTGCAATTGTATTTACTATAAATATGGAAATAGGACTAATAACCCCACCGGTTGGATTAAATCTTTATATAATAAAAGGAATTACCCCAGATGTTAGTTTGTCAGAAATTTTAAAAGGTTCTATACCATTTATGATTATAATGGCTTTAGCTATTTTGATTTTGTGTATCTTTCCAGAAATAGTGACTTGGCTACCTGATAAAATAATGGGTAAACCTCTTGGATATTAATAGTAAAATTAGTCGAAAAATATCTGTTGCTCCAATGATGGATTGCACAGATAGACATGATCGTTTTTTCTTAAGATTAATGAGTAAAAACGTGATGCTTTACACTGAAATGGTTGCAACAAAATCTGCAATTCATGGGGATAGAAAAAAAATCTTATCTTATAGCTCTGAGGAAAAACCCTTAGCATTACAAATTGGAGGTTCTAATAAACAAGAGCTAGCTGAGGTAGCAAAGATTGCAGAAGACATGGGATATGATGAAATTAATATTAATTTAGGGTGTCCCAGTAAAAAGGTTCAAAAAAATATGTTTGGTGCTTGCTTAATGAAAGAGCCAGATCTAGTTGCAGAATGTATAAATGCAATGGTTAAATCATGTAATATTCCAGTTACAGCAAAAACTAGAATTGGATTTGATGATGTGGAAAGCTTTGAATATTTAAATAGTTTTATTCACAAAATGAGAGATGCGGGTTCAAAAACATTTATTTTGCATGCAAGAAAAGCAATGCTTACTGGACTTTCTCCTAAGCAAAACCTAAATATTCCTAAGCTTAATTATAATATGGTTTATGAAGTTAAAAAACAAAACCCAGATTTAGAAATAATTATTAATGGAGGTATTTCAAAAGTAGGTGAAATTAACAATCATTTAAAACACTGTGATGGAGTAATGATTGGAAGATCTATATATCAAAACCCATATTCATTAGTAGAAATTGAAAGAGAAATATTTAACACAAAAATAAACCCATCCCGAGAGCAAGTTGCTGAACAGCTTTTAGAGTATGTTAAAAAAGAAGTTAAATTAGGAACAAAGGTTAATCATATAATGAGACATACAGTAGGTTTATATCACGGCCAAATAGGATCAAAAGAATGGAAGAGATATCTAAGTGAAAATTTAATGGCCCGTGAGTCAGATTTTCAAAAAACAAAACATATAATGACAATTGTTCAAAATAATGAGAAAGCCAATCAGGCAAATACATAATGGATATCTCAAATATTAATGAAATTATAAATTTATTAGTCGTGTTAGCTATTGCTGCAGCAGTAGCTGGTTTTATGGCTGGCTTATTGGGTGTTGGTGGAGGAATAATAATGGTTCCAGCTTTATATTACGCTTTTACAGTTTTAAATTTTGATATCGTTACAAGAATGCATCTTTCAGTTGGAACTTCATTAGCAATTATTGTCCCTACATCAATCATTTCAACAAAGACACATATGGAACATGATGCAGTTGATTTCAACATGGTTAAATCGTTTGGAATATTTATTTTAATAGGAGTTATTGCTGGTACATTTTTAGCTGTTAACTTAAAAACTCCAGCGTTGGTTTTATTTTTTTCAATTTTTGCTTTTTTAGTTGGAGTATTTTTTATTTTTTTAAGAGAGAAACTCGTTGAAAATCCTAAGAAAATTTCTGATTTAATTAAAAACATCTCTGGAATTGTAATCGGGTTTATTTCTGTGCCACTTGGAATAGGTGGTGGATCATTAATGGTTCCTTTTATGAGAACTTTTGGTTATGACATAAGAAAATCTATTGGTACAGCAGCAGCAGTTGGTTTTTTGATTGCTGTAACAGGAACTACCACAATGATAATTAGTGGTAAGATCATTGATAATATAAACACACCTTTTAGTTTGGGCTACATTAATTTATTAGGATTCGCTGTATTTGTTCCTGTGACGATGTTAATGGCACGTGTGGGTGCTAAAGCAGTATATAAAATTAATAAAGGTTTATTGAGCAAGATTTTTGGATCATTTTTGATCATTGTCTCGATTAGATCTTTTTTTGAATATTTAAGTATAAATTAGAGATGAAAAACATTTTTAACTTAAAAGATATCATTTCATCCATTGCCGATGTAGGTCAAAAATTATTTAAGAAAACTGAGCTTAAAAAGAATGATTTAGAAACAATACTGTCTTTATGTGATGATTTAATCTCTAACAAAGGTGCCGCTTTTGGAATTACTGTTGCAAGGGATGTGACTGATCTTTATCAAACACTTACTCCTGAAAATAAACTAGCTTTTTTTAAAAAAATTAACGAGAAATTTAAACCCAGTCATACGAAGGTATCAGAAGCTATAGAAACTTATCAAAAAACTCAAAATGATAAAAATTTATTTAATTTATTTATAGTATCTGAAGGAAAAAGAAGAGAACTATTTAGAAGAATGAATATGGCTCCGAATGGTATCTCTACCATAGTCTCATTAAGAGAAGATTTATTGAAAGTGCTAAAAGAGAATTCAGAATTGAAACCTTTGGATGACGATTTAAGAGAACTATTTAAGTCGTGGTTTAATCCTGGGTTTTTAAGATTAGCCAAAATTACTTGGGATACAAAAGCAGCCGTTTTAGAAAAAATTATAAAATACGAGAGAGTTCACAAAATTAAAGATATGGATGAACTGAAGAGAAGGCTAGGGGAGGATAGAAGATTTTTTTCATATTTTCATCCAGCACTTGAAGACGAGCCCATAATATTTGTTCAAGTAGCACTTACAAATGGTCTAGGTAAATCGATACAAGAAATTACAAAGCCACACTCAACTGGAAATAAAAATTATGATACTGCAACATTTTATTCTATAAGTAACTGTCAAGAAGGTTTATCAAGAGTTACTTTAGGAAATTTTTTAATTAAAAGAGTTGTTTATGAAATCCAAGAAGAATTACCTAACATAAAACACTTTGGAACTTTGTCACCCATTCCAGGTTTTAGAGATTGGTTTTCATATTTAGAAGACAATAAAATAAAAAATATTCTAGAAAACATTCCTTTAGAAAATATATCTTTCTTAAAATCTCCAGATTTAAGAATTGGTGATACAAGAATTGTATCTAATAAGGATGCTATTTTAAAACTAGTAGCCCACTATTTGATAAATGAAAAAAATCATAAGCAATTACCTATTAATGATGTAACAAGATTTCATCTAGGAAATGGAGCTATAGTTGAGGATATAAATATAAATGCCAATGTATCAGAAGTTGGTTTTAATAGATCTTTTGGCGTTATGGTAAATTATTTATATGAACTTAAAAATATAGAAAAAAATCATGAGGATTATATCAATAACAAAAAAGTAATAGTCTCAGATAAACTTAAAAAGTTTATTTAATTGGTGCCCCATTTAACTTTGTTCCAAATTCGCTCATGAAAGTAATAGAAAAAAAGTGGAATAATTGATCCAACCCCTAAAATTCCAGCTCCCACAAATGTTCCGGTATAAATGTAGCCAAATATTACCCAATAAATAAAAATAAAAAGCCTCCAAGAAAAAGTTTTTGCAACGGATCTTATTTTTTTATCTGCCATTATTTAGGTATATAGGAAAATTAGAGTTTATAAATTACTCAAAAAAAAGAGGTGACTTCAGTCTCCCTCCATCACCTCATGAAGTAATTTTAAATGATTCTTTACAATTTTATGAACACTTATTAGTTGAAAATGATGTTTATTAACCTTTAAATCTTTTGGTCATAATCTCCAATTTTTCCAGTTTTTTTGGAGTAAATCATCAATAAAATCAAAGATTTTTTTCTTTCTACTGTCTGAAGTTGGGCTTTCTGTAACAACTACCAATGAAGGTTTATTAGATGACGCTCTGATTAAACCCCATGAACCATCTTCAAAAGAAAATCTAATTCCATTTACAGTTAAAATCTCAGATATGATCTGATCATCTATTTTAATTTTATCACTTTTAACTTTTTCCACCTGTTTTACTAATTCCTCAACCACTTGATATTTCTCTTCATCTTTACAAAAAGGAGCCATAGTAGGTGATTGATAAGTTATAGGTAATTCATCAATAATTTCACTCATTTCTTTATTTTGATTATTTAGTAAATGACAAACCTGAATTGCAGAATTAATACCATCATCGTATCCGTAACCTAGTGGTTGATTAAAAAAGAAATGCCCACTTTTTTCAAACCCAGCCAAAGCTTTTTCTGTATTAACTTTTCTTTTAATATGAGAATGACCCGTTTTCCAATAAATCGTATCACAGTTGTTTTTTGCTAATACTTTATCTTTTGCGTATAAACCTGTAGATTTAACATCTACTACAAACTTTGAATTCTGGTGTTTTGTAGATAAGTTTCTAGCAATCAATAAACCAATTTTGTCTGAAAATATCTCTTTACCTTTGTTGTCAATCACTCCAACTCTATCACCATCTCCATCAAAACCAAAACCTATATCAGCATTATTTTCTTTTACAGATTTTGCTATTTCATGAAGCATCTCTAAATCTTCAGGGTTAGGATTATATTTTGGAAAAGTCCAGTCTAAATTACAATCTAGTTCAATTACTTCGCAACCAATTCCTCTTAATATGTCTGGAGCGAATATACCGGCAGTCCCATTACCGCATGCAACAACAGCTGTTATTTTTTTATTAATTTTATTACTTTTGATTAAATCTTCTTTGTAAACTTGTTGGAAATTTTCAATTTGTTTCTCACTTCCTTTGCCTGATATAAATTTTTCATTTAATGTAATTTCTTTTAATTCCTTCATTTCTTCTGGGGCATGAGTTAATCCTTTTTTGATACCCATCTTAACACCAGTCCATCCATTTTCATTATGACTTGCAGTTACCATTGCAACAGCATCAGAGTTTAAATTAAATTGTGCAAAATAAACCATTGGTGATAATGACAACCCAACATCTTCAACGTTACACCCAGTTGACATTAAACCTTTTTTTAGAGCATTTTTTATCTCCTCACTATAAGAACGATAATCATGACCAACTATAACTGTAGGATTATTTTTGTGTGTGTGATTAATTATTTGTGTTCCTAGACCTTTTCCAAGATTCTCTATTCCTGCTTTATTTATGTTTTCTTCATACAACCATCGCGCGTCATATTCTCTGAAACCGTAGGGGTCAATTTTAATATTTTGTGTCATTTGTTAATTTCTTACCCCTTTTATGTTAATTAATTGCAATTTTTTAATTTTTTTTATTGATAAATAATTTGTCACGTTCTATAAATGTTCTGTTGATTTGCTGTTTATATAGTATATTAACTCATAACGCCTACAACATGTAGTTGTTTTCGTATAATAAACAAAATATAATAAAAGTTATGAACAAAATTTTATCGCAGGCCCTAAAGAAAGCTGTCTCTGAATATAGCCCTCAAGTAAACGAGGTTTCAAAAGACAAAAGACCTGATCTTTTCTCACTAAATAACGAAACTGAACTATTTCAAAATGAAAAAGGCATCATTATTAAAATTGATCGTTCAAAAGACTCAAATCTAACTGACTTTGGTAAAGCAACTTTAAAAGATAGATATCTTGGTCACAACGAATCTTTCCAAGATTTGTTTGCTAGAGTTGCAAGTTCTTATGCTGATGACAATCTTCATGCTCAAAGAATTTATAATTACATAAGCAACCTTTGGTTTATGCCGGCAACTCCAGTTTTGTCAAATGGTGGAACTAAAAGAGGATTACCTATTTCTTGTTTTTTAAATGAAGCATCAGATAGCTTAGGAGGTATTCTAGATTTATGGAGTGAAAATGTTTGGCTTGCTGCAAAAGGTGGTGGTATCGGAAGTTATTGGGGTAACTTAAGATCTATTGGTGAAAAAATTGGTAAAGTTGGAAAGACATCAGGAATAATTCCATTTATTAAAGTTATGGACTCGTTGACCATGGCAATTAGCCAAGGCTCATTAAGAAGAGGGTCTGCTGCTTGTTATCTTCCAATTGATCATCCTGAAATAGAGGAATTTATAGAGATGAGAAGGCCAACGGGTGGTGATCCAAATAGAAAAGCATTAAATTTACATCATGGTGTTTTAGTCTCAGATGCATTTATGAGAGCTGTAGAAACTGATGAACAGTGGGCATTAAAAAGTCCTGCAGATGGAACAATCCAACAAACTATTTCTGCAAGAAACTTATGGATAAGATTGTTGACGGCAAGAATTGAAACTGGTGAACCATATATAATTTATATTGATACCGTTAACAGACAAATTCCTCAACATCACAAGTTAGCAAATCTAACTGTTAAAACTTCTAATCTATGTAGTGAAATTACTTTACCAACAGGAATAGACAAAGATGGTAGAGATAGAACAGCAGTTTGTTGCCTATCATCTTTAAACTTAGAAAAATATGATGAGTGGAAAGATGATCCAAACATGATTAATGATGTTATGAGATTTTTGGATAATGTTTTATCTGATTTTATAAACAAAGCCCCAGATCAATTTAAAGATGCAAAGTACTCAGCTGAAAGAGAGCGTAGTGTTGGATTAGGTGTGATGGGTTTCCATTCTTTTCTACAAAAAAATAGAATTCCTTTAGAGTCTGTAATGGCCAAGTCTTGGAATAAAAAAATATTTAAAGATATAGATGCAAAAGTAAATCAAGCCTCTAAAGATTTAGCAGAAGAAAGAGGGGCATGTCCTGATGCTGCAGAATATGGTTATCAAGAGAGATTTTCTAATAAAACTGCAATAGCACCGACAGCTTCAATTTCTATTATTTGTGGTGGAGCATCACCAGGAGTAGAACCTATAGCTGCTAATAGTTACACCCACAAAACTTTATCTGGTTCATTTAATGTTAAAAATAGATATTTAGAGGAAATTTTAGAAAGCCACGGCAAAAATGATGAGGAAACTTGGTCAAGTATCACAACTAACCAAGGTTCAATATCCCATTTAGATTTCTTAACTGATTTAGAAAAAGATGTTTTTAAAACAGCATTTGAGTTAAACCAAAATTGGATTATAGAGTTAAGTGGAGACAGAACTCCATTTATATCTCAAGCTCAATCAGTAAATTTATTTTTACCTGCCGATGTTCATAAGAAAGAACTTCATAAAATTCATTTTGATGCTTGGAAAAAAGGTTTGAAGAGCCTTTATTACTGTAGATCAAAATCAATTCAAAGAGCTGAAAATATCAATGATGCAAAGTCAACAGATATTTTGGCAAATGTTTATAAAAATAAATCAACCAAAACTGAAGAAACCGAATACGAGGAGTGTCTATCATGTCAGTAGCCGAAAAAATAAACTCAGAAATTATCCAACCTGAAAAAAAAGAAATTATCCAACCAAAAAAAATGGGATTACTAGTAGAGAATCCTGTTTATAAACCATTTAGATATCCTTGGTGTTATGATGCTTGGTTAACTCAACAAAGAATTCATTGGCTACCAGAAGAGGTTCCTTTAGGAGATGATGTAAGAGATTGGCAAAAAAATTTATCACAATCAGAAAAAAATTTATTAACACAAATTTTTAGATTTTTTACTCAAGCTGATGTTGAGGTAAACAATTGTTACTTGAGACATTACACAACAGTTTTTAAACCAACTGAAGTTTTAATGATGATGACTGCTTTTGCTTCAATGGAAACAGTTCATGTGGCAGCTTACTCACATCTTTTAGATACTATTGGAATGCCAGAATCTGAATATTCTGCTTTCATGAAGTATAAAGAAATGAAAGACAAATATGATTACATGCAAAACTTTAATGTAAATTCAAAAGAAGATATTGCTAAAACGGTTGCTGTATTTAGTGCATTCACTGAAGGACTTCAGTTATTTGCAAGTTTTGCGATCTTGTTAAACTTTCCAAGACATAACAAGATGAAAGGTATGGGTCAGATCGTTACTTGGTCAGTCAGAGATGAAACTCTTCACTGTAATTCTATGATAAGAATTTTTAAAGAATTCATTAATGAAAACCCTGAAATATGGACGCCAAAATTGAAGAAAGAAATTTATGAAGCTTGCAGAACAATTATAGAGCACGAAGATGCTTTTATTGACTTAGCTTTTGAAATGGGTCCAATGGAAGGTCTTACTGCAAAAGATGTTAAGGATTACATAAGATTTATAGCTAATAGAAGACTAGATCAACTAGGTTTAGAAGCTATTTATGATGTAGATAAAAACCCTTTAGGCTGGTTAGATACAATGCTTAATGCAGTTGAGCACATGAACTTTTTTGAAGGTCGTGCAACAGAATATTCTAAAGCATCTACTCAAGGGACATGGGTCGAAGCGTTTAGTTAATATTTTAGAAATTATCTCTGATTTAATTCAAGAACTTTTCTATGCTTACTACCCTTATAGCTTGCTAAAGGTCTAATTAACTTATTTGCAGCATGTTGCTCCATGATATGAGCTGACCAACCAGTTATTCTTGAAATAACAAATATTGGTGTAAAAAAATCAGTATCAAATCCCATTAAATGATAAGTGGGACCTGTTGGATAATCAACATTTGGATGAATATTTTTTTCTTTAATCATAACTTTTTCAACAATGTCGTAAATTTTCTCAAATTTTTTATCTTTCTTAAGTTTAGCAACTTTTCCAAAATACTGTCTCATGGTTGGAACTCTAGAGTCTCCTGATTTATAAACTCTATGACCGAAACCCATAACTACTTCTTTATTTTTTAAAGCGTTATTAATCCATTCTAACGCATTCTCAGGTTTTTTTATTTTATTCATCATGTGCATAACTTCTTCATTGGCACCCCCATGCAACGGTCCTTTTAAACTAGCAATAGCTCCTGTAATTGCTCCATGAATGTCTGATAAGCTACTTGTTATAGTTCTTGCAGTAAATGTTGAAACATTAAAACTATGTTCAGCATAAAGAATTAGTGATACGTCAAAAGCTTTAACAATCTCTTTTTGTGGAACTTTGCCAAAACACATATAAAAAAAGTTTTCAGCAAAAGTTAAAGATTTCTTAGGTTTAATTATTTTTTTTCCTTTTCTAATCCTATAAAACGCCGCTAAAGCAGTGGGGGTCTTTGCAAAAATTCTTAATGCCTTTCTCATATTAGCTTCTGGTGAAGAATCTTGGGTTTCTTTATCCTCTAATCCCATTACACTTACAGCAGTTCTGGCTACGTCCATGGGATGTGATTTTTTTGGCATATGTTTTATTATTTCATATAAATTTTTCGATAACTCTCTGTTATTTTTTTCCTCTTTTTCAAATTTCCTAAGCTCAATTGTGTTTGGCAAATCCTTATTCAAAATTAAGTAAGCCACTTCCTCAAATTTACAATATTCACACAAATCTTGAGCAGCATAACCTCTGTAAGTCAGGGAATTAATTTCTGGCATAACTTTAGAAACTTCAGTTTCATCAACTACAATTCCTAACAAACCCTTTTTGATATCTTCACTCATTATTCATGTCCTTCTGTACTAAAGTTATAAATTTTTTCATCTAATGAATTATATTTTTCATATTCAACAAGCTCATAAAGCCTCTTTCTTGTCTGCATTTTATCTATTATGTTGTTCTGGTGTCCATTAACATAAATGTCTCTCAATCCATCTTCTACATTTTTCATAGCTAATCTTTGAGTAGTTACAGGATAAATTACTATATTAAACCCTATGTTTTCTAATTCTTTATAATTAAATAATTTTGATTTTCCAAATTCAGTCATATTAGCTAACAGATAACAATTGAGTTCTTTTCTTACTTTCTCAAAGTCTTTTTCGTCCTGCAAAGCTTCGGGAAAAATAATCTCAGCTCCAGCATCAACATATGCCTTACATCTCTCAATCATTTTATCAATACCCTCTACACTTTTTGCATCAGATCTTGCGATAATTTTAAAATTTGGATCTTTTTTAGAAGCAACACATTCTTCAATTTTTTTTACCATTGCTTCTATTGAAATCAATTCTTTGTTATCTAAATGTCCACATCTTTTTCTTTCTATTTGATCTTCTAAATGCACTCCTGTAATTCCAAATTCTTCAAATGTTTCAATAGTTTCTTTGCAAGATTTAAATCCTGTATCAATATCAACAATAGTTGGAAGATTTGTTACTCTTGATATTAAGTAAGATCTTGTGCTTACATCTTGTAAAGTAGTAAGTCCTATATCTGGAAAACCAAGATCATTTGCCATAACTCCACCCGAAACATAAACAGCGTCGTATCCTATTTCTTCAACTAACTTTGCAGTCAGAGGGTTGTAAGCACCTGGTACTCTTAAAATTTTTTTTGTTTTTAATTTATTATCAAAATCAATTCTTTTCTGAGCAGGTTCTTTTTCGACAAAGTGCATTTTATAGACTCATATTTTAATAATGTTTTTGTTTTATTGTTTAAATAAAATTAATCAATATTTAAAGATAATTTGATATTATTTTTTCAATTCCTACAAAGTCTTTTATCAAGTGATTATGATAGATCTCATCTGATCTTTTTTCTGTATATCCATATTTTAATAAAATAATTGGTATATCAGCAGCTTTTGCAGCATTAGCATCTGTCTCACTGTCTCCAATCATCAATGATTTATTTTTGTCACCATCTAATATTTCTATAACGTTTGTTAAATGTCTAGGATCTGGTTTGCAATATTCAAAAGTATTGTATCCTGCAACGTACTCAAAATATTCATAAATTCCAATTTTTTTTAAAAGATCAACAGCCAAATGTTCAGTTTTATTGGTACATACTGCCATAGAAATATTTTCATTATTACACCAATTTAAAAATTCTTTTACACCATTAATTAATTTACTTTCATGTAAAATATTTTTTCCGTAATAAGATAAAAATTCATCAGTCATTTTGTTTTGAATTTTTTCATCAAACCATTTCCACTGACCATTAGCTTTTGCCATCATGGCCTTTGCACCCTTGCCAACAGCATTTTTTAATTCTCCTAAAGTTTTCTTAGGATAGCCAAATTTATCCATTACGTGATTATGAGCACGTATTAAATCTGGCGCTGTATCCACCAAGGTACCATCTAGATCAAATAAAACTGTAAATTTTTGTTTCATTTTAAAGTATTTTAAAGAAATAAATTGTGAATTAATTAATTTATATTCATAATGTAAATCAAACTTAAATGAAAGTTTTAAATCAAAAAAAACTTAGAGAGAAATTTGTCAAGTCTGGAGTAAAGATGATAAGTCCTGAAACAATTTTTTTTTCAAAAGATACGAAAATTGGAAATAACGTAACTATAGAACCTTATGTTGTTATTAGTTCTAAAGTTAAGATTGGGAGCAATGTAATTATAAAATCTTTTTCTCACCTAGAAGGATGTAAAATTGAAAATAAAGTTGAAATTGGCCCATATGCCCGAATTAGACCTGATACATTATTAAAAGAAGGATCTAAAATAGGTAATTTTGTTGAAGTTAAAAAAAGTAATGTAGGAAAAAAATCTAAAGTAAATCATTTATCTTACATTGGTGATACAGACATTGGTAAAGCAGTAAATGTTGGTGCTGGCACCATAACCTGTAATTATGATGGTATTAAAAAACACAAAACAAAAATTAAAGATAAAGTATTTATAGGCTCTAATTCTTCGTTAGTTGCACCAGTTATAATTGATAACGAAAGTATTGTTGGAGCAGGTTCTGTTATTACTAGAAATGTTTCCAAAAAATCTCTAGCACTTACCAGATCTTTACAAACAGAAATCAAAAATTATAAGAGAAAAAAATAAATTATGTGTGGCATCATCGGAATTTCAAGTAACAAGCCCGTGTCTGCAAGTATTATCAGCTCACTAAAAAAGCTTGAATACAGAGGCTATGACTCTGCTGGGATAGCAACTCTTTTTGAAGGTGAAATAAAAGAAGTTAAGTCTGAGGGTAGAGTAGAAAGCCTAGAACAAAACTTTGATTTAAAAAATTTGAAAGGCAATATAGGAATTGGTCATGTTAGATGGGCTACACATGGTATACCAAATAGTGTTAATGCTCACCCACATTCTTCACACAATGTTTCTGTTGTTCATAATGGTATCATTGAAAATTCAACAATATTAAAAAAATATTTAACGACCAAAGGTCATGTATTTAAATCTCAAACTGACACTGAGGTAATAGTCCATCTAATTACAGAAAACTTAAAAACTAATGAATTGGAAGAAGCTATCACAAGAACATTAAAACAACTCCATGGTAGCTTTGCTTTAGGAATTGTTTTTAAAGATATTCCTGATTTAATAATTGGAGCTAGAAGGGGCTCACCTTTAGCAGTTGGTTATGGACCGAATGAAAATTATCTAGGTTCAGATTCTTATGCATTAAAATCAATGACAAATAAAATTACATATCTTGATGACGGTGAATTTTGTATAATTAAAAAGGACCAAGTTCTTTTTTTTAATGAGGATGGAAAGAAGATAAATAAAAAAATTTTAGAACTTTCATCAAATGAGGCTAGTTACGAAAAAGGTGACTTTAAGCATTTTATGGCTAAGGAAATTGAGGAGCAACCAACAACAGTTAAAACTGGAATAAAAGAATATATAGATAAAGCGAATTCAGAAATTAATATCTATAATTTCCCATGGAACATTAATGAAATAAATTCAATTATATTAATAGGTTGTGGCACTGCTTATCATTCCTGTCTAATGGCTAAATACTGGTTTGAAGAGTTAACCCAACTTGATGTCTCTATAGATATTGCATCAGAGTTTAGGTATAGAAAAAATAGATTTAAAAAAGATACTTTATATATATTTGTCTCTCAATCTGGAGAAACAGCAGATACTTACGCAGCACTAAATCTTTGTAACAAAAATAATATGAAAACTTGTGCTGTAGTAAATGTAATAGAAAGTTCAATTGCAAGAGATGCAAATTTTGTATTACCGATTCATTGCGGCCCAGAAATTGGTGTTGCATCTACAAAAGCTTTTTTAGGTCAAATACTAATTTTATATATTTTAGCTTTAAAGCTTGGGTCTTTGAGAAATGAAATTAATAAAGAAAATTATAGAGAAAAGATTAAAGACTTGCAGAAGTTACCAAGTTTAATTGAAAAATCTTTATTAATAGATAATGATATTCAGGCTATATCCTCTACTTTTAATGAAGCAAAAGGATCGATGTTTTTAGGAAGGGGTTTATCATACCCTATAGCACTTGAAGGTGCTTTAAAATTAAAAGAATTATCTTACGTACATGCAGAGGGTTATCCAGCAGGAGAAATGAAACATGGTCCATTGGCCTTGATAGAGGATGGAATGCCTGTGGTAGTGTTAGCTCCAAGAGATAGCTATTATAAGAAAACTATTTCAAATATGCAGGAAGCAATAGCTCGAGGAGCAAAAGTTTTATTAATAACTAATAAGAGTAAAGACGAAATTGTTTCTGAAAATATTTGGGAAGCTATTGAAGTTGAAAATACTAATGATGACTTATTGCCATTCCTTTTAACTATTCCTCTTCAAAAACTGGCTTATTACTCAGCTTTAAAAAAAGGTTATGACATTGATAAGCCTAGAAATTTGGCTAAATCTGTCACTGTTGAATAAAGTATAAACTCTGTTAAAACACTTTCAGGTTGCATATGAAAAATTGGAAAAAAAATAGTTGGAGAAAATATCCAGTAAAACACATTCCAGAATATCCTGACAAAAAAGAATTGGATAAAGTTCTGGATAAGATTGGAACGTTTCCACCATTAGTTTTTGCAGGAGAGACAAGACATTTAAAAGATCAGCTTGCTGATGTTGTTGATGGAAAAGCTTTTCTTCTTCAAGGGGGAGATTGTGCAGAAAGTTTTGCAGAATTTAATCCAGACAATATAAGAGACACATTTAAACTAATGTTACAGATGTCATTAGTTTTAACTTATTCTGCATCCTTACCAGTTGTAAAACTTGGACGAATAGCTGGTCAGTTTTCAAAACCAAGAAGTTCTCCAACAGAATCTAAAGATGGATTAGATCTACCAAGCTATTTGGGAGATAATATTAACGGAATGGAATTTAATAAAAAAGCAAGAATACCAGATCCAAAAAGATTATATAAAGCTTATTCTCAGTCAGCTGCAACGCTTAATCTTATAAGGGCTTTTTCCAAAGGAGGTTTTGCAGATTTAAATAAAGTACATTTGTGGAATTTAGATTATATTAAAAAAAGTCCACAAGCTAAAAAATTTAAAGAGCTTGAAGATAAAATTGCTGATGCCATAGCTTTTATGAGAGCATGTGGAATTACTTCAGATTTTAATAACAGATTGTATACGGTAAATTTTTGGACCTCACATGAGGCTTTATTATTACCTTTTGAAGAAACTATGACTAGAACAGATTCTACTACGGGTGAGAATCATGCCACCTCAGCCCATTTTGTTTGGATTGGAGACAGAACAAGACAATTAGATGGTGGACATGTTGAATTTTGTAGAGGAATAGAAAACCCTATAGGTATTAAATGTGGCCCAACTTTAAAAGCAGAGGATTTAGTTGCACTTTGTAACAAGATTAATCCAAAGAATGAAAAAGGTAAGATTACTTTAATTTCTAGATTTGGTGCTGACAATGTCTCTAAACATTTACCTAAATTAATTAGAGCAATCAAAAAAGAAGGATTAAATGTAATTTGGTCGTGTGATCCATGTCACGGGAACACAATTAAAGCTGCTACTGGTTTTAAAACAAGACCTTTTAACAGTGTTCTGAAAGAAGTTAGAGATGTTTTTGCCTGCCATCAAAGTGAAGGAAGTTATGCAGGAGGACTTCATATTGAGCTGACCGGCCAAGATGTTACAGAATGTATCGGGGGAGCACAAAAAATATCTGAAAAAGATTTATCTTCTAGATATCATACCCATTGCGATCCACGGCTTAACTCTAATCAGGCATTAGAATTAGCTTTTTTAATATCAGATGAGATTAAAAAGAATAGCTCATATTCAAAAAGCGCAGACAGAGCGGCATCTTAATACATTGCAAAATTATTAATAATTTATATTAAAAACCTATGAATACTTCGGAGAAAGTAAAATTTATTTCTAATTGGATAAAAAATTACGTGGATAATATGCCTTCTAAAGCCGAAGCTTTAGTCATTGGAATTTCCGGAGGAATAGATTCGTCAGTCTCAAGCACATTAAGTGCAATGACTGGTTTAAGAACAGTGGTTTTATCTATGCCAATTAAGCAAAAGTCACATCAACACGATTTAAGTTTAAAGCACCAAGAATGGTTAGTAAAAAATTTTAAAAATGTTGAGGCCCATACAGTTAATTTAGATGAGTTATTTTTAGCATTTAATGCCAGTTTATCTAAATTTGATAACGAGCATGGAATGGCTAATTCGAGAGCAAGATTAAGAATGACAACATTGTATCAAGTGGCTGCAGCCAATAAAGGAATTGTTGTAGGTACAGGTAACAAAGTTGAGGATTTTGGTGTTGGCTTTTATACAAAATATGGAGATGGTGGGGTTGATATATCGCCAATAGCAGACTGTAATAAAACTCAAATTTGGGAGTTAGGTAAAGAACTTGGAATTTTAAAAGAGATTATTGAAGCTGCTCCAACAGATGGTTTATGGGATGATGGTAGAACAGACGAAGGTCAGCTAGGTTTAAAATATGAAGAATTAGAAGAGGCTATGGATAACCCAAATTCTCCGAATCGAGCTAAATACGAAACTATAAGAAAACAAAATTTGCATAAAATGGAGCCAATTCCAGTATGCATAATTCCAAATTAATCAAATAGATTAACAAATCTATTTTTTAAGTATATTCCTAAAATCATGGGTAATGATATTTTTTTAACAAATAATCTAAACAACAAAAAAGAAAAGTTTGTTCCTATTGATGAAAAAAATATTAAAATGTATGTCTGTGGTCCGACCGTATACGACGATCCTCATATCGGTAATGCAAGACCAATTGTTGTTTTTGACATTCTTTATAAAATTTTTAAAAAAAAATATCCAAAAGTTACTTATGTAAGAAATATAACTGATGTTGATGATAAAATTATAAATTCCTCAAAGAGCAAAAATATATCAATTTCTGAATTAACTGAAAATGTAAATAAAAGTTTTCAGAAGGATTGTAGTTATTTAAATTGTGATATCCCTACGCATCAACCAAAAGCAACAGAACATATTGATTTGATGATAGAAATGATTTCTAATTTGATAAACAAGGGATTTGCTTATGAAGAAAATCAACACGTATATTTTGAAGTAAAAAAATTTAAAGACTATGGAAAACTTTCAAATAAAAATCTTGATGAATTAATTACTGGTTCAAGAGTCGAAGTGAGCGATAATAAAAAAAACTCACAGGATTTTGTTCTATGGAAACCTTCCAAAGCTGATGAGCCTTCTTGGGCGTCTCCTTGGGGCAAAGGCAGACCAGGTTGGCACATAGAATGCTCTGCTATGTCAAAAAAATTTCTTGGAAATGAGTTTGATATTCATGGAGGAGGTATAGATTTATTATTTCCGCACCATGAAAATGAAATTGCACAATCAAGATGTGCAAATGATACAAAAGTTTTTGCAAACTACTGGCTACATAATGCATTTATAACAATTTCCAACGAAAAAATGGCCAAATCACAAGGAAATATTTTAAAGATAAAAGATTTTAGAAATAATGTAAGTGGACAAGTTTTGAGGTTAGCTATAATGAGTGCCCACTACAAACAGCCTTTAGATTGGAATGATAAACTTTTAAATGATTGTCAAAATACAATTAACAAATGGTACAAAGTGTATGCATCAAATTATAAAGCAGAAGAGATTGATGATGAAACTCTAAAACCGCTCTATGACGATTTAAATACCCCTGGATATATAGCTAATCTTCATAAATTGTATGACAAAGCACAAAAAGGTAACTCCACTGATAAAGCTTCATTTATTTCGGCATGTAAATTTGTTGGTTTATTAAATGAAACAGAAAATCAATGGTTAGAATTTAAGAAAAATAAACATTCAATAAATGAAACTGAAATTTTAGAGAAGATTGAACAGAGAAATAAAGCAAGAGAAGATAAAAACTATGAAGAAGCTGATAAAATAAGAGATGAGCTTTTAGACAAAGGTGTTTTAATAGAAGATAAAGATGGTAAAACGATCTGGAAATTTAAATGAGTAAAGATCAGCTATATATATTTGATACCACTCTTCGTGATGGTGCACAAACTCAAGGTGTTGATTTTTCAATTGATGATAAAGAGAAAATTTCTTCCGCTTTAGATGAGCTTGGTGTTGATTACATTGAAGGGGGTTGGCCTGGTGCAAACCCAACCGATACAGAATTTTTTAATAAAGATCACAATTTTAAATCTGCTAATTTAACCGCATTTGGTATGACTAAAAAATCAGAGCATAGTGCTGAAAATGATCCAATGTTATCGTCTTTAATTAACTCGAAAAGTTCATCAATTTGTTTGTTTGGAAAATCTTGGGATTTTCAAGTTGAAGTAGCCCTCGGTATCTCAAATGAGGAAAACCTTACCAACATTAGCGATAGCGCAAAACACATTGTTAAATCTGGTAAAGAATTTATGTTTGATGCAGAACATTTTTTTGACGGATATAAGTCAAATGCTGATTACGCCCTTGCTTGCTTAAAATCTGCTTATGACAATGGAGCAAGATGGATTGTTTTATGCGATACAAATGGAGGAACACTTCCTCATGAGGTTGAAAAAATTATTTTGGAAGTTGCAAAACATATACCAGGAAAAAATTTAGGAATTCATGCTCATAATGATACAGAAAATGCTGTTGCAAATAGTTTAACTGCAGTTCAAGCTGGTGTGAGACAAGTTCAAGGAACTATAAATGGATTAGGAGAGAGATGTGGCAATGCAAACTTAACATCTCTGATCCCAACTTTTTTTTTAAAAAAAGATTTTTATGATAATTATCAATTAAACATTAAACGTGAGAACTTAAGAAATTTAACACAATGCTCAAGGTTGTTAGATGAATTGCTCAATCGAAAACCTAATAAACATTTACCTTATGTTGGTGCATCTGCCTTTTCTCATAAAGGAGGAATGCATGTTTCTGCTGTTCAAAAAGATCCAAAAACTTATGAACACATAAATCCTGAGGAGGTAGGAAATTCAAGGAATATAGTTGTCTCAGATCAATCAGGTCAGTCTAATATTATGTCTAGATTGAATTCAATAGGTATAAAGGTAGAGAAAAATGATCCTAAAATAAAAAAACTTCTTGAGGAGGTAAAAGATAGAGAATTTATTGGATATAGCTACGATGGTGCAGATGCTTCTTTTGAATTATTGGCAAGAAGATTAATGGGAGACATACCAAGATATATTTCAATTAATGAATATGATGTTTCTGTTAAAAAAGATAAATCGGGAGATATTATTTCTCATGCAAAGGCAAAGTTAGAAGTAGATGGTCAAAAAATATTGTGTGAAGGAGAAGGAAATGGTCCTGTTAATGCTTTAGATAACGCAATTAGAAAAAACGTAAATAAACTTGATAAATATTCCAAATACCTAAAAGATTTAAGATTAGTCGATTATAAAGTAAGAATTTTAAATACAGGAACGGAGGCGGTAACTAGAGTTAGTATTGAAAGTACAGACTCTAAAGGGTTAAATTGGTTTACTATAGGAGTTTCCCCAAATATCATTGACGCATCTTTTAAAGCACTCATCGATAGTTTGGATTACAAACTATATAAAGATAACGCTCCTGCTAGCCTTTAGGCATGAAGATTAAAAAGTTTTCAAATAAACCGTTAGATATCAATCAAAGAATTGGAGCAAAACCAGTGGTTTGCTATCCCAATAATAATATTGAAGAAAAAAACTTAACTATTTTTCATCTAGCGCGAAAAAATTTGAGTAAAAAAAATGAAATTATAATACCTCCAAGAGACGCCAAAACATTTCAAGTTAAAAAAGGTGAGTTCTTTAGAATTGAAAGTGTTGAAGGGCCACAAGTAGGGGACTTAAATCTTTTTAATTTGAATAATTTAAATGAAAAATTTTATTCAGGAAAAACACGGGCTCTTTATGGAACACATCTTTCCGTAGGAGATAAAATGTTTAGTAGTTTTCCTTATCTTAGATCTTTAGCAACTATTACATGGGATACGCTAGATTGGTATGATTATGATGAGGATGGTGGATCAGTACATGATGTAATTGGTACAAGGTGCGATCCATATACCTCAAAGCTTCTGTCGGGTAATGACTATCATTATTGCTGTCATTCAAATTTAACTAGGGCTCTAGTTAAAGAAAAAAAACTTAAAATTGATGAAGCCGAAAAAATAGTTCACGATGTTTTAAACGTTTTTATGTTAACGGGATTTACCAACGATACTAAACAATATTTTATGAAGGCAAGTCCTGTAAGACCAGGTGATTATTTAGAATTTTTTGCAGAGACAGATTTATTAGGAGCTCTATCAGCTTGTCCAGGTGGAGATTGTGGATCTGAACATTCCTCTAATGTAGCAAAATGTTACCCATTAAAAGTGAGTATTTGGCAAATGGATGAAAAATATTTAAAGGATTTAGATACCTCTGAAATTTCAAATTATGATAGAAGTCACGGCATAGACTAATTATGTCAAAAAATAATATTTCATTTATTTTGCACAAACCTCAGCTCTCAGAAAATATCGGTGCATGTGCGAGAGCGATGAAAAATTTTAATTTTCAAAAAATGATAGTTGTAGATCCTAAACCCATCTATCCAAATGATAAAATTTTAGCTACATCAGTAGGTGCAAAAAATATTATCAATAAAAGTAAAAATTATAATAACCTAGAGAATGCTATAAAAAATGTGGATTTAGTAATCGCTACTTCAGCAAGGTTTAGAAATAAAAACATTAAACATATTCAATTAGAGGATTTAAAGAAGATTGATTATAAAAAAAAAGTGGCTTTTTTATTTGGATCTGAAGCTTCAGGACTTTCAAATAACGAGATAAGTTATGCAAATTATACTCTTCAGATCCCAACCAACCAAGAATTTAAATCTCTGAACTTGTCTCACAGTTTAGTTATAATTGCCCAGGTTGTGCATAGCGTTATTAATTCAAAAGTTTCTAGTTTTAAAAAATCTAAAAAAGTAAAGTCAGCCTCAAAAAAAGACATATTATCAATGTTTAACTTATGTATTAAAAATTTAGAAGATATAGGGTTCTTCAAACCTAAAGAAAAGAAACCCAAAATGCTTGAGAACTTGAGAAATATTTTTTATAGGATGGAATTATCCTCAAAAGAAACACGTATTTTATCAAGTGTATTTGCTAGTTTAGGAAAAAAACGTTGATTGACAAAACAACGAGTAGGTTTATAAACCCCTCTATTAAATGACAAAAAGATTAAACTCTAAACACAAAGTCGATAGAAGATTAAAGGTCAACCTTTGGGGTAGACCAAAAAGTCCATTTAATACAAGAGCCTACGGACCAGGACAACACGGTCAAACAAGATCATCAAAGCCTTCAGATTATGGAATTCAGTTACAAGCTAAGCAAAAACTAAAAGCTTACTACGGTAATATCAACGAAAGACAGTTTAGAAATATTTATAAAAAAGCTGTAATGCTTAAAGGTGATACTGGTGAAAATTTAATAGGTCTACTTGAAAGAAGATTAGATGCAGTAATTTATAGAGCAAAATTTGCAACAACAATATTTTCAGCTAGACAATTAATTAACCACGGCCATGTTAAAGTTAATGGTAAAAAAGTAAATATTGGAAGTTATTTAGTTAAAGAGGAAGACTCAATTGAGATAAGAGACAAGTCTAAACAATTAGCAATTGTTGATATCGCTTTAGCAAATAAGGAAAGGGAAACTCCAGAATATATTCAAATGGATGAAAAAAATAAAAAGCTTAAGTTTGTAAGAACTCCAAAGTTTGAGGAAGTTCCTTATCCGATAGTTATGGAACCTAATTTAGTTATTGAGTATTATTCTAGATAATTAGTTTTTAGCTTTAAAATTTATATTTTTATCTTCAAGCAGTTTAGCAAGTTCACCACTTTCAAACATTTCTTTTACGATATCGCAGCCCCCAACAAATTCATTTTTAACATATAGTTGAGGAATTGTAGGCCAATCACTATAAACTTTGATACCTTCTCTAAGTTTTTGATCTGCTAAAACGTTTATACCTTTAAAGTTTACTTCTAGAACTTTTAAAATATTAGAAGTAGCCATTGAGAAACCACATTGTGGTGCATCAGGAGTTCCTTTCATGAATAAGCAAACTTCGTTATTCTCAATTTCATTTTTAATTAAATCATTTGTTTCTTGGTCCATTTTAATTTTCCTTTGTTTTTATTGCTAAAGCATGTAATTCATTACCCATTCTTCCTTTTAACGAATTGTATACCATTTTATGTTGTTCAATTTTACTTTTACCTGAAAATTGAGATGAGGTTATAGTTGCAGAGTAATGATTTCCATCACCAGCTAGGTCTTGTATTTCAACAATAGCATCAGGCATTGCCTCTTTAATCAAACTCTCAATCTCATTTAAATTCATCGCCATTAGTTAATCATATATTCTTTCAACCACCTTGTATTAGACCCTTTTAATTCGTCAATTGTAACTTTTGTCTTTTCGTTCAAAAATAGCATATTTTCATTGATTGTTCCAAGCTCATCATAATGAACTGCATTTTTATTTAATATATCTAGGACTTTTTTTTGATCTTTTTTACTAATTTCAACAATGTATCTCCCTTGATCTTCTGCAAAAAAATATTCCATTTCACTAATTAAGTATTTTGGCTTTTTTAGATTAATACCTTTATTGCCCTTAATACACATTTTTGATACGGCAGTAATTATTCCTCCTAAAGAAATATCATGGGCGCTTTTAATTAAATTACTATCGATTAATCTTAAAAGAGTTTCTCCATTATTTTTTTCATTAAAAAGATTTATTTCTGGTGGAGGTCCATTTTTTTCATCTAATATAACTCTTGCAAATAAACTTTGATCAATATGACCTTCAGTTTTACCAATAACTAAAACAACATTATCAACTTCTTTAAAATCCATAGTAATCATTTTATTATAATCTTTTATAAGTCCAACTCCGCCTATAGATGGAGTAGGCTTTATTCCCTGGTCCTTAGTTTGATTATAGAAAGATACATTTCCAGACACGACAGGAAATTTTAAATAAGAGCTTGCTTCTCCAATTCCATGAACACATTCAACAAACTCACCCATATTCTCTTCATTTTCGGGGCTACCAAAATTTAGACAATTTGTAATGGCAATTGGTTTTGCTCCAACAGATATTAAATTTCTAAAACTTTCACACACTACTTGCTTTCCACCTGTAAGAGGGTGAGCCCAACAATAAACTGCTGAAGAGTCTACTGATGCTGCAACTGCTTTATTGGTGCCATGAACCCTCACCACACCAGAATCTCCTCCAGGTTTTTGAATGGTGTCTCCCATCACTGTATGATCATACTGTTGCCAAATCCATTCTTTACTACAAATATTTGGATTTGCTAAAATTTTTTTAAGAACTTCAATTATCTTTAAATTATTTATATCATCTTTATTAATTTTATTTTTCTTTGGAAGTTTTGCTTTTTTCCATTTACGATCATACATTGGTGAATTTTCAACAAGAGTATTAACTGGTATATCAGCAACTTTTTCACTATCAAAATAAAGTTCAATTTTCTTCGATTTGGTTGTTTTTCCAATTACAGCAAAATCTAAATTCCACTTATCAAATATTGTTTTAGCATACTCTTCTTTTCCATTTTCTAAAACAATCAACATTCTTTCCTGACTTTCAGACAGCATAATTTCATAAGGAGTCATTTTTGTTTCCCTACAGGGCACTTTATTTAAATTAATCTCTATTCCAAGATTTCCCTTTGAAGCCATTTCAATACTTGAAGAAGTTAAACCTGCTGCCCCCATATCCTGAATTGCAATGATAGAGTCACCTGCCATTAATTCTAAACATGCTTCAAGTAAAAGTTTTTCTGTAAAGGGATCACCGACTTGTACAGTTGGTTTTTTTTCCTCAATTTTTTCATCAAAACTAGCAGAGGCCATACTAGCTCCGTGAATGCCATCACGACCCGTTTTAGATCCGACATATATTACAGGTTTATTTAAACCGGCTGCTTTTGAGTAAAAAATCTTATCTTTTTTCACTAATCCTAACGTCATTGCGTTAACCAAGATATTTCCATTATAAGAACTATCAAAACTTGTTTGACCTGCAATGGTTGGAACTCCCATGCAGTTCCCATAACCACCAATTCCATGGACAACACCTCTAAGGAGGTTTTTAGTTTTTTTATGTTGTGTAGAACCAAAGTGTATTGAATTTAAATTAGCTATTGGTCTTGCACCCATTGTAAACACATCTCTCATTATTCCACCAACTCCTGTGGCAGCACCTTGGTAAGGTTCAATGAAAGAAGGGTGGTTATGACTTTCAATTTTAAAGACAATTGCATCATTATCTCCAATATCAACTACCCCAGCATTTTCACCAGGTCCTTGAATAACCTGTTTACCTTTGGTTGGTAATTTTTTTAAATGTAATCTTGAAGATTTATAAGAGCAGTGTTCATTCCACATTGCAGAAAATATTCCTAATTCTGTAATGTTAGGAGTTCTTTTTAAAAGTTCACAGATTTTTTTATATTCTTCTTTTTTCAATCCATGATCGATAGCTAATTGTTCGTTTACGATCATTTTAAGTTATTGATTAGGTTATTAAAAAAATGAGAACCATCTTCACCTGATAGAGAATGATCAATCATCCTTTCAGGATGAGGCATCATTCCTAAAACATTTTTTTCTTTATTAAAAATTCCAGCAATGTTTTTAATAGATCCATTGGGATTGAATGGTTCTTCAATTTTACCTTCAGGATCACAATAATTGATCGCAACTTGGGTATTGTCTTCAATTTCTTTTAATTGATCATTTGTACAAAAGTAGTTTCCTTCGTTATGAGCGATATGTAATTCTAATACATTTTTACTAATTTTTCTGAAATAAGCATTGTCTTTATTGTTTATTTTTACAAAAACGTTTTTGCAAATAAATTCTAAATATTTATTTCTTAATAAAACTCCAGGGACCAATCCTGTTTCAACTAAAATTTGGAAACCATTGCAAATACCCATCACCATTCCACCAGAATTTGCAAAATTAATTACTGATTGCATAATCTTAGATTTAGAAGCCATGCTGCCACATCTAAGATAATCCCCATAAGAAAAACCACCAGGTAAGACCACCAAGTCACTTTTTGGTAACTCAACATCTTGATGCCAAACCATTTTATTTTTAAAACCAAATTTTTTTAAAGCAACATCCATATCTCTATCACAATTAGAACCTGGAAATGTAATGACTGCTGATTTCATTAATTATTGTGCATCAATAATTTTGTAATTTTCTATTACAAGATTAGCTAAAAGTTTTTTGCACATTTCTTCAACTTTATCTTTTGCTTTTTTAGGATCAGTTTCTTTAGTATCAATTTCAAAATATTTACCTTGTCTTACTTCATTGATGTCATCAAATCCCATTCCATCAAGAGCTTGATGAATAACTTTACCTTGAGGATCTAGGACGTCTTTTTTTAGTGTAATAACTACTGATATTTTCATTTACGCTTTCTTTGAACTGAAGATAGTTTTGTTACATTTACAGCACTTAGGTTGGATTGTTCGTGAAGAATACCAAGTCTTTTTGCAACTTCCGTGTATGCTGGGATTAGATCTCCTAGATCTTTTCTGAACCTGTCTTTATCTAATTTTTTATCAGTTAAACTGTCCCATAATCTGCAAGTATCAGGACTTATTTCGTCAGCTAAAATAACATCTTTTTTTCCATTAGCATTCAGTCTTCCAAATTCTAACTTAAAGTCTATCAGCTTAATTCCTACTCCTCTAAACATACCGATCATAAAATCATTAATTCTTAAAATCATTTTTTTTACTTTTTCAATTTCTTTTTTTGATGCCCAATCAAATGCAAGAATATGTTCTTCAGCTATTAACGGGTCACCAAGTTTGTCATCTTTTAAGCAATATTCAATTAAAGGTTCTTTTAAAACAGTTCCATCTTCAATTCCAAGACGTTTTGTTAAAGATCCTGTTGCAACATTTCTAACAATAAATTCTATAGGAATTATCTCAACAAGTTTAACAACTTGTTCACGCATATTTAATCTTTTAACTAAGTGATTTTTGATACCTATTTGTGAAAGGCTTGACAGTATATGTTCAGAAATTCTATTATTTAAAACTCCTTTTCCCTCGATGGTAGATTTTTTTTGATTATTAAAAGCTGTTGCATCATCTTTAAAATATTGAATTACTAAATCTTTATCACTTGTTGCATAAATGATCTTAGCTTTTCCTTCATATAATTTTTTCCCTTTTTTCATTATTTAAAAACTCTTCCAAAGATTAAATTTACATTTTTAAAATGTTTGGAGTAACTAAAGATGGATTTAAGTCTTTTTTGAGAAATTTTACTCATAATTAATTTATCCTTTAAAAGAACATCATATAAATTTAGATTTTGTGCAAAACACTTTTTTGCATAGCTCTGAACCATTTTGTAGGATTTTTCTCTACTTAACCCAGATTTAGTTAATTCTAACATTACTTCTTGTGAAAAAATCAAACCTTTAGTTATATTTAGATTTTCAAGCATTTTTTTTGGATACACAATCATATTATCTAAAATATTAGTAAGTCTTACTAGAGCAAAGTCGGTTGTGATATTAGCATCTGGACCAATATTTCTTTCCACACTCGAGTGAGATATGTCTCTTTCATGCCATAGAGCAATATTTTCTAACGCAGGTACAACTGCACTCCTCACCATTCTTGCAAGTCCAGTTAAGTTTTCACTTAAAATAGGATTTTTTTTATGAGGCATTGCTGAAGAGCCTTTTTGTTTTTTTGAAAAAAATTCTTGTAACTCATAAACTTCTGTTCTCTGGAGGTGTCTAATTTCAATAGCCACTCTCTCAATTGAACCTGCTATAATACCTAAAACTGAAAAATAGAACGCATGTCTGTCTCTAGGAATAATCTGTGTTGAAATTGGCTCAACTCTTAAACCTAATTTTTTTGCAACATGTTTTTCAACATTAGGATCAATATTAGCAAATGTACCAACAGCTCCAGAAATTGCACAAGTTGAAACTTCATCAATTGCAGCTGCTAATCTCTTTCTATTTCTTTTAAATTCCTCGTAAAATGAGGCTAATTTTAATCCAAAAGTAATTGGTTCTGCATGAATACCATGACTACGTCCCATGCATGGGGTTAGTTTGTATTTTTTAGCCTGCTTTTTTAAAACTTTTAAAATTTGATCGATATCGTTTAAAATGATTTTTCCTGATTGGACTAATTGAATATTGAAACTAGTATCCAAAACATCTGAGGAAGTCATACCTTGGTGAAGATATCTAGCTTTAATTCCAGCTTTTTCAGTAACTGAAGATAAAAAGGCTATCACATCGTGTTTAACCTCAGACTCTATTTTATGAATTCTTGAGACATTAATTTTAGCTTTTTTTCTTACTATAGATGCAACGCCTCTTGGAATTTGTTCAAGTTTTTCCATTACCTCAGCTGCAGCAATTTCTATATCTAACCAGATTTTATATTTATTTTCCTCTGACCAAATGTCAGTTAATTGTTTACGCGAGTATCTTTTAATCATTAATTATTAAGTATGGAGGCTTTGAATAACCTTTAGCAGATTCTGTAAAGATTTCATAACCATTTTCAGTAATTCCTAACGTATGTTCAAATTGAGCAGATAAAGATTTATCTTTTGTAACTGCTGTCCAGCCATCATTTAACATCTTTACATCATATTTTCCTGAATTGATCATTGGTTCAATAGTAAATGTCATACCAGGTCTAATTTCCATACCTGTATTTTTACTTCCATAATGTAAAATATTTGGTGACTCATGAAATGTTGTGCTAATTCCATGACCACAAAAATCTCTTACTACTGAAAAACCTTTTTCTTCAACAAATGACTGAATTGTATATCCAATATCACCTAATTTTATTCCTGGTTTTAAAATTTTAATTGCTCTCATCATCGACTCGTAAGTTGTCTCGATTAAGTTATTTAGTTTTACAGGAGTTTTGCCAATGCAAAACATTCTACTAGTGTCACCATAATGTTCATCAACAATTGCAGTTATATCAACATTCACTGCATCACCATCTCTTAAAATTCTATCAGAAGGTATACCATGGCAGACAACATGATTTAGAGATGTACACAGTGATTTTGTGAAACCTCTATAATATAGCGGAGCGGAGTAGCCTCCATTATCTCTTATGAACTCATATCCCAATTTATCAATGTAATCTGTACTTACACCTTCTTTTATATTTTCAGTTAACATGTCTAGAGTTCTAGCGGCGAGATTACCAGCGACTTTCATCTTTTCGAATTTTTCTTTATAATCACTCATCAAGTATTTTAAGTTTTTGATCTATAATAATATTTTTTGAACTTATGTTGCATCTATAAGCTAAAAAATTTACACCTGCTTTTTTAGCTAGTAGAAAATTTTTATAATACTGTTCATCTATATCTTTAGCTATTTTAAAATATTTCATATTTTGAATTTGAACTAAAAATAACAGATATGTTTTATACCCTTTTTTTATGGCATCAATAAGGGTTAATAGATGTTTTGATCCTCTAGATGTAACAGCATCAGGAAATTCAGCAGTGTTTTTGTCTCTAAATAAAGTAACATTTTTAACTTCTACAAAGCTTTTTTGGCTTTTCTTTTCTAATAAAAAATCAAATCGTGTTTCTTTATTAAAAAATACCTCTGGTTTAATAACGTCGTTGTTTTTAAGCTCATTAATTAGGTTATTTTCTAAACCATGCTGTGCAATTCTATTAGCCATATGAGTATTAACTCCAACTAAATTTTTTCTCGATTTTATAATCTCTAGACCAAATTTAAGTTTTCTTTTTGGATCATTATTGGGAAGTAAATAGACTTCATTACCCTCATCTAACAAGCCTTTCATAGAACCTGTATTTGGACAATGTGCTGTTACAGTTTCATTTTGTAACTTCACATCTGTAAAAAATCTTTTATATCGCTTGATTAATTTGCCTTTTATTAAAGACTTGGTAAATTCCATCTCTAAATTATATATATTAAATGTCTAAAAAAACAAAAGTTAATGCTGGGATTTTAATTATTGGCAATGAAATTTTATCTGGACGAACTCAAGATACCAATACGTCGACAATAGCAGTGTGGTTAAATTCAATTGGTGTTAAAGTAGAGGAGGTTAGGGTAATTCCAGATGTTGAAAAAACAATTATTGATACTTTAAATCAATTAAAAACAACTTATGATTATGTTTTTACAACCGGTGGTATAGGCCCAACCCATGATGATATCACAGCCGAGTCTGTTTCAAAAACTTTTGGATTAAAATATGAGATTCATAAAGAAGCTTTTAAAATTTTAGAGTCATACTACAAACCAGGTGAGTTTAATGAAGGAAGACAGAAAATGTGCTGGATGCCTGAGAACGCAAATTTAATCTTAAACCCTACAAGCGGTGCTCCTGGATTTAATGTTGAAAATGTTTTTTGTTTGCCAGGTGTACCATCTATTTTAAAATCAATGTTAGGTGGTTTAACGAATACTATAGCTGGTGGTGAACCAATTAAAAGTCACACCATCAGTTTAAGAACAGTTGAAAGTGAAATAGCAAACTCTTTAACTAAAGTACAAAATGATAATCAAGATGTTGAAATAGGAAGCTATCCTTTTTTTCATGCGGGAAAATTAGGTGTTTCAATCGTAATAAGATCTGAGGATCAGACCAAAATAGATGTTTGTAACTCTCAAATTCTGAAATTTGTTAATGCAAAAAAAATTGAAGTTGTTGAGAGGTAATGCTTTATTTTGCATACGGTAGTAATCTGCATCACTTTCAGATGAAACGAAGATGTAAAGATAGTATTTTTTTAAAAAAAATTAATTTAAAAGACTTTAGATTAACTTTTAGAAGCAAGTATAGAGCTGCAGATATCGAAATTAAGAAAAACTCAATTGTTCCTGGAGCTTTATTTGAGATTTCTAAAAGTGATGAAAAAAAATTAGATGTATATGAGGACTACCCAATACTTTATAAGAAACATTATTTTTCTTATTATGGAAAAAAAGTAATGACTTACACGATGGTTAAAAAATCCCCATTTAAGTTTCCAACAGAGAGATACCTCAATATTGTTAAAAGAGGATATAAAGATTGTAAACTTGATAAAAAGTATCTTAATATCGCATTGAAACCCTAAAATTTATCATGTTTTTACACACAAAATTAGAAAATCGAAAAGATCCTATAAAAATTTGTTTTATTGGATGTGGTAAATTTGTGAGTATGTTTTTGGCTCAATACAACCATTTAGACAAAATTCAAATAGACTCAATAGTTGATATCAATGTAGATCAGGCAAAGAAAAATTGTTTGAAAAGTGGATTAAATGAACAAACAGTTGATGATATAAATTTTTCAAACTCATTAGATGAGGTTCTTGATAGAGATATAGAAATTTTTATCGAGGCAACAGGCAACCCTATAGTTGGCACTGTTCATGCAGCAAAAATAATTAAAAATAAAAAACATGTTATATTAGTTAATGTAGAAGCGGATATAACTTGTGGGAAATATTTATCTGATCTTGCAAAAGATAAAGGTGTAATTTGCTCAATGGCTTATGGTGACCAGCCATCTTTAATTCTTGAACAAGTAGAGTGGGCAAGATTAAATGGATTTTCTATAGTTTGTGCTGGAAAAGGAACAAAATATCATCCAACTTTTGAATATTCTACACCTGATACTGTTTGGGGTCACTATGGTCTAACTAAAGAACGAGCTGAAAAAGAGTCTGGAATGAACCCTAAGATGTTCAATAGTTTTTTATGTGGAGACAAATCAGCCATTGAAATGTGTGCAGTGAGTAATGCGGCTAATCTTAAGTGCCCTAGCAATGGATTAACATTCCCATCAGTTGGTGTTTACGATATTGCAAAAAAAAATGATTCCGAAAAATGATGGTGGTTTAATAGAATTTGATGGGCAAGTAGAAGTTATCTCAAGCATAGATTTAGAAAAAAAAGATATTCCAAATGATTTAAGATGGGGTGTTTATATTGTCATTAAAGCGCAGAACGAGTATGTAAAAAATTGTTTTAAAGATTATGGAATGGTAACGGATGCATCTGGAAACTATTCAGCAATCTGGAGACCTTATCATTATATTGGGTTAGAGCTTGCTCAATCGGTTTATTCAATAGCACTAGATAACAGAGCAACAGGTTATACAAAAAATTATAACGCCGACGTTGCAAGTTTTGCTAAGAAAGACTTAAAAGTGGGTGAAAAACTTGACGGCGAAGGTGGTTTTTGTGCAAGAGGTAGATTAATTACATCAGAAAAATCTAAAAAAGAAATGATTTTACCACTAGGCCTAACTGATAATGCGATATTAAAAAGAGATATAAGTAAAGATGACTTAATTAGACTTGATGATGTTGAACTAAATCTCCCAGCTGAGGTAATTGAGGCGAGAAAGTATCAATATAACTTATTGAATAGTTCTGATTAAAATTAATTAAATTTTTTTTCTAAAATTAAATCTAAAAATAAAGAAGCAGTCCAAGAAAAATTTTTGGCACCATAAGCTTTACCTGTTTTAGTATTGAAATACTCATAAAAACCATTTTTCTTAACTAAATCAATTGTTTTACTTCTTACCATTTGCGCAAATTTCTTATCTTTATCTTTCAGTCCTTGATAAATAATCCAGTTACAATTAATCCAAACAGGACCTCTCCAATACCTTTTTTCTTCATAACTTGTGTAATTAGGCTTGATACTAGAGAAAAAAAACTTCTCTTTAGTGTTATGTTTTTTTAGTGTTTGGATAATTTCCTTATTTATTAAATTATTTTTTAAATCTGCAAACAAAATAAAATAATTAGTTATTGAAGGTACTGTTATCTTTTTCTTATTCTTTAAATCATAATTAACAAAACTCTTTGTTTTTTTGTCATATAATTTTTCAATTTTATTTTCAGATTTTAAGACATATTTTTCAATCTCTTTATGTCCAAGATTAAATTTTTTAAGTAAATACAAAAGATCTTTATTGGCTTTTAAAAAAATAGAATTAAATCCAACATCAACCACATTAAACATTGAGGTCTCATAGAGTTTTTTTGGATTATACTTATTTTTTCTTAAATGATTTTTAATAGTCACATATCTATCATAATCTATATCTAAAGGTCTGAAATCGGGATTAACAATTTTATTATCTCCTCTTTTATATTTTAAATTTTTTTCAATTTTAATTGCATTTAATGGTTCATCCCATAAGGGTGAGTTATCGTATCCACTTTCCCATGGGTGCAGAATTGAGACTAGACCTGAATTCTTTGGGTCTCTGTATTTCATTAACCACTGATGATATTTTTTAACTTTTTTGATTATTGATTTAATTTTTTCTTTATCTTTAATTATCTTTTTATCTAAAATTCTTTTTAATATAATTGCAAGAACTGGCGGTTGAGTAATCCCGGATGATTTAATTTTATTTCCACAATTCCATACAGAGTGATTTGGATAATAATTTGTATTTAAATCATGAAATAAAATATGAGGGACCATACCATCTTTCCATTGACCTTCTAAAAGTGTATTTATTTCGTCAAATGCGTACTTGAGATTAAAATGAGAGTATCCTAAGGCAATAAAGCCAGAGTCCCAATTCCATTGAGCTGGGTATAGATTATTATTAGTAGGTAGTGTGTAACCCTTTTTTCTATTACCTAATAAAACTTTTTTTGCCTGGTTTATTTCATTTAACATTAAAGATAATACTTATTATCTTCATTTACTGCTTTTTCCAATCTAATTAAAAAATCAGGAATTGCACTTTTCACTCTACTCCATGTGGGTATAAAAGGTGCATCCATAGGGTTTAAATAAAAGTCCTCTCCAGCTCTAATGATATTACTTGAAAATAACTCAACTGCTTTTTCTTCTGTGTGCGAGTCAAATTTTAGACCATTTATTTCAGCATCAGCTCTATAAGCATCTATAAGATCTAAAGCAGACCTGTAATATGTTGCTTTTAATGATCTTAATTGCTCTCTACTAAAAGAATGACCTTGGGTTGCTAATTTTTTAATAAAGGTTTTGATAATATCAATAGACATTCTAGATAAACCTTTCTTTTCATCATCTAATGATAAATCTTGGTGCTTATGGTCATATGTATCTGCTAAATCAACTTGGCAAATATTTTGAGGTGAAAAATTTCTTTGCATTTCTGACAAAATTCCAATTTCTATACCCCAGTCTGATGAAATTCTAAGCTCAGGTAAAATATTTCTCCTAAATGAAAACTCACCTGCAAGAGGGTATTTAAACGACTTCATAAAGTCCAGGTAATCACTCTTACCAATAGTTTTTTCTAAAGCATTTAATAATGGAAACACCAACAGTCTTGCCACTCGTCCATTCATTTTGTTATCAGCTACCCTTGGATAAAAACCTTTACAAAATTCAAAGTTAAATAGGGGGTTTACAACTGGATAAAATAATTTTGCTAACATTCTTCTGTCATAAGTTTTTATATCACAATCATGTAATGCAACAGACCTTGCACTATCTCGTGCAATAGACATTCCTATGCAGTACCAAACATTTCTTCCTTTGCCATATTCATTTGGTGCTAAACCTTTTTTCTGTAATTCTTTATCTAATTTTTTTAAATTAGGGCCATCATTCCAAAGGATTGTAAAAGGGGTTTCTAATTTTTCAAAAAAAGTCCAAGCTTTCCTTGCTTGTGCTTCACTTGCTTGATCTAAGCCTATGATTATATGATGGATGTAATTAGTCTTACTTATCTCTTCAACAATTTTAGGTAATGCATCTCCTTTTAATTCTGAATAAAGACATGGCAAGATGAGTTCCATCTTTCTTTCTTTAGAAAAACCTAAAAGTTCTTTTTCAATCTGCTCTAAAGACTTTGTTCCAAAATCGTGAAGTGTTGAAATAATTCCATTCTGAGAAAAATCACTCATAAATTACAATATTAATTTTTATTTACCTTAACTAGGGCCTTTTTGATCACATCAGCCCAGCCCTCTGGAGATGGCTTGTTGGTTGTAATTAAATTATTAATAGGGATTTCATCTAACGTAAATTTGTCATTAAACACTAAGCAAGGAAATTCGCTAGTTTTAAGCATATCTAAATCATTATAATTATCACCAACTGCAATCGTTTTTACGTTTTTGTTGTTTTTTTTGAAAAATCTAACAAATACTTGAAGAGCCTTAGCTTTATTTACTTTATCCGTTAAATTAATAACTCTTCCACCTTCCTGTAAAGCTAGACCTTTATTTTTAACAATTTTGGATAATTCATTCCTTTCACTTTTGTTGCCTTCAAATAAAAAGGGAATTGTATATTTACGATCTAAAGCCATTTTAAGTTTATCGTCCTCTAAACCAAAAATTAATCTTTGTTTTTTCTTGTCCATTTCCGATAACCATTTACATTTATTTTGTAAGTTCACTGGTACTGACTCTTTAAAAATTTTTATTAAACTATCTTTTTCTCTACTTAAGATTAATTCTTTAGGTAAATTTGAATTTAATAAATCTAAACCATTAATAGCAGACCCATTTTCTGAAATGTAGGGCAAACTTGAACCTAACTCATTGTTAAATTTTAAAATCTCTTTTTCGGTTTTGCTTGTATTTGGTATGATAAAAATACCTTTAGAAATTAGTTGTTTTAGATAGTCTTTTATTTCATCAAATTTAAAAGTGTCTCTATGAAGAAGTGAGCCATCAAGATCAGTAAAAATTAGAATTTTATAATTTTTATTCATTAAGTAATATTATAATGTTTTTTATTGATGAAAAAGCTTTTAGGGATCGTGGTTCTGGGATTTATAAGATATTAAATCATCATGAATATAAAATCTTATAAATATTCTCTTTATGATTTTGCTAATTCTGCTTTTACAACAGTTATTATAACCTTTGTCTTCTCAAATTATTTTGTGGAGTCAATTGTCCAAGATATGGTTAATGGCCAGGCATATTGGGGTTGGGCCATTTCAATATCAGGATTATGCATTGCATTTAGCGGACCTTTTTTGGGAAATTTAGCTGATAAGAAGAATTTAAACTCAATCATATTAAAAACAAGTACCTATTTATGTATACTTTTTACTGCAGCATTATGGTTTGCTAAACCATCTTCTGAATATATTTTATTCACCTTAATCATAGTTTGTTTAGCAAACTATTTTTATGAACTAAGTTCTATGTTCTATAATTCATTATTAATTCATTCAGCGGACAAACAACATGTGGGAAAGGTGTCTGGTTTTGCTTTTGCACTAGGGTATTTGGGTGGCATTATCACACTTATTTTAACTATTATTTTGTTAATTCAATCAAATTATTTAATTGAATTAGATCAAAAAATTAATTTTAGATCTAGTACCATTTTTGTAGCTCTTTGGTTTCTCATTTTTTCCTATCCATTATTGAATCAAACGAAAAATAAAAAAGTTAAACTAAACAAAAAGAAGTCAAATAGTTTAAAAAAAATTCTTTGGAATAATGGTCTTACTAACACAGCTCGATTTTTGTTTGCAAGGCTACTTTATGCTGATGGTTTAAATACCATTTTTGTCATGGGAGGTATTTTTGCTGTTGGGGTATTTAAATTATCAATAAATGAACTTTTAATGATGTCTGTTTTAATGAATGTTGCTGCTCTAATAGGCGCTAGTTTTGGTGGACACTTCAATGATAAATATAATTCAAAAAAAACAATTTCCTTTTCCTTAATATGTCTTATTTTTTTCTCCATTTTAATTATTTTTACACAGTCAAAAATAAATTTTTTTATTTTTTCATTTTTCTTGGGATTATTTATAGGACCAATACAATCTGCTAGTAGGGTCATGATAACTAAATTAACAAATATTGAGGATCAAAATAAAGCTTTTGGGTTATTTGCTACTTCTGGAAAGCTGACGTCTTTTTTTGGCCCATTTTTAGTAGGAACTATTACTTTTATAACTGAAAATCAAAGGATAGGTTTTGCCTCAGTTCTCTTACTGCTTATTTCTGGATGGATCATATTGTATAGAACCAAAGGATTAAAATAATGTTTATACACAGAGGATTAATCGAATAAAAATTTACTTAATAAACCTTAAACAAAAGTTTGATGTTTGTTAGTTAATTTTATTAACAACAACCTTTTTTTTCAGTATCTGATCTTGCGCCGGCTGTATTATAAATCTCAGCATCTTCCATTGTGTGATAAGCTTCCCAAGCAACTCCATTTGGATCATTTACCCAAGATTTTTCTGATTTTGCATAACAACATGTTACCTCACCATCAGAGTAAGTAGATATATCAGCTTTATCTAAATTAGTTCTTATATCGTTTAGTTTCTCAACTTTATCAACCTGTATTCCTAGATGATCTACTCCTAAAGTTTTTACTCTAGTAGATATTGCAAAATTAATCTTAGGATCATCTAAAATCCATTGAGCATAATCTTCTTTTACTTTTGTTGGTTCAGATTTAAATAAATTTTTATAAAAATTTATGCTTTCGTTTAAGTTTTTAACTCCAAGATGTAAATGTAGTCTTTGCATATTTTTAATTCTTATAAAATTACAATACATTAAATTTTATAAAATTAAATTACAAATTTATTACAAAGAGTACCTAATCCATAAAATAAATTACAAATAGAAAAGAATGAGACATTAAAAGCTATTTAATCCACACTAATTTAAGCAATTAGACTCATGTTTTAGGATTTGTTAATCTTGGATGATGGATCAACTAATACCTGTAGTATATATGATAGGAGTTCTATTGTTGGTTCTGCCTGCTTTTTTACAGTCTAATTCTAAATTAAAACAATTATTAACTAATTTTACTATTTGGATTATCATAGTGCTAATAATTTTAACTTTTATTTATTTATTTAAGGTTTAATGAAGAAACTTTTAGGGATCGTAGTTCTGGATTATAGGATTTAATAGGATAACTAGTAATAGATCAGTAAGTAGAGAGATTAAATTAAAAAATTTTACTTATTCCACTTGTTCAATTATAAATATTGGCATAAATACTCATGAAATTCATTAATGCCCTCGTGGTGAAATTGGTAGACACAAAGGACTTAAAATCCTTGCCGCTTGCGGAGTGCCAGTTCGAGTCTGGCCGAGGGCACCATTAAATGAGTAAACCTCAAATCATTTCAGATAATAATAAAAAATCTCTTAAAATTAAAAATATTCTAATCAAAAAAATAGAAGCTAATCAATTCAAAAAATCTAATTTGGTAATTGTTATAGGTGGTGATGGTTTTATGCTTCAAACACTTAAAAAAAATAAGAGTTCTAAAAAGCAATTTTATGGAATTAATTCAGGAAATTATGGTTTTCTGATGAATATATTTTCTTCAAAAAATATTATTAAAAATTTAACAAAAGCTAATATGATTTCTATTTCTCCTTTGGAAATGACAGTTAAAAATAAAAATAATAAATCAAAAAAATCACTCGCTATTAATGAGGTATCTGTTCTTAGACAAAGCAGACAGGCTGCTTCATTATCAATTAAACAAGGTTCAAGTCAGATAATTAAAAACTTAGTTTCAGATGGTGTTTTAGTGTCAACTCCTGCAGGAAGCACTGCTTATAATTTATCAGTTCATGGCCCAATCCTAAGTTTAAATTCAAAAAAATTATCCATTTCTCCAATAAGCCCATTTAGACCTAGAAGATGGAAAGGAAAAATCGTTAATGATAAATCAAAAATTACTATTACTAATTTAAACCCAGTTAAAAGGCCCATAAGTGCAGTTGCTGATAATTTAGAAGTAAGAAATGCAAAGTCGATTACGGTTAAAACCAACAATAAAATTAAGTTTAATCTGCTTTATGATAAAAACAGAAGTCTACAAAAAAAAATTAAAATTGAGCAATTAAGAAGAGAAACAAATTAAATGAAACATAAATTAGAGTTAGTATATTTTAAGATGAGAGCTTTAGCAGAAGCACCTAGACTTCTTCTTCATTATACTGAAACTGAGTATGACTATGTAATGTCATGGGATTATTATGATAATGAATGGTCTGAGGTAAAATCTAAAGTCCCATTTAGACAATTACCTATGTTAGTGGTTGATCAAAAACATGAAATTTGTCAGAGTATTGCAATATTAACGTTCATTGAAAAAATTGCAGGTATCAATATTTCTGATCCAATTTTAAATGCTAAAGCAAATGCAGTAATGCAAAGTGCACAAGAATTATTTATGCCGCTCAATCCTGTAATAAATTTTGCGGTAGGGGATAGTTTTAAAAAGAAAAAAGAGGATATGATGCCTTTTTTGAATACAAGATTTGAGGATTTAGAAAGAGCTTTAAAAGATAATGATAAAAAGTTTTATGTAGATGACAAGCCACATGCGTGTGATTTTTCGGTATACCATCATTTAGATTTATCAAAATTACTTGATCCAAATCTAATAATTAAATTTCCAAGACTTGAAAAATTTATTGAAGATATTGAGTCAATAGAAACAGTTAAATCTTATATAAATTCAAGACCTGAATTGATTGATGTGAGTGTTGAGCCAAAGTTAGTAATAGATGGAGTTGCTCATCCGACTGGTGTTAAAAAAACTTAATTATGAAAAAAATTAATCCGATTATATTGATAGCAATAGTTTTAATCGGTGGTTTTTTTGCATTTAAAATAATGTCTTTTCTGGGTTGCTATGTTCGTCTTGAAGATGCAGATAAGTGTTGGAAGTTGACTGCTTGGTAAAACTTAATGGTGCCCCCGCACGGATTCGAACCGCGGACCTATTGATTACAAATCAATTGCTCTACCAACTGAGCTACAAGGGCATGCGCAATAATTATTAACTATTTATTAAATAATCAACTCTTTTTTTTTATATAACTTAAATGATGAAAGACAATAGCAGCACTATTAGAGATATTTAAACTTTCAATCTTATCATTCATATTAATTTTTACTAAGAAATCAGCATATTTACCAGTATGTTGTTTCATACCAAAACCTTCAGATCCAAATAATAAAACATTATTTCCTTCCCACTTGATGTCTGTGAAATCCTTTTCACCCCTCGCATCAAAACCATAAACCCAAAAATTTTTTTCTCTTAAATTTTTTAGTGTTGAATTTATATTGGATACTTCAAAAATATTTAAATGTTCCATACAACCACTTGCAGATTTATACATCAATTTACTATCACTTGGAAAATGTCTTTCTTTTATTATCAAACCATCAACTTTAAATGAAGCTGCACTCCTAATTAAAGAACCGATATTTCTTGGGTCTGTCACTTCATCTAAACAAACAAATGTGAGATCATTTTTGTCTTTTATAAATTGTTTAAGATCAAGTTGATCTAAATGCTCTATTTCAGCAACATAACCATTATGCATTAACTGCTCTTTAGATGAATATTTATTTAATTCTTTTTTTGATTTAAAATAAACCTTAACATCTTCTAGAAGATTTTTATTTTGGTTTTTTCTATGAATATTTTTTTTTGCTTCTTCAGTTAAAAAAACTCTTAAAACCTTTCTTTGTGGGTTTCGAAGAGCCTCAATAACAGCATGTTGACCAACAATAAAAAATGAGGATTTGTTCATAAATTATGATGAGTTTTACACGTTTTTTTGAATATTTGGCTATTAAATCACGTGTTGCATTTGCATAAATAAAATATATAAAACGCATGTTGTTTAAAGCTTTATTGAACAGGGGACACTTCCCCAAAAGGAGGGGTTCCAGAGCGGTCAAATGGGGCGGGCTGTAAACCCGTTGACTTCGGTCTTCGAAAGTTCGAATCTTTCCCCCTCCACCATTCAGTAGAATTTTAAGTGGCAATGGAGTGTTACTCTTGGGGTTGTGCGGGTGTAGTTCAATGGTAGAACGCTAGCCTTCCAAGCTGGATGTAAGGGTTCGATTCCCTTTACCCGCTCCAAGAAAAATTAGTAATGAAACAAATAAAACTGAGGTAAAAAAGTAATGTCGAAAGAAAAATTTGTAAGAAATAAACCCCACTGTAACATTGGGACTATTGGTCATGTCGACCATGGTAAAACAACTCTTACTGCTGCAATCACAAATGTGTTAGCACAAGCAGGTGGTGGAACTGCGGTTGCTTACGATCAAATTGATAAAGCGCCAGAAGAAAAAGAAAGAGGAATAACAATATCAACTGCTCACGTTGAGTATGAAACTGAAAAGAGACACTATGCTCACGTAGATTGTCCAGGTCACGCTGACTATGTAAAAAATATGATTACTGGTGCAGCACAAATGGACGGTGCGATTTTAGTTGTAAATGCTGCAGATGGTCCAATGCCACAAACTAGAGAACATATTCTTTTAGGTAGACAAGTTGGTATTCCAGCTATTGTTGTTTATCTTAATAAAGTTGATCAAGTTGACGATAAAGAAATGATTGAACTTGTAGAAGAAGAAATTAAAGAACTTTTAACTTCTTATAAATATCCTGGTGATAAAACACCAATCGTTAAAGGTTCTGCACTAGCAGCTGTTGAAGGAAGAGATGATGAAATTGGAAAAAATTCAATTTTAGAATTAATGAAAGCTGTTGACGAGCATATACCACAACCAGCTAGAGAAGTAGATAAGCCTTTCTTGATGCCTGTTGAGGATGTTTTTTCAATTTCTGGTAGAGGAACAGTTGCAACTGGTAGAGTTGAATCTGGTGTAGTTAAAACTGGTGAAGAAGTTGAAATCGTTGGAATTAAAGAAACAAAAAAGTCAGTTTGTACTGGTGTTGAAATGTTTAGAAAGCTTTTAGATACAGGTGAAGCTGGTGATAATGTTGGAATTTTATTGAGAGGTATAGAAAGAGATGACATCGAAAGAGGTCAAGTACTTTGTAAACCTGGATCAATTACTCCACACACTAAATTTGAAGCTCAAGCGTATGTACTTAAAAAAGATGAAGGTGGAAGACACACTCCATTCTTTACTAAGTACAGACCACAGTTTTATTTTAGAACAACAGATGTAACAGGTGAAGTAGAATTACCAGCTGGAACTGAAATGGTTATGCCAGGTGATGATGCTAAATTCACAGTGAAATTAATTACACCGATTGCAATGGCTGAAAAATTAAATTTTGCCATTCGTGAGGGTGGAAGAACTGTTGGAGCAGGAGTAGTAACTAAAATTATAGAGTAACTCTATAAATAGGAGTGTAGCTCAATTGGTAGAGCGCCGGTCTCCAAAACCGGAGGCTGAGGGTTCGAGTCCCTCCGCTCCTGCCAATTAGAGCTAAGAAAATATGAGAAACCCGATTAAATTTATTCAAGAAGTAAAACAAGAGGCATTTAAAGTTACTTGGCCAACTTGGAAAGAGACTTTGCAGGGTGCCTTGATGGTATTTGCTATGGCTGTAGTGATGTCTCTGTTTTTTTTACTTTTAGATCAGGTTTTAAAGTTTTTCTTAGAACTTTTACTTAAGGTGAGTATTTAATGAAAAACTGGTATATTGTTCAATCTCATTCTAGCTTTGAAAATAAAGTTGCTTCACTAATTAAAGAAGAAGCAGATAAAGCTAAAATTAGTGAAAAATTTGAGGAAATTGTTGTTCCAACTCATGATGTTACTGAAGTAAAAAGAGGAAAAAGAATTCAAAGAAAAAAAAAATATTTTCCTGGATATGTACTGATAAAGAGTGAGATGGATAATAATATCTATCACATGATAAAGAACATAAAAAGAGTGAGTGGTTTTCTTGGTACAAAGGGTATTCCAGTTCCTGTTTCAGATAAAGAAGTAGAAAAGATTTTGGGTCAAATAAAAGATGGTGTGGCTCAGCCAAAATCTGGTATAGAATACAGCGTTGGTGAAAAAGTTCAGGTTGTTGATGGCCCTTTTGCTTCATTCAGTGGAATGATTGAAGAAATAGATGAAGAAAAGTCTAGACTTAAAGTGTCAGTTTCTATATTTGGACGACCAACACCAGTAGATTTAGAATATAACCAAGTTGAGAAAGCAAGTTAATGGCAAAAGAAATTAGTGGATTTATAAAATTACAAATTAAAGGTGGTCAAGCTAACCCAGCTCCCCCGGTAGGACCTGCTTTAGGTCAACGAGGTGTTAACATCATGGAATTTTGTAAGGCTTTCAATGATAAAACAAAATCAATGGCAGGTAAACCTGTTCCCGTTGAAATCACAGTCTATAAAGACAAAAAATTTGACTTTAAGATCAAATCACCCCCTGCATCTTACTATATTAAAGAAGCAGTAAAACTTAAGGGTGGATCTAAAGAACCAGGAAGAAATATTGTAGCTTCAATTTCTAAAAAGCAATTAGAGGATATTGCTAAAGAAAAAATGAATGATCTTAACGCTCATGATATCAATGAAGCAGTAAAAATTATAGCAGGATCAGCAAGATCAATGGGCATAGAGGTAAAAGAATAATGCCCTCAAAGAGATTTAAAAAGTTGCCAAAAAAAACAAAAGATATTAGCGCTGAAGCTTTTGAAAAATTGATACCAGAGCTAAAAAAAAATTGTACTACAAAATTTGATGAGTCTTTAGATTTAAGTTTTCAAATAAACAACAAACAAAAAAAAAGTGAAGTTAATATTAGAACGGTAGTTAATTTACCAGGTGGTACAGGTAAAAAAGTAAAAGTTGCTGTTGTTTGCGAAGACAATAAAGCTCAAGAGGCTAAAGATGCTGGAGCAGATATTGTAGGTAGTGATGCATTTGTCGAAAAAATTAAAGGTGGTGAATTAAATTTTGAAAAATTAATTTGTACACCTGGAATGATGGTAAAACTTTCAAAATTAGGAAAAGTTTTAGGACCAAAAGGTTTAATGCCAAATCCAAAACTTGGTTCTGTCTCTGATAATATTAAAGAAGCAGTAACAAATGCAAAATCAGGTCAAGTTGAAATTAGAAACGATAAAGATGGTAATATTGGTGTTAGCATTGGTAAAAAATCTTTTAGTGATGACCAATTAATGAAAAATTATAACGCTATATTAGAAACCTTAGAAAAAGAAAAATCGAATAATATTTTAAAAGGAGATTTAATAAAAAATGTTTTTGCAACCTCAACAATGGGTGTTTCTTACAAAGTTAAATTAGGTAAGTCGATATAGTTATGATGAATAAAGATCAAAAGAAAAATTATATTGAAGAAATGTCTTCAAAATTCGAGAACAGTAAAGCTGTTATGGTTACTCATTATCAAGGTTTAACCATGACTCAATTAGATGATTTAAGAGCAAAAATGAGAGAGCATGGAATAGTTTTTAAAATCACTAAAAATAGAATTACTAAACTTGCATTAGAAAAAACCAAATGCAAAGATTTGACTAATTTATTCACTGGCCCAACAGCGGTTGCTTTTGGTGAAGATGCAATTATGTCAGCAAGGATTCTCTCAAAATTTGCAAAAGATAACGAAAATTTAAAATTAATTGGCGGTATAATGGATAATGAAGTCTTAGATCAGGCTGGTGTCCAAAATGTAGCAAGTTTACCAACTTTAGATGAAGCTAGAGCTAATATTGTGGGTATTTTAAATGCACCTGCATCTAAATTAATTAGCATTTTACTTGCACATTCGGAAAAAATGAGTAGTTTGTCGGCAGAAAATTCTGAAACACAACCCAAAGAGTAATTGATATGCCAGACCTTAACAAAATTATTGAAGATCTTTCAAGTTTAACAGTTGCAGAAGCAGCTGAGCTTTCAAAACAGTTAGAAGAAAAATGGGGCGTAACTCCAATGGCCGCAGCAGCTCCAGCAGCAGCAGGTGGTGCAGAAGCAGCTGAAGAAAAAGATGATTTTACTATCATGTTAGTTTCTGCTGGTGATAAAAAAATTAATGTCATTAAAGAAGTAAGAGCAGCTACTTCATTAGGATTAAAAGAGGCTAAAGATCTTGTAGAGGGAGCACCAAAAGAAGTTAAATCTGGTGTTAATAAAAAAGAGGCTGAAGAGATCAAAGCTAAGTTAGAAGCTGCAGGCGCTAAAGTAGAACTTAAATAAATTAATAAGAAAGAATTCAAATACTGATTATTTTTAATCAGTATTAATAAATATAAATGCAATTATCTTTTACTGAAAAGAAAAATATAAGAAAAAGTTTTGGAAAACTAAAAGAAGGTTTATCAATACCAAATTTAATAGAAGTTCAAAAAAACTCATACAAAGAATTAACTGAATTTAATTCTGAAGCAGCAGATCTAACTAAAGGGTTTGATAGAGTTTTTAAAAGTATATTCCCTATTGAAGATTTAAACGACAAAGCAACATTAGAATATGTTTCATATAGATTAGAAAAACCAAAATTTGATGTTGACGAATGTATTACTAGAGGACTTACTTACTCATCAGCCTTGAAGTGTACTTTGAGATTAGTTGTTTATGAAATAGATCAAGATAACAACACAAAAGATATTTTGTCTGCAAAAGAACAAGAAGTTTACATGGGTGAAGTTCCAATGATGACAAATAGTGGAACGTTTATTACTAATGGTGTTCAACGTGTTGTAGTGAACCAGATGCATAGAAGTCCTGGCGTTTTCTTTGACCATGACAAAGGTAAAACTCATGCAAGCGGTAAACTTTTATTTAATTGTCGAGTAATACCAAACAGAGGATCTTGGCTAGATTTTGAATATGATGTTAAAGATTTTTTATATTTCAAAATAGATAGAAAAAAGAAAATTTTTGCATCCACTTTACTTTTAGCACTTGGATATACTAAAGCTGAAATTGCAGACGAGTTTTATGATAACGAACAGTATACTTATGATGCTAAAACAGAAAAATGGAAAACAAAATTTAATCCTGAAAATTACAAAGCTAAAAACTTTGCTGAGGAAGTAATCGATGCAAAAACTGGTGAAGTTGTAATTAAATTAGGTGATAAAATTAATTTCTTGAATGCAAAAAAATTAGCAAACGATGGACTAAAAGATATTTTAGTTTCAAGAGAATCTTTATTCGGTAAAATTTTACATAGAGATATTAAAGTTAATGATGAGGAAGAGGGAACATTTAAAATCGGTACTGAATTAAATGATACAGTAATCCAACAAATATTAGACGCAAATATACACTCGATTCAGATTTCAGTTACAAACTCAATTAATAAAGGTCCTTATTTGCTTACTACAATTTTGAATGACAAAAATAATTCAAAAGAGGAAGCAATAACTGAGGTTTATAAAATGTTAAGACCCGGAGAGCCACCAACAATAGAAATTGCTACTCAGATATTTAATAATTTATTTTTCAGTTCAGACAGATACGACTTGTCTGATGTTGGAAGAGTAAAAATGAATTCTAGGTTAAATCAAGAATGTTCTGATAAAATTACAATTCTAAGAAATGATGACATTATAGCGATTGTTCATAAAATGTTGGATTTAAGAGATGGTAAAGATGAAGTTGATGATATTGACCATTTAGGAAATAGAAGAGTTCGTTCTGTAGGTGAGTTGGTTGAAAACCAAGCTCGTATAGGTGTTTATAGAATGGAAAGAGCAATCAAAGAGAAGATGACTACTTTAGATGTAGAGTCTGCAATGCCGCAAGACTTAATTAACGCAAAACCTCTAACGGTGTCTTTAAAAGATTTTTTTGCAAGTTCACAACTTTCACAATTCATGGATCAAACAAATCCTCTTTCTGAAATCACACACAAAAGAAGAGTATCAGCATTAGGACCAGGTGGTCTTACTAGAGAGAGAGCAGGATTTGAAGTTCGTGATGTTCACCCAACTCATTATGGTAGAATTTGTCCGATCGAAACACCAGAAGGACCAAACATTGGTCTAATAAACAGTTTATCTACTTATGCAAAAATTAATAAGTATGGTTTTATTGAAAGTCCCTATAAAAAAGTTAAAGACGGAGTTGTTCAAGATAAAGTGGAATATCTTTCTGCTATGGAAGAGACCAAATACACTATTGCGCAAGCAAATACCAAACTTGATAAGAACGGAAAAATTATAGAGGATTTAGTTTCTTGCAGACAAAATTTAAACTTTCTTTTATCTAAACCAGATACAATTGATTATATTGATGTTTCACCTAAACAACTTGTTTCAGTTGCGGCATCTTTAATTCCTTTTTTAGAAAATGATGATGCCAACAGAGCTCTTATGGGTTCAAATATGATGAGACAGGCTGTTCCATTATTAAAACCAGAGTCGCCACTTGTTGGAACAGGTATTGAAAGCGATGTTGCATTAGACTCAGGTGTTACAATTGTTGCAAAAAGAGATGGTATCGTTGATAAAATTGATGGAAAAAGAATTGTTATTAAAGTCACTGAAGAAACAGAATTTAGCGAGTCTGGAGTTGATATTTACAATCTTCAAAAATTTAAAAGGTCAAATCAAAATACTTGTATAAATCAAAGACCACTAGTTAGAGTTGGTGATAAAGTTAAATCAGGAGATATAATTGCAGATGGTCCGTCAACAAAACTAGGTGAATTAGCATTAGGGAAAAATGTGACTGTAGCTTTTATGCCTTGGCAAGGTTACAATTTTGAAGACTCTATCCTAATTTCAGAAAGATGCGTAACCGATGACGTATTTACGTCTGTACATATTGAAGAATATGAAATTATGGCAAGAGATACAAAGTTAGGTGAAGAAGAAATTACAAGAGATATTCCAAACGTTAATGAAGAAGCCTTAAAAAATCTTGACGAGTCAGGTGTAGTTTATATTGGCGCAGAAGTAAACGCAGGTGATATTTTAGTTGGAAAAGTGACACCAAAAGGTGACTCAGCATCAGGTCCAGAAGAAAAATTATTAAGATCAATATTTGGTGAAAAAGCAATTGATGTAACTGATACATCTTTAAGAATGTCTAGAGGAAGTAGTGGAACAATTGTTGATGTAAGAGTATTTAATAGACATGGTATTGAAAAAGATGAAAGATCAATAACTATTGAAAGAGCTGAAATTGAAGAAGTTCAACAAGATAAAATAGTTGAAGAAGAAATTTTAGAAAGAAGTATCAAGCAAAGAGCAGGTCAAATTTTATCTGGAACATCATTAGCTAAAAAAGTTAAAGATTTAGCTGAAGGAACAAAACTAGACTTTGAGGCAATAAGTAACCTTCCAATTAATGATGTTTTCAAAATTTCAAATGGAAATGCAGTAAATGAAACAACTCTTTTACAATTAAAAGATCAGTACAATAAAGCTAAACAGGATATTACTGAAAGGTTTGAAGACAAAGTTCTTAAAATTAGAAGTGGAGACGATCTACTTCCAAGCGTAATGAAAATGGTAAAAGTTTTTGTTGCTATCAAAAGAAGATTGAGACCTGGTGATAAAATGTCTGGAAGACATGGTAACAAAGGTGTAGTTAGTAAAATCGTTCCAGTTGAGGATATGCCTTACCGTGAAGATGGTAGACCTGTTGACATAGTTCTTAATCCACTAGGTGTTCCTAGTAGGATGAATGTAGGTCAAATTTTAGAAACTCACCTAGGTTGGGCTTGTAAAGAATTTGGGGAAGAAGTTAAGAAATTAGTAAACGAGAACAGTAAAAAAATTGAAAAAACTGAGAAAATTGCAAGTTTTTTAAAATCTGTTTATGGAGAGGAAATCTTTAACGATAAAGTTGATAAATTAAGCAAGAATGAATTTAAAGATTTGTGTGAAAATTTACAAAACGGAATAGCAATCTCGACCCCAGTATTTGATGGAGCTAAAGAAAAAAATGTTACCGAAATGCTTGAATTAGCAAAATTACCAGGTTCTGGTCAAACATATTTATGGGATGGAAGAACAGGTGAGAAATTTGATAGACCAGTAACTGTTGGAATTATTTATATGTTAAAACTTCATCATTTAGTTGAAGATAAAATACACGCAAGATCAACAGGGCCTTACAGTTTGGTTACACAACAGCCACTTGGAGGAAAAGCTCAACTTGGTGGCCAAAGATTTGGTGAAATGGAAGTTTGGGCGCTGGAGGCTTATGGTGCTTCATACACTCTTCAAGAAATTTTGACCGTTAAGTCTGATGACGTAGCTGGTAGAGTTAAAGTTTACGAGACAATAGTTAAAGGTGAGGAGAACTTTGAGTCAGGTATTCCAGAGTCCTTTAACGTATTGGTTAAAGAAATTAAATCATTAGCATTAAACGTGGAGCTTAATTAAATGAAAAAAGAGTTAACAGATTTATTTAAAAATACTGAAATATCCGAAGCTCAAAATTTTAATAGTATTAAAATTTCTCTTGCTAGTCCTGAAAAAATTAAATCCTGGACGTATGGTGAAATTAAAAAACCTGAAACAATTAACTATAGAACTTTCAGACCTGAAAAAGATGGTTTATTTTGTGCGAGAATTTTTGGCCCAATTAAAGATTATGAATGTTTGTGTGGAAAATACAAACGAATGAAATTTAGAGGCATTATTTGTGAGAAATGTGGTGTTGAAGTTACAAAATCAAATGTAAGAAGAGAAAGAATGGGCCATATAAATCTTGCTACACCAGTAGCACATATATGGTTTTTAAAATCATTACCTAGTAGAATTGCTCTTGCTGTTGATATGAAGCTTAAAGAAATAGAGAGAGTTCTTTATTTTGAGAATTTTATTGTCATAGAACCTGGTTTAACTGGTCTACAAAAAAATCAGCTATTAAATGAAGAAGAATTAGCAAAATATCAAGATGAGTTTGGTGAAGAGTCTTTCACTGCAGGAATAGGTGCTGAAGCGGTTCTTGAGATGCTTAAGAATTTAGATTTAGAGCAAGAGAGAAAAAATTTAGTTAATTTTATTAAAGAAACAAAATCAAAAGTTAACGAAGAAAGAGCTATTAAAAGACTAAAACTTGTTGAGTCATTTATTGAAACTGGTCAAAAACCGGAGTGGATGATTATGACAGTTGTACCTGTAATTCCACCTGAATTGAGACCACTTGTTCCATTGGATGGTGGTAGATTTGCAACTTCCGATCTAAATGATCTTTATAGAAGAGTAATCAATAGAAATAATAGATTAAAAAGATTAATGGATCTTAAAGCTCCAGATATTATTGTTCGAAACGAAAAAAGAATGCTCCAAGAGTCAGTTGATGCATTATTTGACAACGGACGAAGAGGAAGAGTAATTACTGGTACAGGAAAAAGACCCCTTAAATCCCTTGCTGAAATGCTTAAAGGTAAGCAAGGCAGATTTAGACAAAACTTATTAGGAAAACGTGTAGATTACTCCGGTAGATCTGTAATTGTTGTTGGTCCAGATTTAAAACTTCATGAATGTGGATTACCAAAAAAAATGGCTTTAGAATTATTTAAGCCATTTTTGTACGCAAGATTAAACAAACTAGGTTTAGCCTCAACAATTAAACAGGCCAAAAAACTTGTTGAAAAGGAAACCAACGCAGTTTGGGATGCACTTGAGTTAATTGTTAGAGAACACCCAGTATTACTAAATAGAGCACCAACACTTCATAGACTTGGTGTTCAAGCATTTGAACCAAAATTAATTGAGGGAGATGCAATTGAACTTCACCCTCTAACATGTGCAGCATTTAATGCTGATTTTGATGGCGACCAGATGGCGGTGCACGTACCTTTAAGTTTAGAAGCTCAGTTAGAGGCAAGAATTTTAATGTTATCAACTAATAACATTCTTTCACCTTCAAACGGTAAACCTATTATCGTTCCAAGTCAGGATATGATCCTAGGGATTTATTATCTTTCCCAGGAGCCAGTTACTGATAAGCCAGCTGGATACTTTGTTGACTCTGATCAAATCGAATTTGCATTATCTTCTGGTCAAATTAAAGTACATAATACAATTATATCTAGATTTGAAACTGTTGATGAAAATGGAAATAAAAAATTTGAAAAGTACACTTCTACTGCCGGAAGATTTCTACTAGCAAATTTACTACCAAAAAATAGTAATATAAAATTCTCTTTAATAGATAGATTGTTGCCTAAAAAAGTAGTTTCAGAAATTATTGATATTGTCTTTAGATTTTGTGGACAAAAAACTACAGTTATATTTTGTGATAAGTTAAAAGACTTAGGTTTCAAACATGCATTTAAAGCTGGAATATCATTTGGAAAAGATGATCTAGTAATTCCTGAGAGCAAAACACAATTAATTGATGATACTAAAAAATTAATTGCTGATTATGAAACACAGTATGCAGAAGGCTTAATTACAAGAGGTGAAAAATATAACAAAGTTGTAGATGCTTGGTCTAAATGTACAGATAAAGTAGCTGGTGAAATGATGAAGGGTATTTCTGCAACAGAGAAAACATCAGAGGGATTAAAAATTAATTCAGTATTTATGATGGCTGATAGTGGAGCGAGAGGTTCTGCAGCTCAAATGAAACAATTAGCTGGAATGCGTGGTCTAATTGCAAAACCATCTGGAGAAATTATTGAAAGTCCTATTATTTCAAATTTTAAAGAAGGTTTAACAGCTCTTGAATATTTCAATTCAACTCACGGAGCTAGAAAAGGTCTTGCTGATACTGCACTTAAAACTGCAAGTTCAGGTTATTTAACAAGAAGACTTTGTGATGTAGCCCAAGATTTAACTGTAACTAAAAAAGTTTGTGATTGTAAAAAACCTGGTTTCATAGAACTATCTGAAATTTTAGAAGGTGGAAACGTTGTGGTTAGTTTATCTGAAAGAGCGCTGGGAAGAGTTACTTTCGATGAAGTTAAACATCCTTTAACAGGTGAAGTTATTATTAAAAAGGAAGAAATGATCGATGAGGCAGGCTGCGATAAAATTGACGCAGCAGGAGTAAAAGCAATTAAGGTTTATTCTGTAATGACTTGTGGATCTAAAGAAGGTGTTTGTGCAACCTCTTATGGAAGAGATTTATCTAGAGGTAAAATGGTTCATGTTGGTGAAGCTATTGGGATGATTTCTGCTCAATCTATTGGTGAACCAGGAACTCAATTAACTATGAGAACTTTCCACGTTGGTGGTACAGCATCTGTTAAACAAGATTCTCAAATTGTAACTAAGAATGAAGGAACATTAAAAATTTTAAACTCAAATATATTAGAGGACTCTAAAAAAAATTTAATTGTAATGGGAAGAAATACACAACTTTCTATTGAGGATGATAATGGTGTTCAAATAGCTGTTTATAAGGTTGCTTATGGTTCTAGATTATTTTTTAACAATGGTGACAAAGTTAAAGCAAATACAAAAATTTGTGAATGGGATCCATACACAACACCAGTTATAGCTGAAAAAAGCGGTGAGGCTAGTTTTGTTGATTTGATCGATGGTGTTTCTATTCAAGAAACTACTGATGACGCTACTGGAATATCTTCTAAATCTGTAATTGACTGGAGAGGTCAATCAAAAAGTACAGACTTAAAACCAAGAATTACTTTAAGAGATGAAAAAGGGAATGTAATTAAAAAAGCCGATGATAATGAGGCTAGATACTATCTAGTACCAGATTCAATTTTATCTATAAAAGATGGACAAAAGGTTTTTGCAGGAGATGTTATTGCAAGATTACCTAAAGAGACTACTAAAACAAAAGACATCACTGGTGGTCTTCCAAGAGTTGCTGAATTATTTGAAGCAAGAAAAGCAAAAGACAGTGCAATTATTGCTGAAAATGATGGCCAAGTTGTTTTTGGTAAAGAGGTTAGAGGGAAACAAAGAGTTTCGATTGTGCCAGAAGATGGAGCAGAACCTTCAAATTATTTAATACCAAAAGGTAAGCATATTAATTTCAATCCTGGTGAAAGAATTCAAAAAGGTGAATATCTTCTCGATGGTCAGCCATTACCACACGATATTTTAAGAATTCTAGGTATTAAAGAATTAACAGAATATTTCGTCAACCAAGTTCAAGAAGTTTACAGATTACAAGGTGTAATCATTAACGATAAACACATTGAAACTATCCTAAGACAGATGTTGAAAAAAGTTGAGGTCAAAGTTTCTGGAGATTCTTCTTATTTACCTGGTGAAATTGTGGATAGAATTAAATTTGAAAATACAAATGAAAAATTAGTTGCCGAAGGTAAAGACCCAGCTGTTGGAGAAAGAGTATTAATGGGAATTACTAAAGCATCTTTACAAACCGAGTCATTTATTTCTGCAGCATCTTTCCAAGAAACTACAAGAGTATTAACAGATGCGGCTATTAAGGGTAAAGTTGATCCATTAAACGGTCTTAAAGAGAACGTTATTGTTGGTAGATTAGTACCCGCAGGAACTGGAAATATAAAAAATAATTGGAACAAAAAAGCTCTTATGGATGATAATGAGTTCTTATCCGAACAAGAAAAAATTGAGAGCTCGGAGCCGTCTGAAACACAAGCAAATCAGTAAAAAAATCGCTTAATACTTGAAATTTTAGTTTGACAATGGTCAATTAATAAGTAATTTGGCGGTGTTTTTGGTTGGAATGTAGTGCTTCTAACAGTGCTAAACGCTGCCACAAAATAACCTGTCAGTTATTTTCATCTAAAAATAAATTAATTAATTTTAAAAATTTATGCCAACAATTAACCAATTGTTAAGAAAAAAAAGAGTTAAACAAGTATCTAGGAACAAAGTTCCTGCTTTACAAAAACAACCTTTAAAAAGAGGTGTTTGTGTTAAAGTTTATACGACCACACCAAAGAAACCCAATTCAGCTTTAAGAAAGGTTGCAAGAGTAAGACTATCAAATGGTTTTGAAGTTACAGCTTATATTCCTGGTGAGGGTCACAATCTACAAGAACACTCAGTGGTTCTGATAAGAGGTGGAAGGGTAAAAGATTTACCAGGCGTCAGGTATCATATTCTTAGAGGTAATCTCGATACTCAAGGCGTTGCTAATAGAAAACAAAGAAGATCTTTGTACGGAACAAAAAAAGGTAAGTAATGTCTAGAAAAAAAACCCAACCTAAAAAAAACGTTGTTCCAGATCCAAAATTTAACTCAACAATAATTCCAAAATTAATAAATAATATTATGTACGATGGCAAAAGGGGTGTTGCTGCTAAAATTGTTTATGATGCAATCGATAAAATAAAAACGAAAAGCAAAGACGAGCCAATTAATATTTTTAATGAAGCTATCAACAATATTAAGCCAACAGTAGAAGTAAGATCAAGAAGAGTTGGTGGTGCAACTTATCAAGTTCCTGTTGAGGTTAAGAGTAAAAGAGCACAAGCTCTAGCAATTAGATGGTTAGTAGACTCAGCAAGAAAAAGAAAAGATAAACATATGTCAGATAAAATTTTTAATGAACTTTACGATGCATATGAAAAAAAAGGTGCTGCAGTTAAAAAAAGAGAGGATGTTCATAAAATGGCAGAGTCTAATAAGGCTTTTGCTCATTTTAGATGGTAAAAATTATGGCTAGAACTCATACTTTAGATAAATATAGAAATATTGGGATCATGGCTCATATAGATGCTGGTAAAACAACTACCACAGAAAGAGTTTTATATTACACAGGAAAAAGTCACAAAATTGGAGAAGTTCATGATGGAGCTGCAACAATGGACTGGATGGAACAAGAGCAAGAAAGAGGAATTACTATAACATCAGCAGCAACAACTTGTTTTTGGAATGATCATAGAATTAATATAATTGATACCCCAGGTCACGTAGATTTCACAATTGAAGTTGAAAGATCACTTAAGGTCTTAGATGGAGCTGTTGCAGTATTTGATGGTGTAGCAGGTGTAGAACCACAATCTGAAACTGTATGGAGACAAGCAGACAAATATAAAGTACCCCGAATTTGTTTTGTTAATAAATTAGACAGAACTGGTGCAGATTTCTTTAGATGTGTAGACATGATCAGAGATAGATTAGGTGCAAAACCTTTAGTTCTTCAAGTTCCTATAGGTGCAGAAGCTTCTTTAACTGGGGTTGTTGATCTAGTCAAAATGAAAGCACAAGTATGGAAAAACGAGGCTCTAGGAGCAGAGTGGGAATACAAAGATATCCCAGAAGATCTAAAAGAAATTTGTGAAAAATATAGAACAGAATTAGTTGAAACAGCAGTTGAGCAAGATGAAAAGCTTATGGAAGCTTATTTAAATGGAGATGAAATCAAAGAAGAAGATTTAATTAAATGCATAAGAAATGGAACTTTAAATTTTAGTTTTGTACCAGTTTTAACTGGTTCAGCTTTTAAAAATAAAGGTGTGCAGCCTTTACTTGACGCAGTTGTACATTATTTACCAAGTCCTGTTGATATTGGCTCTATTAAAGGAACAAAATTAGGGACTGAAGATGAGATGGAAATGAAATTTGATGACAATGTACCATTTTCAGCTTTAGCTTTTAAAGTTGCTAACGATCCATTTGTTGGTTCTTTAACTTTTATAAGAATTTATTCAGGAACAGTTAAAACTGGAACAGCTGTATTTAATTCATCAAAAGAAAAAGAAGAAAGAGTTGGAAGAATGCTTTTGATGCATGCTAATTCTAGAGAAGATATTAAAGAAGCTAATGCAGGTGACATAGTTGCTCTAGCCGGACTAAAAAATACTATTACAGGTCATACTTTATGTGATGAAGAAAATTCTGTTTTACTTGAGCCTATGGAATTCCCTGACCCTGTTATTGAAATTGCAGTAGAGCCAAAAACAAAAGCTGACCAAGAAAAAATGGGTGAAGCTTTAGGTAGATTAGCAAAAGAGGATCCATCCTTTAGAGTTACCTCCGACGAAGAGTCTGGTCAAACGATCATTAAAGGAATGGGTGAGTTACACTTAGACATTATTGTTGATAGAATGAAAAGAGAATTTAAAGTTGAAGCGAATGTAGGTGCACCACAAGTTGCTTATAGAGAGACAATTGAAGCAGCTTCTGAAGTAGAATACACTCACAAAAAACAAAGTGGTGGAGCTGGACAATTTGCTAAAGTTAAATTGTTAGTTGAGCCACAAGAGGCTGGCAAAGGACGAGAAGTTGAAAGTAAAATCAAAGGTGGAGCAATTCCTAAAGAATTTATACCTGGTGTAGAAAAAGGAATTGAAACTATATCAGATGGTGGAATTCTAGCCGGTTTCCCAATGATAGATTACAAAGTAACTATTTTAGATGGACTTCATCACGATGTTGACTCAAGTGTTTTAGCGTTTGAATTAGCAAGTAGAGCTTGCTTTAAAGAAGCATGTACAAAAGGTGGTTTGAAGCTATTAGAACCAGTGATGAGAGTAGAAGTAGTAACTCCAGAAGATTATATGGGTGATGTAATTGGAGATCTAAACAGTAGAAGAGGTCAAATTAGTACCCAAGAGCAAAGAGGAAACGCAACTGTAATTACAGCCATGGTGCCTCTAGCGAATATGTTTGGATACATTAATAATTTAAGATCAATGTCACAAGGCAGAGCTCAATATTCTATGTTTTTTGATCATTATTCTAAAGTCCCACAAAACGTTCAAGACGAAGTAACTAAAAAGATTGCAGGATAATTATGGAAAAACAGAATATTAGAATTAAACTTAGAGCCTACGACAACAAAGTATTAGATGCATCAACAGAGGAAATAGTAAATACAGTAAAAAGAACTGGTGCAACAATTAAGGGACCAATACCTCTACCGACAAGGATAGAGAGATACACGGTTCTAAGATCTCCTCATATAGATAAAAAAAGTAGAGAACAATTTGAGACCAGAACACACAAAAGATTGATAGATATTATTGAACCAACACCTCAAACAGTAGAAGCATTAATGAAATTAGACTTAGCTTCTGGTGTGGATGTGGAAATAAAAATTTAATTATGAGTGAAATAGCTTTAATAGGTAAAAAAATTGGAATGACTAGAGAATTTTACAAAACTGGTCAGATAGTTCCCGTAACTGTCTTGAAAGTAGAGAAAGCCAGAGTAATTCAAGTTATTGAAGAGGAAAACCGTGGATATAAAGCAGTGCAACTTGGTTATGGTAAGATTAAAAACTCGAAGCTAACAAAATCCATGAAAGGTTTTTTTGCTAAAAAAAACACTGAAGCGAAGAAAAAATTAAAAGAATTTAGAGTAAATGATACCTCTGCATATAAAGAAGGCAATGAGTTTGGTTTGGAAATTTTTAAAGATACTAAATTTGTAGACACAAGATCAAAAACTATTGGTAAAGGTTTTGCAGGTGCTATGAAAAGACACAACTTTGGTGGCTTAAGAGCAAGTCACGGAGTATCTGTCTCTCACAGAGCACATGGTTCAACAGGTCATAGCCAAGACCCAGGAAAAGTTTTCAAAGGTAAGAAAATGGCAGGTCATATGGGTGACAAATTAAGAACTATGCAAAATATTGAGATTATTAAAACAGATTTAGAAAATGAATTACTTTACCTAAAAGGATCAATACCAGGTTCAAAAAATACTGAAGTATTAGTTAAAGGTTCTGTTAAAAATATTAGTAAAATGACAATTGCAGAAAAATTAGCTGCAGCTGAACAAGCAAAGAAAACACCTGATAAGAAGAAAAAATAATGAAATTAGATAAAATTAGCATAGATGGAAAAAAAGACAGTATTGAGGTCTTGGATAAAATTTTTTCAGCAAAAGTGAATAACAAACTTGTTAGCAGCGTACTTTATAAAACAAATGCAAATTATAAAGGAAGACATGCTAAGACAAAGCAACAAAACGAAGTTAGAGGCCCAACTTCTAAAATTTATGCTCAAAAAGGAACTGGTGGAGCTAGACACGCAAGTAGAAAAGCTCCAATTTTTGTAGGAGGTGGTATAGCACACGGACCTAAAGGTGAATTAGCCTACAAAAAGAGAAAATTAAATAAAAATGAAAAAAAATTGAGTGTTGCTTCATTAATTACTGAAAAAAATAATAACAAAAACTTATTAATTTTAAATGATTTTAGTTCTGAGATTAAAAAAACAAAAGAAATGAGTTCAATAATTAATAAACTGGAAATTTCAAACTCACTATTGATACTAGATAAAAATTCTAAAGAAAAAATAGAAAAATCTGCAAGAAATATTCCTAATGTTAAGGTTACAGATGTTAATCATTTTAGCGCCTATGATATTATTAAATTTAAAAAAGTTGTATTTACAGAGAGTTCAGTAAAAGAACTAGAAAAGAGATATTCTTAAAATGGATAAAATACATTTATACGATAAAATCCTTGCACCAGTTGTAACTGAGAAATCAACAAATTTATCTGAATTGAATAAAATTACATTTAAAGTACCCGAGGGTGCTAATAAGAAAAATCTTAAAAAAAATATTGAAAAGATTTTTAAAGTAAATGTTACTAAAATTAATATTATCAATAAACAGAATAGAACTAAAATTACTAGAGGGAAAAAAGTAAAAGTATCAGGATATAAAAAAGCAATAATTACACTAAAAAAAGGTCAAAGTATTGATCTAACTACAGGAATTTAATAAATGGCATTAAAAACTTTCAAACCCTACACAAAATCTACTAGAGGTACTATTTTAGTTGATAGAACTGGATTATGGAAAGGTAAACCATTTAAATCTCTTGTATCCCCTAAAAATGCCATGAAGGGTAGAAATAATAATGGTCACATTACTTCAATAAATAGAGCAGGCGGTCATAAGAAAATGTATAGACATGTCGATTTTTATAGAAAGAAATTTGACATGGAAGCTACAGTTGAAAGAGTAGAATATGATCCCAATAGATCATGCTATATTATGTTGGTTAAATTTGAAGATGGAACTCATTCATATTTTCTTGCACCTCAAAAAATAAATATAGGTGACAAAATTGAAAGCGGATCAAAAAAAGAGATAAAAATTGGTAATTGTATGCCATTGCAAGATATTCCAGTTGGTATCAATATTCATAATGTTGAAATTCAGCCTGGTGGTGGTGGAAAAATTGCAAGATCTGCAGGTTCTTCTGTAACAATAAGTGGATTGGATGGAAATTACAGTCTGATTAAACTTGCTTCAGGTGAAGTAAGAAAAATTGATTCAAGAGCTTTAGCAACAATAGGAATTTTAAGTAATCCAGATCAAAAAAATATTAAAATTGGAAAAGCAGGTAGATCAAGATGGCTAGGGAGAAGACCGCACACAAGAGGTGTTGTTAAAAACCCTGTGGATCACCCTCATGGAGGAGGTGAAGGTAAATCTGCTGGTGGAAGACATCCTGTTTCACCCACTGGTCAATCAGCTAAAGGATTAAAAACAAGAGATAATAAGAGAACAGATAAATTCATAGTCAAGAGAAGAAACAAAAGGAAGGATACTAAATAATGGCTAGAGCAGTTTGGAAAGGACCTTTTGTAGAAGAAAGTTTAATGAAGAAAGTTGACAAATATAAAGATGACCCAAAAAAAATTCCTATCAAAACATGGTCAAGAAAATCAACTATTTTGCCTGACTTTGTTGGAGTTAGCTTCCAAATTTATAATGGAAAAAAATTTATACCAATTACAATATCAGAAGATATGGTTGGACATAAGCTAGGTGAGTTTGCGCCAACAAGAACATTTTTTGGTCATACACCTGCAGATAAAAAAGCTAAACCTGCTACAGCGGATAAGAAATAATTATGGGTAAAAAAAAGAAAATTGAAAAGAATAACGATAAGACTGTAAAGTCTATCAATAACGGCGTTAGATCAAGTGTTAGAAAACTTAATCCAATACTAAAAAGTATAGTTGGAAAAAAAGTTGATGTAGCAATCAGAGATTTACAGTTCTCTGAAAAAAGAATTACAAGAGATATTAGAAAAACAATCAGTTCAGCTGTTGCAAACGCAGAAAATAACTTTCAGTATGACATTGATAATCTAATTGTTAAGGAAGCATATTGTGGAAAAAAAATTGTTATGAAAAGATTTAGACCTCGTGCAAAAGGGAGAGCAGCCCCAATTTTGAAACCTTGGTCTTCAGTTACAATAATTTTATCAGAAACAAAACAAATGGAGAAGCATGGGTCAAAAAGTTAATCCTGTAGGTTTTAGACTAGGTGTAAACAGAGGTTGGGATTCTGTTTGGTACGCTAAGAAAAAAGATTTTGGTAACTACTTAATTGAAGATTTTAAAATACGTGAATATATAAAAAAAAATGTTATCAATTCAGGTGTGTCCAAAGTTATGATTGAACGAACATCTAACAAGTGTTACGTGACTATCTATACTTCTAGACCTGGTTTTGTGATTGGTAAAAAGGGAAGTGATATTGATAAAATAAAAAACAATTTATCAAAATTCACTAAGAACGAAGTAAATTTAAATATTAAAGAAGTAAAAAAACCTGAGACCAATGCTTATTTAGTTGCAGAGAATATCGCACAACAGCTAGTGAAAAGAATTTCATATAGGAGAGCAATGAAAAGAGCTATGCAATCGTGTATTAGATTAGGTGCAAAAGGTATAAAAGTTTCTGTCAGTGGAAGATTAGGTGGAAATGAAATTGCTAGAACTGAATGGTTAAGGGATGGAAGCATTCCTTCACACACATTAAGAGCAGATATTGACTACGCTGAAGCAGAAGCGCTAACTACTTATGGAATAATTGGAATCAAAGTTTGGATTTACAAAGGTGAGGTTTTTGCAAGAGAATTTAGCCAAGAAACGAATAAAGCAATACCACAAGAGGGCAAACAGTAATGCTACAACCAGTTAGAACTAAGTGGAGAAAAGCTCATAAAGGTAGAATTCATGGTACCGCTACAAGAGCAAGTACCATTAATTATGGAGCTTATGCCTTAAAAGCTTTACAGCCGGAAAGAATAACTGGAAAACAAATTGAAGCTGCTAGAGTTGCACTAACAAGACATATGAAAAGACAAGGTAGAGTTTGGACAAGGATTTTTCCTAATATACCCGTTTCCAAGAAACCGATTGAGGTCAGAATGGGTAAAGGAAAAGGATCTCCAGAGTATTTTGCTTGTAGAGTTAAACCAGGTAGAATTTTATTTGAGGTTGATGGTGTTTCAGAACAAATAGCAAAAGAGGCTCTATATAAAGCTTCAGCAAAATTACCAATTAAAACAAAAACAATTAAGAGATTTGTATAATGAAAAAGCAAGAAATTAAAAAATTATCAAAGGATGAAGTTTTGAAGAATATTGAGAAACTTAAAAAAGATCTTTTTAATTTTAGATTTCAGAAAATGAATTCACAAATAACAAATCCAGCTAAAATTGGAGAAACAAGAAAAACAATAGCGAGATTAAAAACTATATTAAAAGGAAAAATAAATGCCTAAAAAAATACTAACAGGTATAGTTATAAGTGATAAGCCAAACAAAACGGTGACTGTAATGGTTGAACGAAAGTATTCACATCCTGTTCTTAAAAAAGTAATTAGGGTAAGAAAAAATTATAATGCCCATGATGAAAACAATAAATTCAAAACAGGTGATAAAGTATCAATAATTGAAAGTAAGCCTTTTTCAAAAAATAAAAAATTTCAAGTTATGGAGAATACAAAATAATGATTGGTGTACAAACAGAATTACAAGTAGCTGATAATACTGGTGCAAAAAGAATAGAGTGTATCAAAGTTCTTGGTGGATCTAAAAGAAGATATGCAAGTATCGGAGATACAATTGTTATTGCTGTTAAAGAAGCTATACCTAAAGGTAAAGTCAAAAAAGGAACAGTTCATAAGGCAGTTGTTGTTAGAGTTAAAAAAGGAATTCATAGAAATGATGGTTCAAAAGTAAAATTTGATAATAATGCAGCAGTTTTAGTAGATGACAAAGGTGAACCAGTTGGTACTAGAATTTTTGGGCCTGTTACAAGAGAATTAAGAAGCAGAGGTCAAATGAAGATAATCTCATTAGCTCCGGAGGTTTTATAAAATGATTAAAAAAGGTTTAAAAGTTAGAGTTTTAACTGGTAAAGATAGAAAAAAAGAGGGTGAAGTCATAGAAATTGATAGAGCAAATAATAGAGCAAAAGTAAAAGAAATTAATATGGTTAAAAAACATGTTAAGACAACTAAAGAGAAAAAAGGTGGTATTTTTCCAAAAGAGAGTTTTATTCATTTATCTAACTTAAAATTAATTGATGAAAAAGTTGCAAAAAAAAAAGAGGCTAAAAAATAATGACTCCGAGATTAAAAGAAATATTTAATAAAGAAATTCAGCCAGCATTGAAAGATCAATTTGGATTTAAAAATATTTATATGGCACCAAAAATTGAAAAAATTGTTTTAAATATGGGTCTTGGATTAGATGCTTCAGATGCGAAAATTCTAAAATCTTGTGAAGAAGATATGGCTAAGATTACTGGACAAAAACCAGTTACAACAAAGTTTAAAAAGTCAGTTGCTAATTTTAAGACAAGAAAAGGATCTAATGCTGGTTTAAAAGTTACACTCAGAAAAAACAAAATGTATGAATTTTTAGATAGATTAGTTAATATTGCTTTGCCTAGAATTAAAGATTTTAGAGGACTATCTCCAAAAGGATTTGACAAATTTGGCAATTACACATTTGGTATTAAAGAACATATAATTTTTCCTGAAGTTAGTTTTGATAGAGCTGATAAGGTGAGAGGGCTCGATATCATAATTGTAATTAAAGCTATTAATAAAGAACATAGTTTTGCATTATTAGAAAAAATGAATTTTCCATTTATAAAAAAAGGAGATAATTAAACATGGCTAAATTGAGCGCTGTAAACAAAAATAAAAGTAGAATTAAACTATCTGATAGGCTTTACAAGAAAAGAGAAGCTTTGAAAAAAATAGTTATGGATAAAAAAATTACACTTGAAGAAAGATTTAAGGCACAACAAAAATTATCAAAGCTACCAAGAAACTCAGCAAAAACAAGAGTTATGAATAGATGTGAAATAACAGGAAGACCGCATGGAGTTTATAGAAAATTAAAAATTTCAAGAATTGCATTAAGACAATTAGGATTACAAGGAAAGATACCAGGTTTAGTTAAATCTAGCTGGTAGAAAGGATAATTATGAGTTTAAGTGACCCAATAGGAGATATGATTGCAAGAATTAAAAATGCTCAAGTTAGAAATCATAAAAAAGTAGAATTGCCTTCTTCTAATTTTAAAACAAAAATTGCTGATATATTAAAAAATGAGGGATTTATAAAAGATTTCAAAATAAATGCTGAAGATAAAAAACCTACTTTATCCTTAGAATTAAAATATCATTCTGGAAATCCAGTTATTAGTGCATTTGAAAGAGTCTCAAAGCCTGGAAGAAGAATATTCTCAAGTGCAAGCGGTCTACCGAAAATTAATAATGGACTTGGTATTGCTATAATCTCTACACCAAAAGGTGTTATGACTGATATCGATGCCAGAAAACAAAAAGTTGGTGGAGAAATAATCTGTAAGGTATTTTAATGTCTAAAATAGGTAAAATAAATATATCAATCCCGGAAAAAGTAAAAGTTGCAGTAGCTGGTAATATTATCAACATTGAGGGCCCATTAGGTAAAAAATCAATCAATATTGATCTTGATATGTTTAATTTAGATATAAAAGAGGGAAAAGAAATATCAATCAAACCTAAAAAAGTTGATCAAAATTCAAAAAGACTTTGGGGTATGAATAGGAGTTTAATTAATAATGCTGTTATAGGCTCTAGTGCTGGTTATGAAAAAATCTTAGAATTAGTTGGTGTAGGATACAGAGCTGCTGTTAAAGGTAATCAATTAAATTTACAATTAGGATATAGTCACGATATTGATTTCGATATCCCCGAAGGGATTAAAATTGCAGTTGAAAAACAAACAACTTTAAAAATTACAGGCTCAGACAAGCAACTTGTTGGTGCTGTTGCATCCAAAATTAAAACCTTAAGAAAAATAGAACCTTATAAAGGTAAGGGAATAAGAGAAAAAGGACAATACGTTCTTAAAAAAGAAGGAAAGAAAAAATAATGAAACTAAACACAAGTATTAGAAAAAGGTTTCGTGTAAGCAACAAAGTTAAAAGGGTTGCGGCAAGCGACAGATTTAGATTGAGTATCTCAAGATCAGCAAAAAATATTTCAGCTCAAATAATTGATGATATCAAAAAGGTAACATTATTGTCTGCATCTTCAGTTGAAAAGGACCTTAAGTCTGGTGAAAAAGTGAACAAAACTGAACTATCTAAACTAGTGGCACAAAAATTAGCAAAAAAGGCTCAAGAAAAAAACATAACTAAAATCTATTTTGATAGAGGTTCGTATAAATATCATGGCAGAGTTAAAGCTTTTGCTGAAACTTTAAGAGAAAATGGAATGGAATTTTAAAATGGAAAATTTTAAAGATAAAAAAAACGACGATATACTAGAAAAATTAGTTCACATAAACAGAATTACTAAAGTTGTTAAGGGTGGAAGAAGATTTGGTTTTTCAGCACTAGTCGTAGTTGGCAATCAAGCTGGAAAAATTGGAATAGCTCATGCAAAAGCGAAACAAGTTCCAGATGCCATTAAAAAAGCTAATGAAATGGCTAGAAGAAAACTTACTCATATTCCCCTTAGGGAAGGCAGAACTATACATCATGATGTTAAAGCGAAAGATGGTTCTGGTAGAATTGTTTTAAGAGCAGCATCTAAAGGAACAGGTATTATCGCTGGAGGACCTGTTAGAGCAGTTTGTGAAGTTTTAGGTGTAAAAGATATTGTGGCCAAATCAATGGGTACTTCTAATGCGCACAACGTTATCAGAGCAACAATGAAAGCTCTAATGAAACAAAGCTCACCTAAACAAATATCTGCAATAAGAAATAAGAAAATTTCAGAAATAGTTGAAAAAAGAGGATAATGATAAGTTTAAATAACAGAGAAAAGATAAATAAATCTAAAATTAGAGTTGGAAGAGGTATTGGCTCTGGTAAAGGCAAAACATCAGGCAGAGGAGTTAAAGGCCAAAAATCAAGATCTGGTGTCGCTATTAAAAGTTTTGAAGGTGGTCAAATGCCATTGTATAGAAGATTACCAAAGAGAGGATTTAATCCAATCTCAAAGGAACAAGTAGCAATTTTAAACTTAGAAAAAATTCAATCATATATTGATAAGAAAAATATAAACCCTAACGAAGTGCTTAATTCTGAATTATTAAAAAAGTTAAAATTAATAAATAAGAATTCAAAAAAACTTAAGATTTTAGGTACAGGTGAAGTTAAGGATAAAATTAATATTGAAGCAGATTTAGCTTCAAAGTCCGCAATAGAAAAACTTGAAAAAATTGGTGGATCTATTCAACTAAAAAAATAGTTAATTGATATGAGTGGTTCATCATCAACAACTGATTTACGAAATAGGGTAATATTTACTATCTTTATTCTTGCCGTATATAGATTTGGAACATTTGTTCCTCTTCCAGGTATAGATCCAGAACAATTAAAGATAATGATGGATGGTAATCAAAAGGGATTGCTTGGAATGTTTAACGTGTTTGCAGGTGGTGCTGTTAGCCGAATGGCTATTTTCGCTCTCGGTATCATGCCATATATTTCCTCTGCAATTATTGTTCAGCTTTTAACTGGGGTATCCGATTATTTTAAAAATCTAAAAGCACAAGGTGAAACTGGAAGAGCAAAGATTACACAAATTACTAGATATGGAACTGTTTTGTTAGCAACTGTGCAAGGTTATGGATTATCAGTTGGTTTAGAATCTTCGGCAGATTTAGTCATTAATCCTGGAGCTTTCTTTAAAATTACAACTGTAACAACTATTGTAGCTGGTACTATATTTTTAATGTGGCTAGGTGAACAAATTACTCAAAGAGGAATTGGTAATGGTATATCATTAATAATTTTTGCAGGGATTGTTGCAGAAATACCTAGGGCTCTTGTAACAACTTTTGAACTCGGAAGAACAGGTGCTGTATCAACCTTTATGATCTTAGCTATTTTTGTTCTACTGATTTTGACAATATTGTTTGTTGTATTTATGGAAAGAGCACTAAGAAAAATTCTTATCAATTACCCTAAAAGACAAATGGGTAACAAAATGTACGGTGGTGAATCATCACATTTACCTTTAAAAATAAATCAAGCAGGTGTAATACCCGCTATATTTGCTTCTGCACTTTTATTATTACCAGTAACTTTTTCAAATTTTTCTTTTTCAGATAATGAGACTTTTTTAAATTTAAGTTCATTCTTTACTCAGGGTCAGCCTTTATACATGTTGCTTTATGCATCTGGAATAATATTTTTCACTTTTTTTTATACATCTATAACATTTAACCCAACAGAGACGGCAGAAAATTTAAGAAAATATGGTGGGTTTGTTCCAGGCATTAGACCAGGTGAAAGCACCGCTATGTATATTGAAAACATTTCTACAAAACTTACCACTATTGGTGCTTTATATTTAACTTTGGTATGTTTAATGCCTGAATTTTTAATTGCAAATTATCCTATTCCTTTTTATTTAGGTGGTGCTTCAATTTTAATTGTTGTGGTAGTTGCCATCGATACTGTGACACAAATCCAAACTAGATTGATGAGTTCACAGTACGAACAATTAATTAAAAAAACTAAATTTGGTAGATAGGTGAATATAATTTTATTTGGACCTCCGGGTGCTGGTAAAGGAACTCAAGCTAAATATTTAGTAAAAAAACTTAATAATTTTCAAATTTCAACAGGAGATATCTTAAGAGAGGAAATAAAAAATAATTCAGATATTGGTAAAAAAATTATTGATGTTATGAATGATGGGAGATTTGTCAGTGACGATATTGTTAATCAACTTTTAGAAAAACAAGTATTCGATCCCCAAAAAAAAAATAAATTAATATTTGATGGCTATCCACGATCTATAAATCAGGCAAAAAATCTAGACTTATTACTTGATACCTCAAACCAGAAGATAGATTTTGTTTTTTTTCTCAATGTTAATAAAGAGACAATAATTAAAAGAATACAGAAAAGAAAAATCCTAGAAAAAAGATCAGATGATGAATTGGATACAATTTTAAAAAGATATGACACTTATATGGAGACAACTAAACCAGTTTTAGATTTCTATTCTAAAAATTCTAATTTCCATGAAATTGATGGAAGTGATGAAATTGAACAAATAACCAATAAAATTGACACTTTTATCAATGTTTAAGGCGTTGACTTTGATTAATCTTCTTATATAAAAGGCACAATTTATCTCAAAACTTATGGCTCGTATCGCAGGTATAAATATTCCACAGAATAAACTTGTTCACATTGGACTTACCTATATCTATGGAATCGGAGATAAGTTTTCCAATCAGATTTGTTCATCACTTGAAATCCCAAAAGCAAAAAGAGTTAACGATCTTACTGACGATGAAATATTAAAAATACGTGAGTATATCGACCAAAATTTTAAAGTAGAAGGAGATCTAAGAAGAGATTATTCACTGAGTATAAAAAGACTCATCGATCTAGCTTGTTATAGGGGAACTAGACATAGAAAAAAATTACCAGTTAGAGGTCAAAGAACTAGATGTAATGCAAGAACAAGAAAAGGAAAAGCAATAGCAATTGCTGGAAAAAAATTAACACCAACTAAAAAATAGTCATGGCAAAATCTGATAAAATTGAAAATAACGATCAGAAGGTAGAGAAATCTTCTAAAAAAAGTGCAAAAAGTTCTTATTCAAAAAAGAAGAAAGTTAAAAAGAATATTCTAAATGGAATTGCATATGTGCAATCAACTTTTAATAACACAATAATTTCAATTGCCGATACAAATGGTAATGTAATATCTTGGGCTTCAGCTGGTCAAAAAGGTTTTAAGGGATCAAGAAAATCTACTCCATATGCTGCACAGATTGCTGCAGACTCCGCTGCATCAAAAGCGCTAGAATATGGAATGAAAACTTTATCTGTTGAGGTAAAAGGGCCAGGATCAGGAAGAGAAACTGCTTTGAGAGCTTTACAAGCAAGAGGATTTAAAATTTTGTCTATTAAAGACACTACACCCATGCCTCATAATGGGACTAGGCCACCAAAGAAAAGGAGAGTTTAATGGAAGTCGAAAAAGTTAATATAAAAAATTGGAAGTCATTAATTAAGCCATCAAAACTTGATGTGCAAATAAGTGATGACTTAACTCATGCAAAAATAGTTGCTGAACCATTAGAAAAAGGCTATGGCCTAACTTTGGGAAATTCACTTAGAAGAATTTTACTTTCTTCAATAAGAGGAGCAGCAGTTACATCGATACAAATAGATGGTGTTCTGCATGAATTTACATCAATTAAAGGTGTTAGAGAAGATGTAACAGATATTGTTTTAAACGTTAAATCTTTGGCGTTAAAATGTAATTCAGAGGGTACAAAAAAATTAATTTTAGATGCTAAAGGGCCAGGTGAAATCAAAGCTTCTGATATTGCACCTGTTGCTGATGTTGAAATATTAAATCCAGAATTAGTAATTTGTAATCTAGACGAAAAGACTTCTTTTCATATGGAAATGAATGTTAGTACTGGAAAAGGTTATGTGCCAGCTGATCTTAACAAGCCAGAGGAGCCACCGTTAGGATTAATTGCTATCGACTCTCTTTACAGTCCAGTAAAAAAGGTTTCATTTTCTGTAAGCACCGCTAGAGAAGGAAAAGCCCTGGATTACGACAAACTAATTATGGAAGTTGAAACTAACGGATCTATATCAGCTGAAGATGCTGTTGCCTATTCAGCAAGAATTTTTCAAGATCAACTAAAAATGTTTATCAACTTTGATGAACCAGTTGAAGCTCCAGTAAAAGAAGTTTCAACAGAACCTGAGTTCAATAAAAATTTGTTAAGAAAAGTAGATGAGCTAGAACTGTCTGTTAGATCTATGAATTGTTTAAAAAATGATAATATTATCTACATTGGAGATTTGGTTCAAAAATCCGAGGGTGAGATGCTAAGGACTCCTAATTTTGGAAGAAAATCCTTAAATGAAATTAAAGAAGTTCTAACTGGCATGTCATTATATTTAGGTATGGAAATACCTAACTGGCCACCAGACAATATTGCAGAAATGTCTAAAAAATTAGAGGAAGCCATCTAATGAGACACGGGATGGCTAATAAGAAGTTAAATAGAACTTCTGAACATAGAAAAGCTTTATTAAAGAATATGCTTAACTCTTTAATAAAATATGAGCAAATTAAAACCACATTGCCAAAAGCTAAATTTTTAAAACCTCAAGCAGATAAAATTATTACTTTAGGGAAGAAGGAAACTTTACAAACAACTAAAATGTTAGTTACGCAACTTCAAGATATTAAGTCTGCTAATAAAGTTAAAAAAACACTTTCTAAAAGATACGAGAATAGAAAAGGTGGATATACTAGAATTATTAAGGCTGGATTTAGATATGGTGATAATGCACCAATGGCAATAATTGAATTTGTTGATAGAGATGTAGAAGCAAAAAGAGTAGATAAACCAAAAAAAGACACAACTAAAGAAGCACCTAAAACTTTAGAAAAAAAAGCATCAGCATAAATTTAAAGTCATGAAAAAGTCTTACATCGTTGATTCAACGTGTAATGATATGCGTATTGACCGGTGGATCAGGTTTAAATTTGGAAAGATACCTCAAGGATTAATAGAAAAATATTTACGCTCGGGTAAAATCAAATTAAATAAAAAAAAAATTAAAAGTTCACAAAAAATTAGCACAAAAGATAATATTGATTTATTTAATATCGAATTTAATGAGACTATTGTACAAAAAAAAATTAAATTTAAGCCATCTAAAGAAGTGATAAAATCAAATGAAGATCAAATAATAGATAATAATGAAAATTTTATAGTATTAAATAAAAGTTCTGGAATATCAGTCCAAGGTGGAACTAAATCAAAAAAAAACCTTGTAGATATTTTTTCTAAAAGTGAAATCTTCCAAGGCACAAAACCTTTTTCAGTTCACCGTTTAGATAAAGATACATCTGGAGTATTTATTATGGCAAAAAATAGAGAAAGTGCACAGTTATTAACTTCTTTATTTAGACTAAGGAAAGTTCACAAAACTTATTTAGCGATCTGTCATGGTGAACTTGTTAAAGATTCGGGTGAATGGAATGATGACTTAATTAGATATGATGGAGAAAAAAAAATCATCGAGAAGGCTAAAACGCTATACAAAGTACTCGATAAAAATTCAGAGGCAAGTTTAGTCGAACTAAAGCCAATAACCGGTCGTAAGCATCAATTAAGAAAACAATTGTATGCATTAGGTCAGCCAATTTTTGGAGATATTAAATATAAATTATCAAATTCTACGAGAGGACTGAATAAAAATTTAATGCTTCACTCATATCAAATAAAATTTATCATTAATAATGTTAAACACACTTATACAGCTTTATTACCTGATTATTTTAAGAATTTATTGAAAACTAAGAGACTTAGTTTCTTAGGTTTAAAATAAATTTTTCTATTAATAAATCTCCTAATTTTGAGTAATCTTTTTTTTTAATTTTAACTAAATTAGTAATTCCTTTATCTTTTATCCCACAAGGGATAATTTTTTTATATTGATCTAGATTATTGTTTATATTTATAGCAAAGCCGTGATAAGCAATCCATTTTTTCACTCTTACTCCAATTGCAGCAACTTTTTTTACTTTACCATTTTCATTATACCAGATCCCAATGTTATCTTTATCGGAAAAGGTTTCTATACCGAAAGTTTTTAAAGTTTCTATAATTGTTTTTTCAATAGAATTAATAAATTTTCTAATATCTTTTTTGTTTCTTAAGTCTAAAACAAAGTATAAAATTAATTGCCCAGGACCATGACAAGTGATTTTTCCACCTCTGTTTGTTTCAATAATTTTGATCGATTTGTCAATAATATCTTTTTCGTTGTAACTGGTTCCAGCAGTGTAAATTTCCTCATGCTCTAAGGTCCAAATCAATTCATTCTCTTTATTGCTAAATATTTGTTCCAATCTTTCTTCCATAATATTTATGGCATCAATATAATTTACCGGTTTTACTGACTTTTTGATCTCTATATTCATTTATAAATTGTATTATCTTTATTATGTATTAATAGTGCAAATCTAAATTATAGGTAGATCTATGTCTTTAACAAAAAAAACTAAAGATAAAAAAGTAAATTTTGAATTTAATAAAGAGTACATCAGAGTTGTTACCTCAAAAATAGCTAACAATGACGCTCAATTTATTACTAATTCTTTCAGCGAAATGCACCCAGCTGATGCGGCAGATATAATTGAACACCTAAGTCAAAATGATAGAGAAAATTTAATTAAACTAAATAACTTTAATATAGATCCAGAAGTATTTGTTGAGTTAAACGAGTCTATACAAACAGAAATTATTACTAATTTATCTTCTGACTCAATTGTAAGTATTATTAAAAATTTAGATTCTGATGATGCAATATCTATTTTAGAAAATGTTCCTGAAGAGAATAAAAATAATATTCTTAGCTCTTTACCACCCAAAGATCGTTTTGCTTTACTGGAGAGTTTGAGTTATCCAGAAGATACGGCTGCTAGATTAATGCAAAGAGAATTTACTGCTATACCTAGTAACTGGTCTGTCGGACAAACAATTGATTATTTGAGAGAAAACAAGGATCTTCCTGAGGAATTTTTAGAAATATTTATAGTTAATGAAGACTTTAATCCAGTTGGTACTGTTCCGTCTTCTAAGGTATTAACATCACCAAGAAATACCAAAATGGCAACCGTAATGTCAGAGTCTCAATTATTAGTACCAGTTGATATGGATAGGGAGGAGGTTGCTAATTTATTTGAAAATTACAATTTAAATTCAGCAGCAGTTGTTGATAAAAACAACAAGCTTGTTGGTATGATCATGAATGATGATGTTCTAACAGTATTAAAAGAAGAAGCTGAAGAAGATGCTTTACGTTTAGCGGGGGTTGGTGATGAGGAAATCACTGATGGGGTAATAACAAAAACCAAGAGAAGATTTAATTGGTTACTTCTTAATTTATTTACTGCATTCCTAGCAACTTGGTGCATTAGTTTATTTGGTGCAACAATAGAACAAATGGTGGTTCTAGCTTTTTTAATGCCTATAGTAGCATCCATGGGTGGAAATGCTGGAATGCAAACATTAGCTGTCACTGTAAGAACTATTGCAACTAATGACCTAACTAAAAACAATTTCTCATCAAATGTTTTTAAAGAATTTTCTATTGGTATTTTAAATGGAGTTATTTTTGCAGTAATAAGTGCTTTGATTGTTCAAATATGGTTTCAAGATAATCTTCTCTCATTAATTATTGCTATTTCGATGGTATTGACAATGATTATTGCAGGTTTGTTTGGAATATTAGTTCCTTTCACTCTAAAAAAAATGAATATTGATCCAGCAATAGCATCAAGTGTATTTGTTACCACAATAACAGACGTAATTGGTTTTGTATCTTTTCTAGGAGTGGGGGCTTATTTTTTATAAATTATCTATTAATCTTACACCATTTAAATAATACGCTACAAATAACCTAGATTTATTTATAACACTCGATAATTTTAGATTGTATATATTCCTTAATTCTAGGTACTCAATATTAATATTAAATTTTTTCTCAAGTTCATTTTTCACCGTTTTTAAGTATCTATTTTTATTTTTTTTTAATTTAATATTTTTTTTCAAATTAATTAATTTTCTTATTATTACACTTGCTAAAGCAAGATTTTCTTCAGATAGTAAATAATTTCTCGAGGATAAAGCAACTTTATTTTTTTCACGGATAGTTTTGCATCCTATAATTTCTGTACCATATTTATTTTTTAAAAATTTTTTAACTAAAAATAATTGCTGAAAATCCTTTTCACCCATAAAAATTTTATTTGGTTTTACTATATTTGTTAACCTCTCCATTACATCTAAAACACCTTCAAAATGACCCTTTCTAAATTTAGCACATAGAATCTTATCTTTTTTATTAATTTTAATTTTAGGTTTCTTATTGTTGTTAAAGATATCTTTAAATTTTGGAATATAGATAAAGTCAACTTGTTTTGTTTTATTCAATAATTGCAAGTCTTTCTTCATATTTTTAGGGTAAGTTTTAAAATCTTTTTTGTTATTGAACTGTTTTGGATTTACAAAAATACTAACAATTGTTTTGTTGCAAACTTGATTCGATTTATTAATAAGTGACAAATGACCTTTATGTATAGAGCCCATAGTAGGAACAAACCCAATGTCGTTAAAAGGCTCTAATGATTTTGTCAATGATGTCTTATTTAATAAAATTTTCATTTGTGTAAAAGTATTAAATAAGTAAAACATTTAAATGATTAAACAAGCTATAATTCCATTAGCTGGTCTAGGGACCAGATTATTACCTTTGACAAGTGTTTTTGCAAAAGAGTTATTACCAATAAATGGTAAACCTGGTATCGAATATATATTAGAAGAATGTATTGATGCTGGCATAAAAGAAATAATTTTTATTATTTCTAAAAAGAAAATGATGATTAAAAAATATTTTTATAGCGATAAATTCTATAAAAATATTATCAAAAAAAAAAAAGATTCAAAAGTTATTGAGGAGTACAAAAAAATTCTTAAATACAAAAAAATGATAAAGTTTGTTTATCAAAATAAACCTAAGGGAACAGGTGACGCTGTTCTGAAAACTAAAAAATTTATTAAAGATAAATATTTTTTAATGTTGTTACCTGATGATTTGATTATGAAACATAATTGTTCAAAATCTATGATTGCTGCTCACATGAAACACAATTCATCTGTCATGGCGAGCATGAACGTTGAAAAAAAAACAGTATCCAGGTGGGGTATTTATAATTTAAGTAAAAAAGTATCTAAAAATAATTTTATTGTCAAAGAAGTGGTAGAAAAACCATCTATAAAAAATGCGCCGTCAAATAAAGCGGTTATTGGTAGATATATTTTACCAAAGAAAATTTTTAATAAATTATCAAACCAGAAACCTGGTAAAGGTGGTGAAATTCATATAACAGATGCAATACAATCTTTAATTAATGAAAATGAAAGATTTATTGCTCATAATTTTACAGGTAAATATTTGGATTGCGGTACAATGAATGGATTTATAAAGTCTAATATTGAAATAAGTAAACTATGAAACTTTGCATGATAGGTACTGGTTACGTTGGTCTTGTCAGTGGAGTATGTTTTTCTGATATAGGAAATACAGTTTATTGTGTAGATAAAGACCAGAAAAAAATTGATTTATTAAATAAAGGTATTATCCCTATTTTTGAACCAGGTCTTGAAGAGATTTTAAAAAGAAATTATAAACAAAAGCGATTAATTTTTACGTCAGATTTAAAAAAAGCGGTGATAAATTCAGATATAATTTTTATCTGTGTTGGGACACCCACTAAAAAAAATGCTAATTCAGCTGATTTGAAATATGTTTATAGTGTAGCCAAAGATTTAAAAAAAATAATTAAAAAAAAATATAAAATAATAATTACCAAATCCACAGTACCTGTATCAACAGGAGATAAAATTGAGAAGATTTTAACTAATTTAAAGAAAAAGAAATTAGTTGATGTTGTATCAAATCCTGAATTTTTAAGAGAGGGAGAAGCAATAAGAGATTTCATTTATCCTGACAGAGTTATTATTGGAACAGACAGTAATAAAGCTAACAGAATATTAAAATCTCTTTATTTACCAATTATTAAAAAAAAAAGTAGATACTTTAATACTTCAAGAAGAGGTGCAGAGCTTATAAAATACGCTTCTAATGCTTTTCTAGCAACAAAGATTTCATTTATTAATGAAATAGCTAATTTGTGTGAAAAAACAGGTGTTGATATCAAAGATGTATCTCAAGGTATGGGTTCAGATGAAAGAATAGGTGATAGGTTTTTGAGAGCAGGTCCAGCCTATGGTGGATCTTGTTTTCCAAAGGATACTCGTGCATTGATTGATACTGGAAATCAATTTAAAACTGATTTAACCATAATTAAAAGTGTAGTTAATTCAAATGATAATCGAAAAACTTTACTAATTAATAGAGTTGTAAAAATTCTTGGTGGTAATTTAAAAAATAAAATTATAACTTTTTTAGGTGTAACATTTAAACCAAATACAGATGATATGCGTGAAGCATCAAGTATACCAATGATTAAATATCTAAATAAAAAAAATAGTAAAATCAAATATTATGATCCATCAGGAGTTAAAGCTGATTTTAAAAATTTAAAGAATGTTAATTACTGCAATACAATTTCTTTTGCTTGTCTAAATGCAGATATGATTATTTTACACACTGAGTGGAACGATTTTAAATTATTAAACTTCAAAAAATTAGTAAAAAAACAGAAATTTAAAATATTCGATATGCGTAATATGTATTCACCTTCAAGAATGAAAAAATTGAATATTGATTATTATGGTGTTGGTAGATAAATCAATTTAATTCAAATATAGCATCTACTTCAACAGATACTCCTAATGGTAGACTGTTAGTACTAACAGCTGCTCTAGTATGCATACCTGCGTCACCAAATATTGATGCTATAATATCTGAAGCACCATTTATTACTTTAGGTTGTTCTATGAAATCTTCAGTAGAATTAACAAATCCAGTTAATTTTATACATGATTTTATTTTGGATAAATCACCATTACATGCATTCTTTACTTGTGAAATAATACTCAAACCACATCTTTTTGCAGCGTTATAACCATCCTCAGTTGTAAGCTCTTTACCAATTTTGCCTTTAATTAATTCTCCGTTCTCACTAATAGATATTTGTCCTGATATAAATAATAGTTTTCCAACTATTTTTGTAGCCACATAGGAACCCACTGGAGCCTTCGCTGTAGGTAATACTATATTTAATTCTTCAATTTTTTTATCAATTGTCATTCTTTTATTTTATCCATAAATTCTTTATGATTTTTACTATTTTTGAATTTTATAAGTTTCTCTTTTAATTTTGATTTATTAAATTTTTTCTTTCCTTGTTCGATTTTATCAGATGCTTTATTTTTTAAAACTTCTGCATTTTTTTTTAATAATTTTGCGTTACATTCAGCATACTCTTTACTTAATTTGCCTAATTTACTGCAATCCTGGGCTAAGACAATCGACTGATTTGTATAAAATAGGATTATTGATAAAATTAAAATTTTTATTATTTTCATTTTTTTTTCTTTTTTTTAGTCTTCTTATTTTTATCGTATTCACGTCTTTTCTCAATTAGGATAAGAGCCTCTTCCATATTTAGCTCTGTAGGGTCTTTTTCCTCAGGAATCGTTGCATTAAGGGATTTGTATTTTATATAAGGACCGTATTGCCCTTTCATGATTCTTACAGGCTTTTTGTCTTCAGGATGTTCGCCAAGATCTTTTATAATAGAGGATGACATTCTTCCTGGTTTAGCATCAGCTATTAATGTTATTGCTCTGTTCAAGCCTATTGAAAAAATCTCCTCAACATTTTCTAGTCTAGCGGACTTATTTTCACACTTTAAATAAGGGCCAAATCTTCCTGTGTTTAGAGAAATCTCTTTTTGATTGTCGGGATTAATGCCTAAAGATTTTGGCAGTGAACACAAAAATCTCGCTTTATCAATATCAATACTGTCTAATCCAATTCCTTTTGGAATGGAGACATTTTTTAACAATTCATTTACATCTTTTTTAGCTTTTTTTGTTTTTTTCTTTTTTTTCTTATTTTCTTTTTCAATGCTTTCTAAAACTTTTTCATATTGTAAATAAGGTCCAAATCTTCCATTTTTAAGAAAGATATCGTTTCCATTATCATGTTTACCTAAAAATTTGGGTTCAGCTAATTGAGCCTGTGCAGCAGCCTTAGCTTTTGACAAAGGTCTAGTAAATTTACATTCTGGATAATTAGAGCAACCAATAAATGCGCCACCCCTAAAACTATTTTTTAAACTTAACGAACCTGTATCGCACAATTGGCACTTTCTGACAACATTACCACTGTCATCTTTGTCAAAAATTAACGCACCCAAACTTTCATTTAGTAAATCCAAAACTTCTCTAGTTCTTTTCTCTTTTACTTCTGATACATTATTATTAAAATCTTTCCAAAATAATTCTAAAACTTTTATCCAACTTTCTTTTCCAGTTGTAATTTCATCTAATTGATCTTCTAATCCTGCAGTAAAATTATAATCAACATATTTAGAAAATAATTTTTCTAAAAAGGCAGAAATTAATTTTCCACGATCGGTTGGAAAAAATCTTTTATTAGTTATCTCAGCGTATCCACGGTTAGAAATTGTAGATATAATACTTGCATAGGTAGAGGGTCTTCCAATTCCAAGTTCCTCTAATTTCTTTACCAAGCTCGCTTCTGAATATCTTGGAGGTGGTTGCGTAAAATGCTGTTCATCTAAAAATGACTCTATATTAATGGGTCCTTTTTTTACTTCTGGAAGTATTTCATCATCATCTTCTGAGTTAGGATTTTTATAAACTTTTAAAAAACCATCAAATTTTAAAACTGAGCCACTTGTTTTACAAACGGTATTTTTATCCTCAGTTTCAATAGTTATTGTATTTCTATCAAACTTAGCAGATACCATTTGAGAGGATAGTGCTCTGCTCCATATCAAATTATACAATTTATTTTGGTCAGTACTTAAATATTTTTTAACAGTTTCAGGGGATCTATTAATATCTGTCGGCCTTATCGCTTCATGTGCTTCTTGAGCATTTTTGGCTTTTTTTCCTGAATAATTATTAGCTTTTTCAGGTATGTACTCATTACCATAACTTTTTTTAATAAAATTTCTTAAATCACTAATAGCATCAGCCGATAAATTTGTACCATCAGTTCTCATGTAGGTTATTAAACCAACTGTATCACCATCAATTTCAATTCCTTGATAAAGTTTTTGTGCAATTTGCATGGTTCTAGAAGCACCAAATCCCAATCTACTTGAAGCAACTTGTTGTAGTGTAGAAGTTGTAAATGGACCAGATGGATTTCTATTAACAATTTTTGATGAAATATCAGTAATATTATATTTTTTATTCTTTAATCCAGAGATTGCCTTTTCAATATCTTCTTTTTTTCTAAAGGTAAATTTTTCAATTTTTTCGCCATCTAATTGATAGATGCTTGCGGTAATTGAATTTTTTTTCTCATCTTGAAATTTTAAACTTAAAGTCCAAAACTCTTCTGGATTAAATAACTCAATTTCATGCTCTCTTTCTGTTATTAATTTTAAAGCAACAGATTGCACTCTACCTGCTGACTTTGACCCAGGAAGTTTAGTCCACAATATTGGTGAAATATTAAAACCAACAAGGTAATCAAGTGCTCTTCTTGCCATGTAGGCATCAACTAGCAAGGGCTCGATTTGCCTTGGATTTTCAATTCCAAAAGTAACAGCCTTTTTAGTAATTTCGTTGAACACAACTCTTTCAACCTCTTTATCTTTGAGTAGTTTTTTCTCATTCAAATATTCCTTTACATGCCATGCAATGGCTTCTCCTTCACGATCGGGATCTGTTGCTAAAATAATTTTAGATGATTCTTTTGCGGCATCAGTAATATCTTTAAGATATTTTTTTGAAAAGTTATCAACTTCCCATTCCATTTTAAAATTTTGATCCGGATCAACCGAACCATTTTTTGATGGTAAATCTCTAATATGACCGTAACTAGCTAAAACGGTATAATTATCTCCTAAGTATTTATTAATTGTTTTGGCTTTTGCAGGACTTTCAACTATGACTAGATTCATAATTTAACAAACTACTTAAAAGTAGTTGATAGTCAATTTAATAAATTTTTGTTTTACTTTCTTCTTTATTTTTCAGACGTTTAATATTTTCTCTGTGAGTATAAAATATCAATACAAACATAATTCCAAAAAAAAGTGCATTAATCATTTGATCATTAAAGAAAATATATACTGGTATCGTTAGAGAACCAATAAGTGATGACAAGGAAGAGTATTTAGATATTAAAAAAATTAGTAACCAAGACACACAAAAAATAAAACCTAAAAAAATATTTATAGTAAACAATATACCCAGATATGTGGCGACACCCTTACCACCTTTAAACTTTAACCAAACTGGAAAAACATGACCTAAAAAAGCGCAAAGAGATGCAATATAAATTAATTCTGGATAATTGATTTTTACATATAGCACAGGAAGTATAGCTTTAATAACATCTAACAAAAGGGTTGAATAACCAATTAATTTATTACCTGTTCTTAATGCATTTGTTGCACCTATATTACCAGACCCAATTTCTCTTATATCTTTTTTTAAAAAAATTTTTGTTAGTATAAATCCAAAAGGTATAGAACCCATTAGGTATGAGATTATACCTATAGTTAAAAATTCCATTTTTATACTTTAAATAATTCCTGACCTTTTACAAACGTATTGGTTACTTTTCCTTGCAATTTTTTATCCTCTATAGATGTATTTTTTGATTTAGAGATTAAATTTTCTTTTTTAACAACCCAAGGTTTGTCTATATCTACAATACAAAAATCAGCTTGATTTCCAATAGATAAGTTTCCTTTATTTATATTTAATATTTTTGCAGGATTTGATGTCAATGCTTGAATTATAGTATCAAGTTTAATTGATCCATTATGAAATAATTCTAAGCTTAATGATAATAGTGTTTCAATTCCTGATGCTCCGGTTGCAGCTTGGGAAAATGTTAATCTTTTAGACTCTTCATCTTCAGGTTTATGGTCTGAAACGATTACATCAATCACACCATCTTTTAATCCTTGGACCAATGCTTCTCTATCTTCTTCTTTTCTGAGAGGAGGGGATAATTTTAAAAAAGTTCTAAAATCTCCAATGTCATTTTCATTCAGAGATAAGTTATTTATTGAAACTCCTGATGTAAATTTTATATCTTCTTTTCTTTGTTTTATAATATCAACAGACTTCGAAGAGGAAAGTTGTGAGATGTGATATCTACATTTAACCTTTTCAAGCAATGTCAAATCTCTTTCAATTATAATTCTTTCAGCAATATCTGGTATTCCAGACAGCCCTAGCTTTGAGGCAATTATTCCAGAATTAATCATACCGTTTTCTGATAAATGTAAATCTTCAGCGTGTTGCATAATTAAACAACCCAAGTCTTTTGCTGAATTCATTATTCTGGACATTAGTCTTGTATTTTGAATAGTTTTGACGCCATCAGTAAATGCAATTATTCCTTTTTTGGCCAAAAGACCAAATTCGGTCATGTTAGTTCCTTCGATATTATGAGTTAAAGATGCGCAAGGAAAAATATTTATCTTTGATTTATCTCTTCCTCTTCTTTTTAAAAAATCAACAATAGAAACATTATCTATAATTGGATCTGTATTTGGCATAGTAACAACAGAAGTTACGCCACCAGATAAAGCAGCATTACTTAAAGTTCTAAAATTTTCTTTATATTCGTAACCTGGTTCACCTACAAATACTCTCATATCCACAAGACCAGGGAAGATATATTTCCCTTTTAAATCAATTGGTTTTTCTCGTGATGGAAGATTATTGTTATTTACTTTTTTACCTATTGCTTCGATATTTCCATCTTCATCAATTATTAATCCACCATTTTCGTTTAATGAATTATGAGGATCTATAATATTTGCATTTATAAAGTATTGTTTTTTCATTTATTCACAAAATATTTTTAAACACGCCATTCTTACAGCAACACCAAGTTCTACCTGTTCCTTAATAACACTCTTGTTAATATCGTCAGCTAACCTGGTATCAATTTCGATACCTCTGTTCATTGGACCTGGATGCATAATAAGAGCGTCAGATTTTGCATTATCTAATTTGTCTGGTGTTAAACCATAGTATTCATAATATTCTCTATTAGATGATAAGAAAGAACTGGTCATTCTCTCATTTTGCAATCTTAACATCATTACAATGTCACAATCTTTCAGTCCTTTTTTCATATCAGTAAAAGTATTAACACCAAATTTTTCTATTTCTTTTGGCATCAAATTTGTAGGAGCAACTATATTTACTTCAGCTCCAAGCATAGTTAACAAGTAAATATTTGATCTAGCTACACGTGAATGCAAAATATCTCCACATATTGCAATTTTTAACCCTTGGATTTTATCTTTTCGGTTAATTATTGTTAACGCATCTAGTAACGCTTGGGTAGGATGTTCTCTGCGCCCATCTCCAGCATTTAATACTACACAATTAACTTTTTGTGAAAGAAGATTGCAAGCTCCTGAGTCTTGATGTCTAATTACTATGATATCTGGATGCATTGCATTTAAAGTCATAGCAGTGTCAATTAGTGTTTCACCTTTTTTAATTGCTGAATTACCCATGTTCATTGACATCACATCAGCTCCTAATCTTTTTCCTGCTAATTCAAATGAGCTTTGAGTTCTGGTTGACGGCTCAAAAAAGAGGTTTATTTGAGTTTTGCCTCTTAAAACGTCAATTTTTTTATTCTTACTTCGATTTACTTTTATAAAGGTCTGAGCTTCATCAAGAATAATATTTATGTCACTAACTGACAAATCTTGAATACCTAACAAATGTTTTTGAGAGATTTTAATAGCTTTATTGGTTTTAGATGCCATTAAAATTTACTCTATAACTATAATAGAGTTAGTTGGCAAGCATTAATTATTTAAAAAATCTATTGCTCCTTGAAGTATAAATGCAGCAGCATTCTGATCTATATTTTTTTCTCTTTTAGTTACATTTATATCCAATTGACTAGATAAATTGAACGCACCTACAGTTGAGAGTCTTTCATCCCATAAACAAACATCAATATCTAATTTCTTATCAATATTGTTAGAGACATCATGAACAGACTGGGCAGATCTGCCTAAAGTTCCATCCATATTAATAGGATATCCTATTATAATTCCCTTAATACTATTTTCCTCAATAATGATTTTTAATTCATTGATTAAATTATCTGCACTAGTTTTATTTAATGTTTTTAATGGTGTAGCTATAGATTGTTTTTCATCACAGATTGAAACTCCAATTCTTTTAGAGCCAAGATCTAGACCAATTAATCTACATGTTTCTGACTGTTTTTTTTTAAACTCTTCTATAGTGATCATATTGTATAATTTAGACTTAAGTGATAGTTTGCGACATATTTAATTATCATATGAGTATCGATCTTAAAACAATAAAGCACATATCAAAATTATCAAGAATTTCTGTTGATAAAAAAAAAGCAGAGAAACTGGCAGGAGATTTAAATTCAATTTTTGAATTTATTGAAAAACTTAATGAATTAAAGACAGATAATGTTCAACCTTTAACTTCAGTTGCAGAAACAACATTAAAGTTAAGAGGTGATGAGGTAAAAAGTAAAAATTTAAGAGAGCAAATAATTAAAAACTCTCCTCAGGAAAATGAGGATTATTTTGTTGTGCCAAAGGTGATTGAATAATGTCTGATATTACAAAACAATCACTTTCAGAATTAATTAAAAATATTAAAGATAAAAAACTTTCATCTACTGAAGTTACAAAAGCATTTGTAGAAAGGTCTGAAAAATCCAAAGAGTTAAATGCGTATATAACTGAAGACTTTTCAGCTGCAATTGATAAAGCTAAAAAGTTCGATGAAAACCCCAATCTAGATTTAAAATTACCCGGTATACCAATGGCTGTTAAAGATCTATTTTGTACAAAAAATGTTAAAACTACTGCAGGGAGTAAAATTTTAAATAATTTCACTCCAACTTATGAGTCCACAGTTACTCAAAATATTTGGAATGAGGGAGCTATTCTTCTTGGAAAATTAAATTGTGACGAGTTTGCTATGGGATCTTCTAATGAAACAAGTTTTTTTGGTTGTGTCCAGAACCCTATTGACAAAAATTTAGTTCCTGGTGGATCCTCAGGTGGCTCATCTTCAGCTGTTGCAGCACAATTAACACCAATTACAATAGGAACAGATACTGGTGGTTCAATTAGACAACCTGCATCCTTCACAGGCATCGTTGGTTTAAAACCAACTTATGGGAGTTGTTCAAGATACGGAATTGTAGCATTTGCATCATCTTTAGATCAAGCAGGACCAATGGCTCAAAACGTAAGAGATTGTGCTTTATTACACGAGGTTATTAGTTCTTATGACGAAAAAGATTCTACCTCCATAGATTTTAAGCGAAACAATTACGTCAAGGAATTAACTAATAATATCAAAGGAAAAAAAATAGGAATACCTAAAGAGTATAGAGTTGATGGGATGCCCAAAGAAGTAGAAGATCTTTGGAAGAAAGGTATTGATTATGTAAAAGATTGTGGAGCAGAAATTATAGATATTTCACTACCTCACACTAATTATGCTTTACCCACTTATTATATTGTAGCTCCCGCAGAAGCTTCATCTAATCTTGCGCGATATGATGGTGTAAAATATGGATTTAGAGCTGATGGAGAAAATTTGATAGATATGTATGAGAAAACTAGATCTGAAGGTTTTGGTGCAGAAGTTCAAAGAAGAATAATGATTGGGACTTATGTTTTATCCTCAGGATATTATGATGCATATTATCTTAAGGCTCAAAAAGTTAGAAAGCTTATTAAAAATGATTTTGACGAAGCTTATAAAAAAGTTGATGCTATATTAACTCCATCAACTCCAAGTTCAGCATTTAAAATTGGCGAAAAGACAAATGATCCTGTTTCGATGTATTTAAATGATATTTTTACAGTTCCGGTAAATTTAGCAGGTTTGCCTGGAATTTCGATACCCGCTGGTCATGATGCAAAGGGTTATCCTTTAGGACTACAAATAATTGGAAAAGCATTTGATGAACAAAATTTATTAAACATCGCATATGCAATGGAAGAAAAAATTAATTTTAAAAATAAAATTATTGATTGGTGGATAAAATGAGTAAGGATAAATCAGAGTATCTAATCAATAGAAAAGATAATCAATATGAAGTTGTAATAGGCTTAGAGGTTCATGCTCAAGTTACTTCAGAATCAAAGCTATTTTCAACATCATCAACTAAATTTGGTGCAGAACCCAATACTCAGGTAAGTTTAGTAGATGCTGCTTTGCCAGGTATGCTGCCAGTTATAAATGAATTTTGTGTAAAGCAGGCTATAAAAACTGGTATAGGGCTAAAAGCCAAAATAAATAAACGATCTGTTTTTGATAGAAAAAATTATTTTTATGCAGATCTACCTCAAGGATATCAAATATCTCAATTTAAAGATCCAATTATAGGTGAGGGGAAGGTTATTTTAGATATGCCAGATGGTCAAAAAGAGGTTGGTATTGAAAGATTACACTTAGAACAAGACGCTGGTAAAAGCATACATGATTTAGATCCAAAAAATACATTTGTTGATCTGAATAGATCAGGTGTTGCCTTAATGGAAATTGTTAGTAAACCAGATTTAAGATCACCAGATGAAGTAAATGCTTATGTAAAAAAATTAAGATCAATAATGAGATACCTTGGAACGTGTGACGGGAATATGCAAGAGGGTTCATTAAGAGCTGATGTGAATGTTTCTGTTAGAAAAAAAGGATCTAAAGAATTTGGAACTAGATGTGAAATTAAAAATGTAAACTCAATAAAATTTATGCAAATGGCTATTGAATACGAAGCTAATAGACAAGTAGATCTTATTGAAGATGGTCAATCTATTGATCAAGAGACGAGACTATTTGATACCAAAAAAAATGAGACAAGATCAATGCGTTCAAAAGAAGATGCACACGACTATAGATATTTTCCTGATCCAGATCTTTTGCCTCTAGAAGTTTCAGATGATTTTATAGAAAAGTTAAAATTAGAAATTCCAGAGTTACCTGATGAAAAGAAAAAAAGATTTATTGAAAAATTTAAACTATCTCCTTATGAAGCAACCATTTTAGTTTCAGATTATGAAACTTCTAATTATTTTGAAAATGTAATTAAAAAATCAGATGTGAAACTTGCTACTAACTGGATAATTGGTGAGTTGTTTGCTGCTTTAAATCAAAATAATCTAGAAATCACTGAAAGCCCGATAAGTGCAGGTAACTTATCAAAATTAATAAATTTAATTAAAGATGGAACTATTTCTGGGAAAATAGCTAAAACTGTTTTTGAACACATGATGGAGGGGGATAAAGACCCAAAAAAAATAGTTGAAGAAAAGGGCTTAAAACAAGAAAGTGATCCCAAAGCTCTAGAAGCACTAATTGATAAAGTTATTGATGATAACCGAGAAAAAGCCACTGAATACAAATCAGGTAAAGTAAAATTATTTGGTTTTTTTGTTGGACAAGTAATGAAAGTATCAGCTGGAAAAGCCAACCCTCAATTAGTAAATGAGATTTTAAAGAAGAAACTTTAAAGTTTATGGGTTCAGACCTTAATATTACACAACTGCTGCAAGATTATATTTTAGAACATGGACATAATCTTCACCCAGTCCAAAAAGAAATAATTGAGTATAATACATCACTAGGTGACATAAAAAGAATGCAGATATCAATATCGCAAACTCAGTTACTTCATCTAATTATTAAAGTTTCTAATATAAAAAAAGTATTAGAAATTGGAACATTTACAGGTTTAAGTACTTTATCTATGTCACTAGCATTACCCGATGATGGTAAAATAATTGCATTAGATAAAAATGAGGAAACAAATAAAGTTGCTATTAATTTTTTTAAAAAAGCAAAACAAGATCATAAAATTACAACTTTAATTAAACCAGCTCTAGAGAGTTTAGACGAAATTAAAGAAAAATTTGAACTCATATTCATAGATGCTGATAAAGGAAACTATAAAGAATATTACGAAAGATCATTGAGTTTGATTGAAACAAGAGGTTTAATTATAATTGATAATGTACTTTGGTATGGAGAAGTGGCAAAGAAAAACGAACATGACAAAATTACTAAGACCATTAAAAACTTTAACGAATTTGTCTCTAAAGATAAAAGAGTAGAGAAAACCATAATTCCTCTAGGGGATGGAATGACTATATGTAGGAAATTGTAATGTACGAAGTATTTGGTTTCTATAGGTTTTTAAATATTCAATATTTAAAAAAAAATAAGAGATTGATAAATGAAATTTTAATAAAAAATAATATTCGAGGAACAGTAATAATTTCAAAAGAAGGTGTAAATGCTACTATTTCTGGTAAAGGACCAGATATTAAAACTACTATTGATAGGTTAAAAAAAGTTTTAAAATTTAAAGATTTCAATAGTTTTAATAAATCAAAAAGTTTGTTTCAACCGTTTCATAAACCCAAAGTAAAAATTAAGACTGAAGTTGTTCCTATGAACTTAAAACTTAGTCATATGATCAAAAAAAAAGACAGTCATGTCGAACCAAATAAATGGAATAAATTAATAAGGGATAAAGAAACACTTGTTATTGATGCTAGAAAACCATTTGAATATGATGTTGGTACTTTTAAAGGTTCTACGAATCCAAATATTAATAATTTTAGGGATTTTCCAAAATATTTAAAAAATCTAAAAAAAAATCAACCTATAGCAATGTTTTGTACTGGTGGAATTCGTTGTGAAAAAGCTTCGGTTTATTTAGAAAAAAAAGGTTTTAGTAATGTGTATCAGTTAAAAGGTGGTATTTTAAATTATTTAAAAAAGACAAATCAAAAAAGAAGTTTATGGAAAGGTGAATGTTTTGTTTTTGATAACAGGGTTAGTTTAAAACATGGTCTAAAATCTGGCTCTTATTCAATTTGTAGTGGTTGCAGAAAACCAATTTCTCCACAGACTAAAAATTCAAAAAAATATGAAGAAGGCGTTTCATGTCCAAATTGTCACGATAAGTTAACAGATCAACAGAAAACAAGATTCAGAATGAGACAAAAGCAAATTAACCTTGCTAAAAAAGTTGGAAAAAGACATATCTTCCAAAAAGAATATTAATAAAGCCTTTATTAAATAGATGAATTTATTAAAAGACGAAGTTTCAGTTTTAGTAAGAAAGCTTGCTATACCAGCTAGTATAGGAACACTTTTTCAAACTTTATATACAATAGTTGATACATTTTATGCTGGTAAAATATCTCCAGAAGCACTATCAGCTTTAAGTAAATCTTTTCCAATTTATTTTATTATAATTGCCACTTCAATAGGTGTAACTGTGGCTGGCACATCTTTAATAGGAAGCAGTATTGGAGAAAAAAATGAAAAAAATGTTTTAAGTTATTTTGGAAACGTAATTGTTTATGCTGTTGTAATTTCGTTTATTGTCTCATTGCTTGGTTTTACTTTTGGAGAAAAAGTATTTTTATTAATGAATTCTTCAGATGAAGTCACCAGTCTTGGTCTTAAATATATTAATGTAATTTTTTTAGGTACAATTTTATTTATATTAGTTGTAGCATTAAATTCATTTTTACACGCAGTAGGTGATACTATTACTTATCGAAATGCACTTATTTTTTCTTTTTTTCTAAATATTATTTTAAATCCTGTATTTATATTTGGATTTTTATTTATTCCAGCATTAGGAATTACAGGAATTGGAGTAGCAACTCTAATTGCTCAATTTGTTTCTTTTCTGATTGTACTTAGAAAAATATTAATTAATGAAAGAATAAAGAAAATAACTTTTGACTATTTTAAAGTAAAATATTTTTTCTTGAAAAATATTTTTTTTCAATCTATGCCAATAACAGTTGCTATTTTAGGATACTCCATTGCAGCAGCTATTATTTTTACTTATGTTGGTTTTTCGAGTGAATATGCAGTAGCAGGTTATGGATCAGCTACAAGAATTGAACAAGTTGTACTACTTCCCATTCTAGGAATAAATACAGCAATTATTTCTATAATTGCTCAAAATGTTGGCGCAAAACAATATAAACGTGTTGAACAATCTTATTTTACATCTGTAAGGTATGGTTTGTACTTAATGTTATTTTCAGGAGCGATTGTATATTTAACTGCCGATATTATACCTAAATTCTTTTCATCTAATTCTGACGTGATTGCATATGGCTCGATGTATTTAAAAATATCTGCTTTTATTTTACCAGCTTATCCAATTTTCTTTTTGTCAAATGGTTTATTTATGGCTTTAAAAAAATCTGAAAAAGCAATGTTAAACAACATTATAAGAAATGTAATAGTGCCTATTTTATCATTTTATATTGCTAGATATATTAATGCAGATTTTAAAACTTTTTTTTATATCTGGGCTATTTTTCAATGGTCTATATCAATTATTTTATTTTTTTATGTTAAATATTATATAAAAAATAAATTAGCGAGCACATAGTTTATTTAAATTTTAAGATGTTTTTTACTAAAAAAAAAGTTTTTATAATGATTATAATTTGTTTTATCATTTTTATATTTACATACGAAGACGTAAAATCAGAAGAAATAAAAGAGATCAGTGGATTTGCAAAAATTATTGATGGAGACACAATTAAAATAAACTCTAAAAAAATAAGGTTATATGGGATAGATGCTCCAGAAAAAAAACAAACATGTGAGAAGCCCTACCTAACAATTGGTATTTTTTCTTTCACCAAGAACTACTTATGTGGACAAGTTTCTACTAATAAACTAACTAAAAAAATAAATAATCAGATTATAAAATGTAAGATAAAGGATGTTGATAGATATAGTAGGCTTATTGGAGAATGTTATAAAAGAAATCAAAATCTAAACTCTTGGCTGGTTGCCAATGGTCATGCAGTTGCTTATAGAAAATATTCTAAAAAATATGTTTCTGATGAAATTAGTGCAAAGAATGAAAAATTGGGAATCTGGCAGGGTAAATTTGAAATGCCTTGGAATTTTAGAAAAAAAAATTAAATTTATAATCTTAAGGCACAGTCTTTAATCCAGGACCAAAGATGTTTAGCAAAAGATCTTCTTACAAATAAATTTACAATTTCATCTCCCTTATTGAGAACTATAACATCTATGTGGTTCAAAATGGTTTGTCCTGATGATCCTTTTTTATCTTTAAATTCATTAAAATTAAATGGACTTCCAGCTGAAAATATTTCGTAAATATTTTTTCCTTTAATTTCTAATTGAACAAATTGATCAGTAACATCAATTACGGCTCCTAAGTTTTTTTTTGAAATATCATTAAAAAGCAAATCATTTAACTGATATTCGTTTGTGTCTTTTTTTACTAAATCGTTAGTTATTATCATCCATTCATCGGGGCCAAGCCAAATTGCTGTTAATTTATCACTTATTGTTGAGGTATTAGCTTCTGTTGGAAGAAGTAGGTTTAGATTTTTTCCTATATTTGTTAAAAATTCTCTTTTTTTACCTCTTAAATTCAATTTCATTGTAGGTGAAATTTCTTTTACAACTACACCGTTGTAATTAATTTCTCCATTTGTAGCTGTTTTATAATTAAGCATTTATCCTCTTATTTTCTTCATCAAAAAAAATTGTACTCGAAACTGTGACACTAATATTTTTATTTTCCATTGGAATAAAAAGTTTTTTACCTCTCATATTTTTTCCATCTCTAACAACTGCTAGTGCAATTGATTTATTAAGATTTGGACTGAAATAACTTGATGTTACATGGCCAAGCATTTCAACTGGTTTTTGATTTAGTTCAGAAACTATTTGCGCACCCTCCTCTAAAACAATTTTTGGATCCTCAGTCAACAAACCCACTAATTGTTTTCTATTTTCTTTCATTGTATCTGATCTATAAAGTGATCTTTTTCCTATGAAGTCGTATTTTTTCTTGCTTACAATCCAATCCATTTGAAGATCAATAGGGGTCATGGTTCCATCAGTATCTTGACCCACAATGATAAAACCTTTTTCCGCTCTTAATAAATGCATTGTTTCTGTTCCATAGGGAGTGATATCAAATTCTTTTCCAGCCTCTATACATTTTTCCCATATAGCTTCACCAAAACTTGCTGGAGCATTAATTTCGTAGCTTTGTTCACCTGTAAAACTTATTCTCATTATTCTACATTTAATTTTATCTATAGTAACTTCTTTAAATGACATGTGCGGAAAATTTTCATCTGATAAATCTAACTCTGGAATAATTTTATTTAATATTTTTTTACTATTTGGTCCACATAAACTAGCTGTTGCAAAATGATCTGTAACAGATGTTAAATATACATCTAACTCTGGCCATTCGGTTTGAAGATAATCTTCAAGTTTACTCAAAACATTTGCAGCGCCACCTGTTGTAGTTGTCATAATATAATGATTTTCACCTAATCTTGTGGTAACACCATCATCAAAAACCATTCCATCCTCATTAAGCATCAATCCATATCTACATTTACCAATAGCAAGTTTTGACCATGCGTTTGTATAAACTCTATTTAAGAATTCAGATGCATCACTTCCTTGGATATCAATTTTACCTAAGGTAGAGGCATCTAATATTCCAGCACTTTTCCTTGCTGCTTTACTCTCTCTTTGCACAGCCTGATGCATAGTTTCATCATTGATTGGATAATACCAAGCCCTTTTCCATTGACCTACATTTTCAAATTCTGCTTTATTTTTTATATGCCAATCATTCATAGGGGTTCTTCTAAATGTATCAAAAAATTCTCCTACATTTCTTCCCACAATAGTTCCGAATGTCAAAGGAGTGTAGGGGGGTCTAAAAGTTGTTGTACCTAGTTCACCCATTTTTACACCAGCTGTATCGGCAATTATTCCTAAAGCATGCATGTTGCCAAGTTTACCTTGGTCAGTACCCATTCCAGTTGTTGTATATCTTTTAACGTGCTCGATTGATCTAAAACCCTCTCTTAATGCTAATTTTATGTCTTTTGCTGTTGCATCGTTTTGATAATCAACAAACGGTTTAGTTTTTCCAGTAGGCTTATCAGACGGTAAAAGCCATATATTTCGTTTTGAAGTCTCTTTATCATTTTCTAAACTAATATCTTCAAAATCAGTTTGACTTATATTTAGAAAATTTTTTAATTTATTACTTAAATTTTTAATTATTTCATCTAGCTCAAAATCACCACCGCAAGACCCAACACATATTTGTGCTGAGTTATCAGCCTTAGGGACAAAAACATTTCGATCTTCATCAAAAGTTAGTTTGTTACCAGATTGTGTGTATAGATGCACTGCAGGCGTCCAACCACCCGCAATACCTAAGCAATCACAGGAAATAGAAGTTTTACTACCAGTAACTGACATACCATCATTTGAAAGTTTCATTATTGATACATCACTCAATCTTTTGTACCCACTAGTATCAACTATTGTATGGGACCAGTATATTTTTATACCTGCATCATTAATTTTTTTAATTATTTTTGCATCAGAATTTTCCCTGATATCAATAATAGCATCAACTTTAATTCCTTTGTTGTGCAAAGATAGAGCACTTTCATAAGCGGTATCATTGTTTGTGAAAAAAATATTTTTTACTCCACAAGCAACACCATAAAAATCACTATATTTCTTCACAGCTGAGGAAAGCATAATTCCAGGTCTATCATTATTGTTAAATACCAATGGTCTTTCTAGTGCACCAGTTGCTAAGATAACTTTTTTAGCTCTAATTTTAAGAAGTCTTTGTCTAATTTTATTTTTTTTATCTTTTTTTTCTAAATGATCAGTTAAGTTTTCTCTTGCAAGAAGATAATTATATTGATGATATGCAGCAACGCAAGTTCTAGTTTTAATTTCAAGATTTTTAATATTTTTTAGTTCACTAATTTCTTTCTTCAACCAGTCAGATGAAAAAGTATTGTTAATTTTTTTATTTTCATTTGTTTCAAAAATTGTTGATCCACCAAGTTCATTTTTTTCATCTAAAAGTAATGTTTTATAATTATTTTTAGCTGCATTCTTTGCTGCTAATATTCCAGATATGCCAGCTCCTACTACCAATACATCACAATGAATATTTCTATGGTCATATATATCGGGATCTTTTGTAGTTGGTGATTTACCTAATCCAGCAGAATGTCTAATGAAGAATTCATATTTCTCCCAAAAACTTTTAGGCCACATAAATGTTTTATAATAAAAGCCAGCAGGCAAGAAGGGAGCTAGAAAGTTATTTATTCCACCAATATCAAAATTAACACTTGGCCAACAATTTTGACTAGATGCTTCCAAACCCTCGTAAATTTCTATTTCTGTTGCTCTTGCGTTTGGTTCAGTAATATTTGAATTAGGATTTATTTGAACAATTGCATTCGGTTCCTCTGAACCTGATGTCATAATTCCTCGTGGTCGATGATATTTAAAACTTCTACCAATTAAATGAACATTATTTGCAAGTAAAGCAGAGGCTAAGGTATCACCTTTAAAACCATAGTATGTTTTTCCATCAAACTTAAATGAAATTCTACTAGTCTCATCTATAAACTCACTTGATTTTACCCGTAGATTTTTGGTCATATTATTATTGTGGAGGTGGTTTTTCACCCATTTTATAAATTGCTTTTATTTCATCATTAGATGTATCTCTTGCCATATTAAACCATTTTCGACAACCATGGGCATGGTTCCACCTTTCAAACTGTACACCTTTAATATTTTTTCTCATAAATAAGTATTCTGCCCATTGATCATCACTTAGTTCTGTTGGTTGTTTTGGTCTTTCGATGTGTGCTTCTCCACCAGCTTTAAATTCTTGCTGATCTCTTTCTCCACAGTATGGACAATTAATTAAAAACATTAATGAGCAACTGCAGCAGCACCATGTTCATCTACAAGGTCACCACTTACAAATCTATTTAAATTAAATGCAGCATTTAGTTTATGAGGTTCGTCGTTAGCAATAGTATGAGCAAATAAATCTCCAGAACCAGGTGTTGCTTTAAATCCCCCTGTGCCCCAACCACAATTAAAGTATAATCCTTTAATAGACGTTTTGCTAAGAATAGGACTTGCATCTGGACATATATCAACGATACCACCCCATTGTCTAAGCATTCTCATACGACTAAAAATTGGATATAATTCTAAAATTGCATTTAACGTTCCTTCTACAATTTGATGGCTACCTTTTTGGGAATAAGAGATATAATCATCTGTTCCAGCACCAATAACAAGCTCACCTTTATCTGATTGACTAACATAAGCATGAACAGCATTTGACATAACAACAGTATCGATAATTGGCTTTACAGGTTCAGAAACTAGCGCTTGTAATGGCTTGCTCTCAAGAGGTAATCTTACTCCTGCCATATTAGCAATTACACTTGAGTGTCCTGCTGCTACTACACCAATTTTTTTTGTTTTAATAAATCCTTTTGTTGTCTCTATACCTTCAACTACATCACCATTTCTTTTAATTCCTTTAACTTCACAATTTTGAATAATATCTACTCCCATTTCGTCCGCACCTCTTGCATAACCCCATGCAACAGCATCATGTCTTGCTGTACCTGCTCTTTTTTGTAAGGTACCCCCTAAAACTGGATATCTTATATCTTGCGAGGTATTGATAATTGGACAAAACTTCTTTACCTCTTGAGTATTTAAATAAACTGCATCTATACCATTTAATCTATTAGCGTGAGTTCTTCTTTTTAAATCTCTCACATCTTGTAAATTATGAGCAAGATTCATTACACCTCTTTGACTAAACATAACATTGTAGTTTAGTTCTTGAGATAAACCTTCCCAGATTTTTAGTGCATGATCATATAATCCAGCGCTAGCATCCCATAAATAATTTGATCTAATAATTGTTGTATTACGACCAGTGTTTCCGCCACCAATCCAACCTTTTTCTACTACAGCAATATTTTGCATATTATGTTTTTTTGCTAAATAGTACGCAGTCGCTAAACCGTGACCACCACCACCGATGATTACAGCATCATATTCTTTTTTGGGTGTTGGATCTTTCCAAGCTCGCTGCCAATTTTCATGATATGATAAAGCATTTTTGAACAAAGAAAATATAGAGTACTTATTTCTCATAATATTGAATAATTACTTTATAAACATTGAATTTTCAATACAATCACTTATTACACAATGTCATACGGAAGAGTGGGTGAGAGGCTGAAACCAGTCGTTTGCTAAATGACCGTGCGAGGAAACTTGTACCGAGGGTTCGAATCCCTCCTCTTCCGCCATTAAAAAAGGGGACGGTCTTTAAAGAAATCTCTCATTGGAATTGGTCTTTGTTCTAATATGTACCTGTAGACATTATAATTTTCCATGACACGCTGAACATAGTTACGTGTTTCCCTAAATTTTATTAACTCAACCCAGTCAACATAATTAATTTGTTTCTTTTGTGGATTTTTATTAATTTTTTTCCAATACTTAACTCGGTTTGGTCCTGCATTGTAAGCAGCAACAGCAAAAGGGTATGCACCATCATACTGCAAAATAAGTCCTGCAATATAATGAGAACCTAAATTAATGTTGTATTCAGGATCTGTAGTTAATCTTGATTTTGAATAAGGAAGTTTGGCTTGTTTGGAAACCAATTTGGCGGTGTAGGGCATTAGTTGCATTAAACCTTTTGCACCAGCATGACTGTTAGCTTCTAAATCAAACTCACTTTCTTGTCTAATAATAGATAAAATTAAAGCACTATCTGGGATTTTTCTACCGTTAATATTTTTTGGTGTACTTATAATTGGGTAGTTAAATTTATTATGAAATCTTTTTTGATATGATGCAATTTTAGAAACTTGTATAGCAAAGTCATATCTATTTATATTTGTTGCAAGTTCGGCTGCCAATACCTCACTCCCTTTAGAAACATTGTCATTCGCCAGGTGTCTTAGAATAAATTTAGTATATTTATCTTTTTTCAGCTCATCTAAAAGATAAGTAATTTTAACCAGTTCTTTATTGAAAAAAATAAGTCTATATTTTTTATCAACTTCCATATCTTTATTAAGCTCAAATTTTCCATTTGGATTGATCTTTAAAAATGCTAATTGACCATAATAAGTAGTTAAATATTTTGATGCTTCTAAATACCATTTATTGGATTGTTCTTTGTCTCCAAGTTTTTCATAAGCGCTAGCAAGCCAATAAGCTCCTCTGGAAGTACTAATTGGATAGTTCACGTTATCATAAAAATTCTTAAAATGATTTTTAGCGGTTAAAGGATCATTTAAAAAACTCAAAGCTATCCAGCCACTCATCCATTCTGCAGCTGCAAAATCTGGCCCTTCACTCATACCGTGATTACTTGATATTTTATAGGCAATTTCATATTTTTTTTTATAAATTAAAGCGCGTGATATTATTTCTCTCTCTTTCCACCATTTCTCTGGCATTACTAAATAATCTTTATCATTTCTAATCTTAAGTAAAATTTCTGTTGAAGAGTCTACTCGACCTTTTTTTCTTCGCCATTTTAAACGGTCATAATTAAGACCCGCATCATTTTTTAATTTTTGAGGAACATTTTTGATTGCTTGATCAACACCGTATCCCTTG
>QCOF01000001.1 GCA_003209915.1 Pelagibacteraceae bacterium AG-430-E20 | reverse complement strand
TAAATTAGGAATAGTTTTTCTTGTACAACAAATTTTAGTTTTATTTCCAGCTAGCTTTACAAATGCATTGGTCTTTGTAGCTATACCAGAAATGTGAGATAAAAAATTTAATGCAACTCTTTCAGCTATTAATATATTTTTTGCATTCCCCTTTATTAAAGCAACTAAAGAACCTTTTTTAATCTTTGAGCCATCTTTCTTTTTGATTATGAATTTAATTTTACTATCAATTAGTGTAAAAGCTTGTTTAGCAAATAACAATCCACCAATAATTGCATTTTGATTTGATAAAAGTTTAACGGTTACAATTTTATCATTTTTAATTAAACCTGAAGTTATATCCCCAGAAGGATAAAGATCTTCATTTAATGCTAGTTTGACGGTATTGCGAATAAATTCTTTGCTAAGTTTAATTTTTGACACTTATTATCTGCCGATAGCTGCCATTTTCTCTACTGAAATTCTTGCTTTCTCGATAGTCTCTTTGTCCATAATAATTTCACCTGTTTCATTTTCTAAACAATCTAAAATTTTTGGAAGAGTAATTTTTTTCATATGAGGACACATGTTACATGGCTTGATAAATTCAACATTGGGATTTTCAACTTCAATGTTATCACTCATAGAGCATTCAGTAACCATCATAACTTTCTTAGGCTGATTATCTTTGACATAATTAATCATTCCAGAAGTAGAACCTGCAAAGTCACTTGCTTTAATAACATCAGGAGGACACTCAGGGTGTGCAATTATTTTTATTCCAGGGTTATTTTTTCGAATATCATGTATTTCTTGCTCGTTAAATTGATCATGAACAATGCAAATTCCTTTCCACGAAATAATTTCCACATCTGTTTGTGAGGCGACATATTTTGCAAGGTAGTCGTCAGGTAAAAATATTACTTTTTTAACTCCAAGTGATTTTACAATTTTAACAGCATTAGCAGATGTACAACAAACATCAGTTTCTGCTTTAACTTCTGCAGATGTGTTAACATATGAAACAACAGGAACCCCTGGGTATTTTTCTTTTAATAATCTCACATCCTTACCAGTTATTGATGAGGATAAGGAACAACCTGCATCCATGTCAGGTAAAATTACTTTTTTTTCAGGACTCATTAATTTTGCAGTTTCAGCCATGAAATGAACCCCAGCCATCAAAATTATATCTGCTGAAGTTTTAGAGGCTTCAATTGCTAAAGCTAAAGAGTCTGCAGAAAAATCTGCAACCCCATGATATATTTCGGGAGTTTGATAATTATGAGCGAGAATAACTGCATTCTTCTCTTTTTTTAATTTATTAATTTTATGAATATACGGTGCATGGATTGACCACTCAATTTCAGGCATAACCTTAGAAATTTTTTGGTAAATTGGATCTGTTGCTTGCTTTACTTCTTGTGTAAATTCCATGCAGTTTTTTACCAATTTGAAAGATAGTTGTCATTCATTTATTATGAGACATATTGCGGTCGTGCTGAAATTGGTAGACAGGCACGGTTGAGGGCCGTGTGGACCTAGTCCATGAGAGTTCGAGTCTCTCCGACCGCACCAATTAATTCGTTATTTAACTATCCACTCAGGTTTTTTTATTTTGATCGATGCTTCTTTTGTTTTGAATTCAGCGTTTTCGTTAAAATTTTTATCTAGAAATTTAATTAGGGCAAAAGGATATTCATTATTTATCAGTACTTTTCCAATCTCATTTTCTTTATTGAAAACACCTTCACCCTCATGCAATTTCCCATCTATAATATTTATCGGCAATAATCTTTTTCTAAGTTTATTTTTAAGTTTTATCCTTGCTGTATTTTCCTGTCCAACATAACAACCCTTTTTAAAATCAATTCCATTAAGTTCATCATAATTACATTCAATTCCAAAAGCTTTATTTTGTAATTGATTTAGGTTTTTTGGAACTATTCCAAGTTTATGACTCAGCGAATAATATTCATTTATATCCGCATCATGTAATTCTAATTTCTTTAAAGATAAATAGAGCTTCTCTAAATTGATAATTAATCTTGCACCTAATTTCTTGTTACGAGGATCTAAAAGTATTGGATCTTCTCTAAACTTTAAAGTAAACCCAGGAACATCTTGTGCTTCACTAAAGGCCAAAAACTTTTCATAACTAAAAGCAGCAACCACAAACTCATTACTAAGATTTAAAATTTCAACTTTTGATCTTAATTTGTAAACACTAAGTTGCTTATATAATTCATCCGCTTGAGATTTTTCGCAATCGATCAAGTAACCTGACTTATGTTTAACTATAATGAATTCATACAAAAATTTTCCTTGAGGAGATAGTAATGATGCAAAGCAACTGTAGGTTTCACTTACCTTGTTGATGTCATTACTAATTAAATTTTGAAGAAAACTAATAGCATCATCCCCATTTATATAAAGAATGGCCCTGTCTTCTAAAATGTAAACGTTTTTGATATTCATATTTGATTAATTATAAGATCTAATATAATTACATTTTCTTAAAATGTTAGATCTTATAATTAGAAACGGCAAATGTTACATTGATGGAGAGCTAAAGGAAGTAGATGTTTCTATAAAAGACAAAAAAATTCACCAGATTGGTCAAATTTCAGAAGAAGCTAAAGAAACCATTGATGCAAGCGGGCATACAGTTTTACCAGGATGCATAGATACTCAAACCCATTTTAGAGAGCCTGGATCAACTGATACTGAAGATCTTCACTCTGGAAGTCGAGCAGCAATTGCAGGAGGGATCACTAGTGTCTTTGAAATGCCTAACACTAATCCACCAACTTCTAATAAAAAAGAGTTTCAAAGAAAATTAGATCTCGCTAAAAACAGAATGTACTGCAATTATGCATTTTACTTTGGTGCAACAGCTGATAATGCAGACGATTTAGCAAGTTTAAAGGATTTAGAAGGTTGCTGTGGAATTAAACTTTTTGCAGGATCTTCAACTGGAAATTTATTAGTTGCTGAGGAGGATGATATCGATAAAGTTTTTTAAAATGCTTCAAAAGTTGTTGCAGTTCACTCCGAAGATGAAGCCATACTTAAAGTAAATAAAAAACTAATTAAGCAAGGAGATGTTCACACTCATCCAGTTTGGAGAAGTGCACAGTGTGCAATCTCATCAACAAGAAGAATCGTAAGAATTGCAGAAAAATATAATAAAAAAGCTCATGTTCTTCATATAACGACAAAAGAGGAAATTGACTTTTTATCACAACACAAAGGAAACATTACCTTTGAGATTACCCCTCAACATTTAACTATTTATGCGCCAGATTGTTACGACAAACTAGGAACTTATGCTCAAATGAATCCACCTATCAGAGATAAATCTCATTACGATCGATTATGGTATGGAGTGAGACACAATTTTAATGACACAATCGGGTCTGATCACGCTCCTCATTTGAAAGTAAATAAAGACAAAGAGTATCCCAATTCTCCATCTGGAATGCCTGGTGTACAAACTCTTATGCCGGTGATGCTAAATCATGTGAACGAAGGAAAATTATCATTAACTCAATTAATTAATCTTGTTTGTGAGAATCCTGTTAAAATTTTTGGTATCCAAAACAAAGGATTTATTAAAGAGGGATACGATGCTGATTTTACAATAATTGACATGAATAAAACGATAGAAATTAAAAACGAAAATATTGAGAGTAAATGTGCATGGTCACCGTTTAATGGTTACAAATTTAAAGGTACACCTACTCACACAATTATTGCTGGGAATATTAAAATGCAAGATGGTAAAATATTAGGAGATCCTGAAGGAACTCCTTTAAAGTTTAGTTAAGCTTAACTGTAAAGCTATTTACAAGAATTACACCAACTACAATTAAAAATAACCCAACTATAGCTTGCCAAGCTAAAGTTTGTTTGAAAAAGATGTAGCCTAATATCGCTATTGTAAAAATTCCAAGACCACTCCATGTAGCGTAAACAATTGCAATTGGGAGCTTATTAACTACAAAAGTTAGAAGATAAAATGCGCAAAGATAAAAAACTGACAGCGCAACCGTTGGGATAAGCTTTGTAAAATTTTGAGATACTGGTAAAAGCATAGTTCCAGCTACTTCACAAAATATTGCGCCAACTAAAAAGATATAAGTCTTAACCATCTAGAATTTTATTTCTGATTAAATCTTCTTTAATTTCACTTAATATTGCTGGATCATCGATTGTTGGAGGAACTTTGTATTCAACATTGTCAGCAATTTTTCTAATTGTCCCCCTTAAAATTTTCCCTGATCTTGTTTTAGGAAGTCTCTTAATAACAATTGCTACTTTAAATGCAGCAACAGGACCAATTTTAGCTCTAACCATTTGAATACATTCTTTAGAAATTGTTTCATTATCCTTATCCACTCCAGATTTAAGAACGACTAAGCCAATTGGTAATTGACCTTTTAATTTATCAGCAATCCCTAACACAGCACACTCAGCAACTGATTGATGCTCAGATAAAACTTCTTCTATTGCTCCAGTAGATAATCTGTGACCCGCAACATTTATAATGTCATCTGTTCTAGACATAATCCAAATGTAACCATCATCATCAATGTGTCCTGCATCGTAAGTTTGATAGTAACCTTCATAATTGGACATGTAATTTTCTTTATATCTTTTGTCCGCATTCCATAGGGTAGGGAACGTCCCAGGAGGCAAAGGGAGTTTCACTACAATATCCCCCATTTCATTTGGTTTTGCTAAAGATTGATCTGGTTTGATAATTTTTACGTCATATCCTGGAACTGCTTTACAAGCTGAGCCGTATTTAGTTTCCATCATCTCAATTCCAGTACAATTTGAACTAATTGCCCAACTCGTTTCAGTTTGCCACCAATGGTCAATCACTGGAACTTTAAGTAAATTTTCAGCCCATTTTATCGTGTCTGGATCAGCTCTTTCTCCTGCTAAAAATAAACTTTCAAAACTACTTAGATCATACTTTGAAAAAAACTCACCATTAGGGTCTTCTTTCTTAATTGCTCTAAATGCAGTTGGCGCAGTAAACAAAGATTTAACTTTATAGTCTGAAATAATTTTCCAAAATGCTCCAGCATCAGGAGTTCCAACTGGCTTACCTTCAAATAAAACTGTCGTGCAGCCTTTAAATAGAGGTGCGTAAACAATATATGAGTGTCCAACAATCCATCCAATATCACTCGCTGACCACCAGATATCATTGGTATCAATATTATAAATATTTTTCATGGTCCACTTCAAAGCAACAATATGACCGCCAACATCTCTTACTATTCCTTTTGGAGTTCCAGTTGTGCCTGAGGTATACAAAATATATGCAAACTCATTAGAGTTCATTTCAACACAATCAGCTGGTTCTGCATTAGATACAACTTCATCCCAGCTAACTTCAAAAGGATTATTTAATTTTACCTCGTGACCTGATCTTTGAAATAAAATCATCTTCTCTATTTTATGATTTGCTATTTTGATCGCTTCATCAACCAAAGGTTTATATTCAACTGTCCTTCCAGGTTCAAAACCACATGAAGCAGTTACCAATAGTTTTGCTTTACTATCATCAATTCTGCTTGCAAGTTCAGTAGATGCAAATCCACCAAAGACTACAGAGTGTATTGCACCAATTCTTGCACACCCAAGCATTGCAATCACAGCCTCAGGGATCATTGGCATGTAAATAATTACTCTATCACCTTTATTTACTCCCTGATTTTTTAATGCTCCAGCAAATTTTGCAACTTTAGATCTAAGTTCCTCGTAGGTAAATTTACTTTTGTTACTTGTAATGGGGCTATCATATATAAGGGCAGTGTTTTTTCCTCTACCTTGATCGATATGAATGTCTAAGGCGTTGTAACACGTGTTGGTTACTCCATCCTCGAACCATTTAAAGAAGGGAGGATTAGATTTATTTAAAATTTTTGTCGGTTTTTTAAACCAAAAGATGTCTTCAGCTGCTTCTTGCCAAAATTTTTCAGGATTTTTTATTGAAAGATCGTAAATTTTGTTGAATTTATCTGACATATTTATTTGATTCGATTTAAGTAATTATTTTGGTTTTTAACTTATAAATTGTATTTAATTTTAAAAATTAAGTAAAATCAATGTTAATTAGTGACAATTTGCTCTTCATTAAACCAATTTTATTTGCTATTTAACGTGAACTTTGATTTAGGGAAACTTAAGTCTAGTTTATATAAACTAAATAATAAAAACTAACTAAAGAGAGGGAGTTTTTTATGAAAAAACTAAAATTGTTTGCTTTAGCAGCGATGGCTCTGATTGGATTTTCAGGTATAGCTATTGCAGCAGAAGCAACCATGTTGAATCAGGATGATTTCGTAGGAATTTCATTTTGGATCATCTCTATGGGAATGTTAGCAGCGACTGCTTTCTTTTTCTTAGAAGTTGGTAACGTGGCAGCAGGCTGGAGAACTTCAGTTATTGTTGCTGGGCTAGTAACTGGTATTGCATTCATACACTACATGTACATGAGAGAAGTATGGGTTGCTACTGGAGACTCACCAACTGTTTACAGATATATTGACTGGTTAATTACTGTTCCATTACAGATGGTAGAATTTTATTTAATTCTTGCAGCTATCGGTAAAGCAAACTCTGGAATGTTCTGGAGATTGTTACTTGGTTCATTAGTAATGTTAATCGGTGGATACTTAGGTGAAGCTGGATACATCAACGCTACTCTTGGCTTTATAGTCGGAATGGCAGGTTGGATATACATTCTTTATGAAGTATTCTCAGGTGAAGCTGGAAAAGCTGCAGCAAAAAGTGGAAGCAAGGCTCTTGTAACTGCATTTGGTGCAATGAGAATGATTGTTACAGTAGGTTGGGCTATTTACCCATTAGGTTACATATTTGGTTACCTAACAGGTGGAGTAGATGCTGACTCACTTAACGTTGTTTACAACTTAGCAGACTTTATTAACAAAATTGCATTTGGTCTAGTAATCTGGGCTGCTGCAACTAGCGTTAGTGGAAAAAGAGCTAAGTAGTTTTACTTAATAATTTAAATTAAGGGCAGGTATACTTTTATATCTGCCCTTTTTTTTGTCTAAAATTATCTCAAATAGGCCTTGGTCAATTTTACTTACTTGCTCAATCTAGATAAGAACCTATATATAAATTATGCCTAAAATTACTTACAGAACTCAAGATAACAAAACTCATATTATTGATGTCCAAAATGGATTAACGGTGATGGAAGGTGCGATCCAAAATGATATTCCAGGTATTGATGCTGATTGTGGAGGAGGAATGTCATGTGCAACTTGCCATGTATATGTCGATGAAGAGTGGTTGGATAAACTTCCAGTGAAAGAAGATGGGGAAGAAGACATGTTAGATATGGCATTTGAACCAAAAAAAAATAGTCGATTAAGTTGTCAGCTTATTGTTTCAGATACACTAGATGGATTAGTGGTTAACATTCCATCAAAGCAAGGATAAATGAACAAAACAGATGTATTAATTATTGGAGCAGGTCCAACGGGTTTATTTTGTGCACACCAACTTGGAATAATTGGACTAACTTGTGAGATTGTAGACAACTTAGATAAAGCGGGGGGACAGTGTATTGAGCTTTATCCTGATAAACCTATTTATGATATTCCAGCAATTCCTGAGTGCACTGGTGAAGAATTAACCAATAATCTTTTAAAACAAATCAAACCGTTCAACATCAATTTTCATTTAAACCAAAGAGTGGAAGAACTTAAAAAAGTTAATGATCGTTGGCATGTAAAAACTAATGGCAATAAAGAATTTGATGTTGCAAGTATTGTTATCGCAGGAGGCGTTGGATCCTTTGAACCAAGAAAATTCCCAGTTAAAGAATGTGAAAAATTTGAGGGAAATTCACTATTTTATGCGGTTAAAGACAAAACAATTTTTAAAGATAAAACTATTTCAATTTTTGGTGGAGGAGACTCGGCTTTAGATTGGGCTATAGAACTTTCTAATACATCTAAAGTAAATTTAATCCACCGTAGAGATGGATTTAGTGGTATGGAGGCAAGTGTTCAAAAAGTAAAAGAATTAAATGATCAAGGCAAAATAAATTTATATACCAAATATCAATTAGATTCTATTTCTGGACAGAATAAAATTAACTCAGTTAAAATCAAACACGATGAAGGAGAAGTAAAAGACATTAAATCTGACTACGTACTAGGTTTCTTTGGATTAATTATGCAACTTGGTCCAATATTGGATTGGGGCTTAAATATTGATAAAAAAAAAGTTGAGGTTAACACAGAAAATTTTGAAACTAATATAAATGGCATATTTGCAATTGGAGATATTTGTTCTTATCCAGGGAAATTAAAATTAATTTTATCAGGCTTTCATGAGGGAGCATTGGCTGCAAGAGGGTGTTTTAAGTACGCAAAACCAGATGAAAAGTTAAGATTTGAATTTACAACAACTTCAAAAGCTGCTCAGGAAAGATTAGGTATTAAAAATGATTGAACTGTTTTCATCTGACACCCCAAATGGAAAAAAAATAGGCATCATGTTGGAGGAAATAGGGTTCGAATACAAAGTTACAAAATTAGATTTAGCTAAAGGGGATCAATTTAAACCTGAATTTAAGAAGATTAGCCCTTTTGCAAAAATACCAACAATTGTTGATCATTCAAATAACAATCAAGCAGTGTTCGAGTCTGGGGCAATCTTGATCTATCTATCAGAAAGAAGTGGTAAGTTTTATGATAAAGAGAATAAATTAAATATTGATCAGTGGCTAATGGCACAAATGGGGTTGATTGGACCAATGATAGGTCAATATCATTTTTTTTACCGTTTCAATAAAGGTTTGAGTGAAATTGGGGAAAAAAGATATTTTGAAATGACAAAAAGTATTTATGAGGTTTTAGAAGATCATTTATCAAAAAATAAATATTTAGCGGGTGAAAATTATTCAATTGCTGATATTGCGACGTGGCCATGGATTGCTAGACACGAATGGCATGATATTGGGCTTAAAAAATATCAAAATTTGTCCAGATGGTATTCTGAAATTTCTGAACGTGAAGCTGTGATTAAGGGATACGCTTTTATGGATGAAAATGCTGTTATTCCTAAACCTTAAGTTTAGCTTACCAATTTGTACAACGAACTAAAAATTCCCATTCCAGATAATTCAATTGCTAGAACTATAATGATTATAAGAATTAATTTTTTGTTCATTTAAGAAATAAGTAAAGTATTAAAATTGCCCAAATAAAAGGATAATAAAAATAGATATATTTTTTGGCAAATAAAAAAGAAATAGAATTTTGATATGTGGATTTTCTTTTATTTTTTTTAGTCATCTGCATGAACCTTTTCATCTTTCTCATGCTTTTCTTGAGCAGCAATAGTGTATTTTGCAACCGGTCTTGCCATTAACCTTTTTAATCCAATTGGTTCTGCAGTATCTAAACAAAATCCATATGTATCTTCTCTAATTCTCATTAAAGCTTTATCAATCTCAGAGATTAATTTTATTTGTCTATTGATAGCTTTCATTTCCACATTTTTATCAGTATAGGAGCTTGCTTGATCAACAATGTCAGCAGAAATACTATTGTCATCCATACTGCCATTGTATAATGCTTCATTGTTTGCTTTCACTAATTCTTTTTTCCACTCATTCAACTTAATTCTAAAAAAAACTTTGTGTTTTTCGCACATATATTTTTCAGTATCTTTTGGTTGATATGTTTTTGAAATTTTAATTGGTGCTTTAGCTGCAACTTTTTTTGGTTTGCTCACAACTTTAGTTTTTGTTTTAGCGACTTTTTTCTTTGCTTTAGTGGTCTTTGGCATAGATCAATTTTGAGCTCCGGAGTATATTCAGCAAATTAGGGGTGTCAAGCAACCTGATTTAATATAAATATTTATAAATGAGCATTAACAGCAAAAATATAAATAATATTTTTTATATTTTTGTTACAGCTCATCTAATTTTCTGGACTTTAATTCCATCGATAACGAATCATAACTTACCTCTTGATACTATTGAAGCTTTAGCTTGGGGGAGTAATTTAGATTGGGGTTTTAATAAACACCCACCTATGAGTGCTTTTTTTCCAGAGATTTTTTACCAAATTTTTGGTTCACAAGATTGGGCTTATTATTTACTCAGTCAAATCTTTGTAATTATTTCATTTTATTATGTCTTCAAGCTCTCCAAAGAAATCTTAAACAATAACTTATTAGGCTTAATTTCAGTTTTATTAATCGAAACTATTTATTTTTATAATTTTACTTCTCCAGAATTTAACGTAAACGTTTGCCAACTCCCATTCTGGTCCCTTACGGCTTATTATGCATGGAGAATATTTAATGGAAAAACCATTAAATTTTCTGACTGTTTTTTAGTTGGTCTATTTGCAGCTTTTGGTTTTTTATCGAAATACTTGTTTCTTTATCTTTTAGTGTCTATTGATTTGTTGTTTATTTATCTAATCTTCATCAAGAAAGATCGAAAATTTGATTTTAAATATTTGATAACAGCTGAAATATTTTTGGTTGCTTTGGTGCCTCACTTTATTTGGCTTACTAACAATGAGTTTATTACAATTACTTATGGTCTTGCTAGAACTGGTTTAGAACAATCAACCCTAATAAATCATATTCAATATCCTTTAATTTTTATAGGTAAACAAATTGGAATATTAATTCCTTTTTTGATTTTAACTTGGTTGTTAGTTCAAAAATTAAAATTTAAAATTAATATTAAAGATAAAAAATTACTCTTTCTATTATCCATAAATATTTTACCAATTCTGTTAATGTTTTTAACTTCCGTTATAGTTGGATCAAAAATTAGAACGATGTGGATGACTCCATTTTATTTATTTTTTGGGACTTTGTTTGTCTATATGCTTCAAAATCAAATCAATATAAAAAAATTAAAACCATTTGTGATTGGATTTATCTTCTTTTTCTTTTTGTCACCTGTACTTTATGCTTACGTATCAATTTCAAAGGATGATAAGAGAACAGATTATCTAGGAAAAGAAATTGCTATCAAAACTCAATATGCTTGGGATCAGCAATTTGATTCAAAAATAAATGTTGTTTTAGGAAATGAATGGAATGCTGGTAATTTATCTTACCATTTAAAATCAAGACCAGTTTGGGAGGGTTTTGTAGAGAGATCTAAACTAGATCAATTGAAAGATTATATGTGCCTTGATAATGTGTGTGTAGGCTCAAGATAGTTTATGAAAAAGTATACAATTTTAATTCCTATTTATAACGATAGAGAGTCGTTGACTAAATTAATTGAAAATATTAATGGAGAGCTAAATGGCGTAAATGCCGAACTATCAATTTTAGTAATAAATGACGCCTCATCCCAACAAATTGTAGATACTTACACAAATTTAGAAAATATCCGCTCTTTTGAAATCATAAACATGAAACAAAACAGAGGACATGCAAGGTGTATTGCATCTGGATTAAAATATATTTATGAAAAAAAAGAATTTGATTATGTAATTCCAATGGATGGCGATGGAGAAGATAGACCTGAAGAGATAAAAAACTTCATTGAACTTTCTGAAAAAGCAGGAGAACAATCTATAGTAGGAGAGAGAGTGAAGCGGTCAGAGGGATTATTATTTCAAATATGTTATAAATTTCACAAGTTTTTAACTTTAGCATTTACAGGTCATTCAATTAAATTTGGAAATTATAGTTGTCTTTCAAAATCAACAATTGAAAAAATGCTAAAGGAAAAGGCTACTTGGAGTAGTTTTTCTGGTTCATTAAGAAAAGTAGAAAAAGATTTAGTATCTTCACCCTCTATTAGAGGTATTAGGTATTTTGGACCCTCGCAAATGAGTTTTTTTAATTTATTAAAACATTCTCTGTCAATTATTAGTGTTTATAGAAAAACCGTCTTAATCCGTTCTGCTTTATTTATTGTTTTCTATATTTTGCTAATCAAAAGTAATGCCTCAGTTATTACCTCATTACCTTTAGTTTTGTTACTCATAATGATTTATTCAATTTCTAGTTTAGCTTTAAGAGAAAATATTGACGAATTTAATAATTGTTTAACAAATATTAATGATATTGAAAAAATAAAGTAATTTTAATAGCTTTTATTTATGAAAAACTTTTTTCGAAAAGTTGCATTTGGAATAGGACCTAAAGAGGAAGTTCCATCAGATCCTTTGAACTGGGCTTTAAATCAAGTTAATGAAATTCCAGATTTATCTTGGCAAGGTAAAATATATACTGAAAAAGAATTACGAAAACACTACAGAGATTATGTTTATAATGACAGAAAAGTTTTAAGAAAAAAATATAAAAATGATAAGAATTTATACAAAACTTACAAAGACTTACTAAGACACGAAACAGGACAGAAGTTTTGGGAGTCGTTAGAAATATCAATTAGACATAATGAAGGAATAAATAGTCAATACCCCGTGCTTGCAAAACTCTGGATGTTTTGGGGTAACTTTTTTGCAATCAGTGAAAAAGATATGCTGGCATATTATTCTACAGGTCCTTATCACCGAGAAATAATAAGACCAAACCTAAATCAGACTTTTGAAAAAATGGTTTATGATGCAACTACTTCATGGGCGATGATTCATCATTTGGATAATAGTGAAAGTGCAGGACCTAAAAGTGTTACTGCTAGTGATGAGTGGAGAAGAAGAAAAAAAAGACCAGCAACCATCAATGAAAACCATGCTAGAGAATTATTAGAACTTCATACAGTTTCACCCAAAGCTGGTTATACACAAGAGGATGTTATTCAGCTTGCTTACATTATGACAGGCTGGCAACAAAGATGGAGCAAATCAAAACTCGAGACAGGGAATGTTTGGTTTAATAGTGAATATCATCAGCCAGGTAAAAAAAATGTTTTAGGAAAAGAATATAAAAGGGGCAAGAAAAGCTTAGCAGTAGTTATAAAAGATTTAGTAAATCATCCAAATTGTATAGACTTTGTTGCAGATAGACTGTGTAAATTTTTAATTACTGATGAACCAACAAAGCAAATGAAACAACCTATTATTGATGCTTTTAAAAAGTCTGATGGATTTCTTCCTGAAATACATAAAGCAGCAATTAAAGTTGCATTTGAAAATAATAATAAATTCAAAAAGTTCCAAACCCCTGAAAATTGGTTCATCCAAGTTGCTAAAATAGGAGATTTAGAGTGGCCACCATCACATAAAACTATGGAAACATATGAATTAGGTTCAAAGCCTTCAAAAAAGCATAGAACTCCAGAAAAAATCCTTAGAAGAATTGGTCATCATCCATATAGAGCTAAACAGCCTAATGGTTGGTCAGATCTTTCACCTGATTGGATGTCTCCGGAACTATTAATCAGAAGACTAGTTTATGCTGACAGAAGTTATAAATTTTCTAAACCCGAAAATGATAACAAGGAATTTTATGAGAGGATTGTTACTAAGAATTTTGATCAACCAGATAAAATACTAAAATATCTATTTAAAAATATGGTAAATCGAAAAAGTGAAAGAAATGTGTTGTTATTCAATCACCCGGAGTTTTTAAAAGCATGAAGATAAATAGAAGAGATTTTTTAAAAACAACTGCATTAACATCATTGTATTTTGCTGGGTTTGGCGCACCAACGTTAGCTAGCAATGGTCCTAAAAAGAATTTAATAGTTATTATGTTACGAGGTGGCATGGATGGTCTATGTGCTATTCCAATTAAAGGAGATAAAAACTTTGAAAAACTAAGAAGTAAAATTAATCTTGATCGAACTTTAGCATTAACAACAGATTTTGACTTACACCCAGCTCTTAAGACATTTAAAAGACTTTGGGATGAAAATTTAAGTGCTGCCGTCCATGCAACAAATATTCCATACACAGGAAGATCTCACTTTGATGGCCAAAATCTAATGGAGTCAGGAGGGAAGGTGCCTTACCAGGAAAAAACAGGTTGGCTTGGAAGAGGCATGAAAATTGCTGGTCTAACAGGAAAAGGTTTAGCTCTTGCTTTACCTATGCCTTTATTAATTAGAGGGGTTCCCATGAATAATAATTACTTTCCGGTAGGTAAAAGACTCCCTAGCAGATCAACCTTAAGTCTTATTGAACAAGTCTATAAAGAACATGATGAAAAATTATTAGGTGAAAATTTAAATATAATTATGAGTCGTGGTTTAAAAAACACTTCAAGTGATGACAGTTGGGTTCTTGCAAGTAACGCAGGTGTGGAACTGTCAAAACCAAATGGGCCAAGAGTGGCTGTGTTCGAAGTAGATGGTTTTGATACTCATGCTGCACAAGGAGCAACAAATGGAGCACATGCAGATTGTCTTTCTGATTATGACAGAATAGTAAATGGTTTAAAACAATCGATGTCGAAAGAAGCATTTAATAATTCACTGATTGTAACATTAACTGAATTTGGCAGAACTATTAAACAGAACAGCGGTAATGGAACCGAACATGGTTATGGCTCAGCTGTTTTAATGGCAGGCGGATTGGTTAAAAAGGCCCAAGTACACGCTGACTGGCCTGGTTTAAAAAGAAAAGAATTATTTGAAGGAAGAGATTTAAACTCTACTATTGATGCTAGATCAATTTACGCATCAGCAATGTCAACTGTATTTGATTTAGATTTCAAAGATATCCAAAAAGATGTTTTTTGGGGAGAAAATTTACAAAATTTATCTGATAAATTATTCAAAATATGAGGCTGATTAATCAAAAATGAAAATAATTTTGTTTTTTATTTTTTTAATTTTACCAACGTTTGCCAACAGTTTTGAGGAACACTATAAATTTGATCACTGGGGTTATGAAAGAATTATGTTTGGAAAAACTGAAAGTCGTGAAGAAGCAAAAAAACTTTTAGACAGTTATAAACTTAATAATCTTGAGGTAAGAGATACAAATAAACCTTATTTAGGACCTATAATAGATGGTCATGCACATCCTAGAAAATCCACCGGAAAAGCTTTAGATAAAGGTACTGAGTATTTTATAGAAGATTTGCCAATGTTAACAAACAAGGCAAATGTTTTTATGTCTGTAATTATGGCAACTCCGAACACTTACAAAGCAAAAGATAAGTGGAATTATTATTATGATTTTGCAGCAGAGCATCAGAATGTTTTAACTAATTGTCATTCCAATTTTATTGGAATGTCAGCAAATAAAAAAAAATATAAGAACTCAGAAGTTAATAAAGAGTTTAAAGAAACTATTAAAAGATTTAAAAAAGGACAATGTTATGGATTGGGAGAAACTGGACTGGTTCACTATAATAAAAATAAAAAAAAACCCCCTTATGGTGGGTATCAACCCCAATTAGATTTAGATCTTAAACACCCAATTATTGATAAGGCATTCAAATTTGTCAATGAACACCGTATGCCGATTAATTTACACCTGGAGCCTTTTCATGAAATAGATGGGATAGATAGATTAACAGAGTTTAAAAATTTTTATAAAAAAAAATGTGAAAAATATCCCAACGCAAAAATTGTGATAGCTCATACAGGAATGATGCCAACAAAAGACCTTGAAGAAATTTTTGATTATTGTCCTAATACATATACTGACTGGAAAATAGTATTTCATTGGTCTTCTCTTTGGGGCTTTGAGGATTTGCATATCCCAAATGATTATAGATTTAAATTACATGAGGTTTGGGCAAAATCGATGGAAAAATATTCCGATAGATATTTTTTTGGCTCTGATCAAAAATTAGGTAAAAGCCCAGCACATGATGTTTTTGTGGAACACTATATGAAGCATGTTCGTTTGATGATTGGATCTTTGAGTCCAGAAGTGCAAGAAAAAATTGCCTATAAAAATGCAGCTAAACTTTTTAAAATTAACCTTAATCAACCTTTAATTGTTGGCAAACAATAAAAATCAGCTGTATCAATTTTAGAAGAATACTGCCTTCTCATGTTCCATTTTTTGTGAACTCCTGCACTTGCAACACTTAAAGTAGATCTTCCATATCGATGATTGGTATTATCAATTGATCTCATTAAACTATTTATTTTCTCATCTTTTTCAGAGGTAAATAAATTTGTTTTATCACTAGCATTAGATAATCCTGTAAGCATCACCCCTGCTTTTTGATAACGATATCCATTTTTAAATATACTTTCCAAGATTGAAACTGCTGTTTTTACAGTTTCGATACTATTATTTGTTGCAATTGGAAAATCAACTGTTTTTGCATTTGAATAATAGCCAAAGTTTCTTTGAAAAGGACTGGTTCTAACAAATACTGTGATTGCTTTTGCAACTAACGACTCTGATCTAATTTTTTCAGATGCGTTTAAACAATAATTTGCAACTGCTTCTTTTAGTTCTTGAAATGTTTCAATTCTTTTTCCAAATGATCTGGATACAACACAACTTTTTCTTTTTGTTGTGGTTGTCTCTAAGCCTATACAAGGAACTCCTCTAAGCTCCATTGCTGTTCTTGAGCTTAAAACATTTGAAGATTTTTTGATCCAGGTATTTGATTTATTTTTTAATTGTTTTGCATTATAAATTCCATGCTTTTGATAAAACTTAGTCAGTTGTCTGCCAACACCCCATACGTCATTAATTTCAACTTTTTCTAAAATAGGATCTAAATTTTCTATACCAATTAAACTGGTAACTCCTGATTGTTTTTTCTTTGCAATATGATTTGCAATTTTACTTAAAGTCTTTGTTTTGGCAATCCCGATACTAGTTGGAATACCAGTCCACTGTAAAACAGTTTCTCTAATTTCTTTTCCAACTTTTTCTATGTCTTGATCAGGGAAATTTGATAAATCTAAAAAAGCTTCATCAATTGAATAGACTTCTATTTCTGAATTAAATCTTTTAAGAGTTCGCATCACTCTTCTAGATAAATCTCCATACAAAGAATAATTTGAGGAAAAAACCTCAACTTTATTTTTAATAATAATATCTTTACCTTTAAAGTAGGGCTCTCCCATTTTAATTCCTAAAGCTTTTGCTTCATTAGATCTTGCAATGATACAGCCATCATTATTAGATAAAACAACAACGGGTTTTTTTCTTATTTTAGGATTAAATAATCTTTCACAAGAAACGTAAAAAGAATTACAATCAACTAATGCTATCTTTTTAGTACGTAGAATGGATGACATAAGTAACTACTCCCCAAATAAAAATATCCTGTTCTTCATTAATTAAAATTCTGTCAGCAAATTCTTTAGATCCAGAGGTTAAAAATTTTTTATCTCGCTCTTGAACTAAAGTTTTTACTACTAACTCATCATGAACGTTTGCAATCACTGTTGAAAAGTTTTTTGGTTTTAAACTTTTATCGACAACCAATAAATCTCCGTCATTAATTCCAACATCAACCATGGATTTACCTTGAACTCTGATGATGAAAGTAGCTGGAACATTTCTTATTAAATGCATGTTCAGATCAATATCTTCTTCGATATAATCAGTTGCAGGGGAGGGAAAACCAGCACCTGCTTTATGTAGATAATAAGGGATTGTTAGCTTCATGTTCTTGTTTTGTTCTAATTTATAGACTATTTATACAATACACTCAAGAGGTTGTATTTTGAGTCTGAAACTGAATCAAAAGTGAATCAAAACGTGAACATCCAAACTACATATTGGGGACTTGTGGATAACGTTAACCAGAGATAGTTTAAATATAAGAATTTAGAGTCGTAGTTGTTTTCAGGTATTCTGGAAATTGTATTAGCTATTGCGATAAAAGCAGATGAAATAAGTAAAATTTAAAAAAAATAAAAAAAAAGTTAAATAAAGGAATACAAATGAAAATATTAAAATGTCACTGTGGTTCTGTAGAGGCGGAAATTAATCTAGATGGAGACTTAGCCAAAGTAGTAAAATGCAATTGTTCTATTTGTAAAAGAAAAGGAGCAATTATGTCGATGGTAAAAAATGAAGATTTCAAAATTGTTAAAGGCGAAGATAAATTAAAACTTTATCAATTCCATTCTAAAATTGCGAAGCATTACTTTTGCTCTGACTGTGGAATTTATACTCATCACAATCCAAGAATTAATCCAGCAATGACTGGTTTTAATGTTGGTTGCATTGATGAAATAGATACATTTGGATTAAATGAAGTTCCAGTAAATGATGGACAAAATCATCCTTTAGATCAAAAAAAATAATTTTTATGCAACCGGTGAGTCATTGTTTTAGTAAGGTAAAAAATGACTGTGTAAAATTTATTAAATCACAAGAAACCACAACTGAGAAATTTAAAAATAAAGATAAGATGATTAAGTCTTTTTTGATTCCAATATGTTTTTGGATTGCAAAAAAAGCTAATAGGAAAAAACCTTATTTTGTAGGTTTAGCTGGAGGACAAGGAACAGGCAAAACAACAATAAGCTCAATTATTAAAATTATATTAGAAAAATATTTCAAATTAAAAGTATTTAAAATTTCAATTGACGATTTTTATAAAACAAGAAAAGAAAGAACAAATTTATCAAAAAAAGTTCACCCAATGTTAATGACAAGAGGGGTGCCAGGAACTCATGATATCAAAATGATGTTAGATTTTTTTAATAAAGTAAAAAACAAAAGATTTAAAAAATTGAAACTACCAAACTTTAACAAAGCTATAGACGATAGATTTCCCAAGAAGAATTGGGAAAGTATTAATGAACAGCCAGACATTATAATATTTGAGGGTTGGTGTGTTGGTGCTAGGGCAGAGATAAATAAAACATTAAAAAAACCAATTAATTCTCTTGAAAAAACTAATGATCAAAATCTAATTTGGAGAAAACATGTAAATCAGCAATTAAAAACAAAGTATAAAAAGCTATACTCTCAGTTAGATTGTATGATTTATTTGAAAGCTAAAAGTTTCAGTTTGTTGCAAAAATGGCGATTAAAGCAGGAGCAAAAGCTTTGGTTGAAAACTAAGAGGAAACGTAGTCATAAAATAATGAGTAAAGTGGATGTAATTAATTTTATGCAAACTTATCAGAGAATAACCCAAAATATGTTTAAGAATATGCCTAAATATGCCTCAATAATTTTAAATTTAAATGATAACCATCAAATAAAATCTGCTGTATATAAAGCTAAATGAAAAAAATATTAGTATTAATTAGTTTATCATTCTTTTATTTTAGTAATGCATTTTCTGTCACCCTATATGATGCATTAAACCAAACTTACAAAAATAATATTCAATTAAATGCTGAAAGAGAAAATATTAAAGCCTCAGAAGAAGATGTAAATATTTCAAAAGCTGATTATAAACCCTCATTAACATTAAGTGGGTCTAAAAGTATTGAGGATACGAATAAGCTTACTAATCAAAGTGGAGGTGATGCAACTATCAGTGACGTTGATCCGTTTACAACTTCAATAAAATTAGAGCAAACAATTTTAGATTTTGGAAGAGATATAACTCTTCAAAAAAATATTACTGCTTTAGATTTAGCAAAAGCAAAATTAGTAAAAAAAGAACAAGATATCTTACATAAAGCAATAGATGCATTCACAAATTTAATTCTAGCTAGAGAAACACTTAATATCAATTCAAAAAATTTAAATTTACTAATTAGACAAGTAGAAAATGATAAAATTAGAAGAGATCGAGGTCAATTAACAAATACTGATTTAGCACAATCTGAATCTTCACTAGCAGGTGCTCAAGCTCAATTTGCAAAAGCAAAAAGTGATTTATTAATTAGTAAACTTAATTATGAAAATATAATTGGTAAAATTAGTGATCCAAATCAATTACAAAAAAATTCAAATGCAATTGTTAGTATTCCAAATACTCTTAATGAAGCAATAAATCTTTCTAAACAAAACAATCCTGATATTTTAATTGCAAAGCTTGATTTAGAAAAGTCTGAAAAAGATTTAGCAATATCAGAATCTGATTTAAAGCCTTCAGCATCCTTATCTTTAGAAAGATCGTACTCAGATGACCTTACGTCAACTATTGATGAGCGAGAAAAAGATACTTTAAAAGCTACTTTAAGTTGGCCTTTTTATTCTGGTGGAAAAAAAAGATCAACAATTAATAAAAACTCCAATTTAACTACTAGAAAAAGATTATTGTTAGATGATGCTGTTAGAACTAATGAAACTAATGTAGCAAGTGCATGGTCAAGCTTACAATCTTCAGAAAGTTTTTTAAACTCTGTGAAAGTGCAAGTTGGTGCATCTCAAATAGCATATGAGGGAGTTACTGCAGAGTACGAAAGAGGATCTAGAACAACTCTTGATGTTATCCAATCAAATGCATTATTACTCTCTGCTCAAATATCATTAGCAAATTCTGAGAAAAACTACCTGATGGCTCAATATAATCTCTTAAAAGCAGTGGGGCTCTTAAATAGCCAATATCTAAATCTTAAGTAATTATTTGACTTTTTGACCGGTAAAATAAACATATTGCCAATGAGAACAAAATGTGTACATTTAAATACATGATTCGAGTGTTAAAAAATTTAATAAAAGAGGCAAAAAATGACTAAAAGTAACCTAAAAGTAGTTAAATCTACTAAAGATCAAGAAGTGGACAATAAAGAGAAAAATAAAGCATTAGATGCTGCGATAGCTCAAATTACAGATAATTTTGGAAAAGGTTCTGTAATGAAGCTTGGTGAAAAAAGAGCTATGGATATTGAGTCAATATCTACAGGATCATTAAGTTTGGATTTAGCTTTAGGAATTGGTGGATTGCCTAAAGGAAGAATTGTTGAAGTTTATGGACCAGAGTCATCTGGAAAAACAACATTAGCATTACAAGTTGTTGCTGAAGCTCAAAAAGCTGGAGGAATTTGTGCGTTTGTTGATGCAGAGCATGCTTTAGATCCAGTTTATGCAAAAAAATTAGGTGTTAATACTGAAGAACTTTTAATTTCACAACCAGATGCGGGTGAGCAAGCTTTAGAAATTGCTGATACACTAGTAAAATCAGGCTCCATTTCGGTAATTGTTATCGACTCAGTTGCAGCTCTAACACCAAAAGCTGAAATCGAAGGAGAGATGGGAGATCATCATGTTGGTCTTCAATCAAGATTAATGAGTCAGGCTTTAAGAAAATTAACTGGTTCAATTTCTAACACAAACACAATGATGATTTTCATTAACCAAATCAGAATGAAAATTGGAGTTATGTTTGGAAGTCCTGAAACAACATCAGGTGGAAACGCACTTAAATTTTATTCATCAGTAAGAATGGACATTAGAAGAATTGGTGCCATTAAAGATAAAGATGAAATTATTGGAAACTCCACAAGAGTTAAAGTAGTTAAAAACAAAGTTGCTCCACCATTTAAAGTTGTAGAATTTGACTTAATGTATGGAAGAGGAATTAGCAAGATGGGTGAACTCGTCGATCTTGGTTCCAAAGCAGATATAATTGAAAAATCAGGAGCATGGTATGCTTACAAAGGAGAGAAAATTGGTCAAGGTAGAGAAAATGCTAAGACTTATTTAGCTCAAAATCCTCAAGTTGCTGCAGAAATTGAAATGGCTATTAGAGAGAAAGCAGGAGTAATTTCTAAGAAAATAGAAGGAAACCCGCTTGATCCTGACAAAATTGAGAAAGAAAAGAAGGTAGCTGAAAAAGAGGAGGCTGAAAAAGCAGAAGCTACTCCTCCATCAAAAAAGAATTAATAGGTCATCTTTATTAATACAAAGGCGCTTACTTTAAGCGCCTTTACCCCCACTTTAAACAAAATTTTAATAAATCGGCAAAAATAATGTCATTTAAAAATTATAAAGAAGTATTGATAAGTATTTTATCATTATTCTCTTCCGGTTACAGGGCTTCCTAGGAAGCCCCTAACCGAGTATAAATGTATTTTACATAGATTAAAAAAGCTGTATTTTAAAAATATGGCTGACAAAACCTTAAATGAAATAAGAAATACTTTTCTAAAGTATTTTGAAAAGAACGATCATAAAATTGTCGAGTCTAGTAATTTAGTTCCCAATAACGACCCTACATTGATGTTTGCCAACTCTGGCATGGTTCAGTTTAAAAATGTATTCACAGGTTTAGAAAAAAGAGATTATCTAAGAGCAACTACTTCTCAAAAATGTGTAAGGGCAGGAGGAAAACATAATGACCTTGAAAATGTTGGTTATACACCTCGTCATCACACTTTCTTTGAGATGTTGGGAAACTTTTCTTTTGGAGATTATTTTAAAGAACAAGCAATTCACTATGCTTGGGATTTAATTACCAAAGATTTTGGCATTGATAAAGACCGGCTTTATGTAACGGTATTTCATGAAGATGATGAAGCCTTCAATTATTGGAAGAAAATAGCTGGTTTTAGTGATGATCGAATAATTAGAATTGCCACCTCAGACAACTTTTGGTCAATGGGTGAGACAGGCCCTTGTGGACCGTGTTCTGAGATATTTTTTGACCATGGAGATCATCTATCTGGAGGATTACCTGGTTCCAAAGACGAAGATGGGGATAGATTTATTGAGATTTGGAATTTAGTCTTTATGCAATATGAGCAAGTTACAAAAGATAAAAGAATTAATCTTCCAAAACCATCAGTTGATACTGGAATGGGATTGGAGAGAATAGCTGCTTTATTACAAGGTTCACATGATAACTATGAAACAGATCATTTTAAAAAAATAATTAGTTCAGCATCTGAAATTATAAAAGTTAAATCAGATAAATCTAATCTTGCAAGTTTCAGAGTAATTGCTGATCATTTAAGAGCAAGCTCTTTTTTAATTGCAGAAGGTGTTTTACCTTCTAATGAAGGAAGAGGATATGTGCTTAGAAGAATTATGAGAAGAGGGATGAGACATTCTCACTTATTAGGATCTAAGGAACCAGTTTTTTATAATTTGTTTGATACTCTTAAAAATGAAATGTCAGGAAATTATCCAGAACTTATAAGAGCTGAATCATTGATTAAAGAAACTTTAAGAATGGAAGAGGAAAAATTTTTAGTCCTACTTGATAGAGGAATTAAAATTTTAAATGATGAAATTTCTAAAATTGATAAAGTATTACCCGGTGAGGTGGCATTTAAATTATATGATACTTACGGATTTCCATTAGATCTTACTGAAGATATTTTAAGAAATAAATCAATGTCCATTGATACAGATAAGTTTAAATCTTTGATGAAAGAAAGCAGAGAGCTTGCTAAAAAAAATTGGAAAGGTTCAGGGGATGTTGCTGTTGAAGATGTTTGGTTTGGGATTAAAGATAGATTAGAACCAACAGAATTTTTGGGTTATGAAACAAATCAAGCAGAAGGTGTTGTTTTGTCTTTGTTGAAAGACAATAAGGAAGTTCATCAATTGAAAGAAAATGATGAAGGAATGATTATAGTAAACCAAACCCCATTTTATGGAGAGTCTGGAGGTCAAGTAGGGGACACTGGTGAGATCGTATCAAATGAATTTAAATTTGAAGTAACAGATGTTCAGAAAAAACTTGGAGATTTATTTGTACATTATGGGAAAGTGGTTAGTGGTTCTATAAATATCAAAGATAGTGTTGAAATGAGGATAAATGTTGAAAGAAGAGATGATACTAGAGCTTATCACTCTGCAACCCATCTTTTACATGAGTCTCTGAGAAGAGTATTAGGAAATCACGTAACCCAAAAAGGCTCTCTTGTAGAGCCTAGCAGACTGAGATTTGATTTTAGTCACATGAAACCAATCCAAAATGATGAAATTGATAAGATAGAGAACTTTGTGAATGATATGGTTTCAAAAAAGTCAGATGTAAAAACTAGGTTAATGACACCTGATGAAGCTGTAGAAAATGGAGCTTTGGCTTTATTTGGTGAAAAATATGGAGATGAAGTAAGAGTGCTTTCTATGGGAGATGAGGATGGAAAGTATTTTTCCACAGAATTATGTGGTGGAACCCATGTTAAAAACACTGGAGATATTGGAAAATTTAAAATAGTCAGCCAATCTTCAATCGCTGCTGGGGTCAGACGAATTGAGGCTTTAAGAGACAAACAATTAGAGAATTATTTAAAAAATAAAGAAAAACTCTCAGCCCTATCTTCTGAAAAGGACGACGAAACCATTAAAGAATTAAGTGAACAAATAACAAGGCTTGGAGGAAAACCAAGCTTGGATCAATCTGATCAAAAAAACATGATTAAAAATTTAACAAAACAATTAGAAACACTTTCTGTAAATTCAATTTTAAATGACAAATCAAAAAATATTATTAAAGACCAAGATATTGATGGAATAAAATTGAGACTTCAAAAAGTTGATGATCTTCCTCCAAAAGAGTTAAGAAAATTAGTTGATCAAGGTAAAAAAGATTTATCAGAAGGTATTGTAGTAGTTTTTGCAAGCAAAGATGACAAAGTAGGGATAGCAGTTGGAGTTACAGAAAGCTTAACAAATAAATATGATGCTGTTGAATTTGTTAAAATTGGATCCGAAATTATTGGTGGTAAGGGTGGTGGTGGTAGAAAAGATTTTGCTCAAGCTGGCGGTCAGGATCGGTCAAAAATAGAGGATGCTTTTGAAAAACTTAAGGCTTTAATTTAATTTCGCTTTTAGATTACCATCAATTTCATCTAAAAATTGATTAGTCGTTAAGTATTTACTTGATGGACCAATTAGTATTGCCAAGTCTTTTGTCATGGCTCCGTTTTCAACACACTCAATACAAACTTTTTCTATTGTTTGTGCAAATTTAATTAATTCATTATTACTATCTAGTTTTCCTCTATGCGCTAGACCTCTAGTCCATGCAAAAATAGATGCGATAGGATTTGTTGAAGTCTCTTTACCTTGTTGATGCATTCTGTAGTGTCTCGTTACAGTTCCATGAGCGGCTTCTGCTTCCATAATTTTTCCATCTGGGGTAAGAAGTGTACTAGTCATTAATCCCAACGAACCATAACCTTGTGCCATAGTATCTGATTGCACATCACCATCATAATTTTTACAAGCCCAAATATATTTACCACTCCATTTCATTGCACATGCTACCATGTCGTCAATTAATCTGTGCTCATAAGTTAAATTATTTTTTTCAAATTCTTCTTTAAACTCATTTTCAAATATTTCTTGGAAAATATCTTTAAATCTACCATCGTATTGTTTTAGAATTGTATTTTTGGTAGACATATAAACTGGCCATTTTTTCATAAGCCCATAACTAAAACAAGATCTTGCAAAGTCTTGAATAGATTTATCTAAATTATACATTGAAAGCGCTACCCCTGGACCAGTGAAATTAAATACCTCATATTTTATTTCATCTTTTCCATCTTCTGAAGTCCACTTAACTTCCATTTTTCCTTTACCAGGAACTTTAAAATCTGTAGCTCTGTACTGATCTCCAAAAGCATGTCTTCCTATAACTACTGGATCTGTCCAAGAAGGCACAAGCTTCGGAATATTTTTACAGATGATTGGTTCTCTAAATACAGTACCACCAATAATATTTCTGATTGTTCCATTTGGCGATCTCCACATTTTTTTTAGGTCAAATTCTTCTACTCTTGCTTCATCAGGTGTGATAGTTGCACATTTAATTCCAACCCCAATTTTCTTGATGGCATTTGCGGAGTCTATTGTGATTTGATCATCCGTATTGTCACGGCTTTTCATACCAAGATCATAATATTCAATTCCCAGATCAAGATAGGGTAGGATAAGTTTATTTTTAATGAACTCCCAAATAATTCGAGTCATTTCATCGCCATCTAACTCTACAACGGGGTTATTTACCTTGATTTTACTCATTAAAATAAAAAATTATCTTATTAATTGAATTTGATTGGTTTATATACATATTAATCAAAAATTAGCAAATAGAAGAATATGTTTACCAAGATATTTCCAAAAATTCACTCAGAGGGTTACAAGTTTTTAGTCATTGCCGCCTTCATTACTATTATTTTATTAATTTTTAACAACTTTTTAGGTCTAATAGGTTTGTTACTAACAGTATGGGTTTATTATTTTTTTAGAGACCCTGAAAGAACTATTATAGGTAACGATGATTATCTTGTAAGTCCTGCTGATGGTGAGGTTATAAAAGTTGAAGAGGTTGATGGACCTAAAGAAGTTGGTCTTGAAAATAAAAAATTTAAAAAAATTAGTATTTTTATGAATGTATTTGATTGCCATGTAAATAGAACTCCTTGTTCAGGAACTGTAGAAGATATTTTATACAAACCTGGTAAATTTTTTAATGCATCTTTAGATAAGGCAAGTGAAGACAACGAGAGAAATTATTACAAAATTAAAGACAAGCATGGCAACAATATAATAGTAGTGCAAATTGCAGGTTTAGTTGCGAGAAGAATTGTTTGTGAAACAGACAAGAACCAAGAATTACAACAAGGTGACAGAATTGGAATGATAAGATTTGGAAGCAGAGCAGATGTTTATTATGAAAATTATGAACCGCTTGTAAAAGTTGGTCAAACGGCAATTTCCGGCGAAACTTTATTGGCTAAAAAATAATTATGCTAAAACCAAAAAACAATTTTAAAGTTGTTGCGGACAAAAAAAATGCAAGAGTAATTTTGCCCAACATGCTCACCCTAATCGGAGTTTGTATTGGATTAACTTCAATTAGATTTGCTTTAGATGGAAGATTTGAATTTGCAATTGTTGCTATAATAATAGCAGCAATAATTGACGGATTAGATGGACGTATCGCAAGATTAATTAAAGGCACCTCAAAAGTTGGAAAAGAACTAGACTCATTAACTGATATGATCAGCTTTGGTGTTGCTCCCGCCTTTGTAATGTATTTTTGGAAACTAAATACCTTAGGAAGATTTGGTTGGTTAGTTTGTCTTATATATGTAATTTGTGTTGCTTTAAGATTAGCACGATTTAATATTAATTCTGGACAAGAACCCTCATGGAGAGATAACTTTTTTGAAGGTGTACCATCGCCGGCAGGTGGAATTTTAGTTTTAACTCCATTAATATTTAGTTTAAGTGGAATTCAAATATTTCAAATTAATTATACTATAGTGGTTCCACTTTTCTTTATGGCAACATCGTTATTATTGATTAGTAAGCTTCCAACTTATTCGTTTAAAAAAATTGTCATTCGAAGGAGCACAACTATTTTTTTACTATTTTCTATAGTATTATTTTTTGGCTTATTGTTGATTTATACCTTTGAAGTCATAGCAGTGAGTAGTTTAATTTATATTTTACTCATACCAGTAAGTTTCTTTCATTTTCAAAAAATTAAGAAAAAAAGTACCACAACGGAAGATGAAGACGAAAAATTAGAAGATATCTTGTAATTTCAATTTTTTAAAGAAAATTAGAAATTTTAAAATGTATGAAAATTCTTATCTATAATTCAGGCGGTGGTTTAGGTGACAGTATTCAATTATTTGATTTAATCTCTAGTTTGAGAGAAAAATATGGTCAAAATAATATATTTTACTTATCTGCTCACAAGAACCATTTCAATAATGCTCTTCAAGATTACAATATTAAAATCAATGATTTAAAGACTGAAATTTCATATTTTGGCTTTAGACTTTGGCATTTTTTAAGTTCTAAGAGAAAATTATTATCAAAAAATTCTATTGAAAAATTTGATTTGATTATTGATCTTCAATCTAAATTAAGAAATACACTAATTTTAAAACAAATCCCCAATAGACACTTTTATTCATCTACTTTAAATTTTAAATTTTGCAGCACTCACAAAGATTATATTTCAACAAAATACGATAATAACAATATAATACTTAATTTAGAGAAACTTCTCAATGATAAGATTGTCTTAAGAAAATATGATACTGATTTAATAGAAAATAAATACTTTACAGAAGCGAAAAGATTATTACCAGATAGAAATTATATTGGTTTTTCCATAACTCAAGGTAATGCTTATAGAAAAAAAAGTTGGCCTATTGAAAAATTTTTAAGTGTAGCAAACAAAATTTTGAAACAAAATAAAATACCAGTTTTTTTTATTGAAAGAAATAATATCGATTTAATTAATAAAATTAAAAATGAAATTCAAAATGTATTAATTCCAGAATTAGATTCAAATTTATCTGGCCCACCACTTGTTACTGCTCTTTCAAAGAGATTAGAAAAGGCAATTTCCATAGATAATGGAATCATGCATATGATTGGACTAGCGAACATTCCAATGACTGTACTATTTGGACCCACTAATTCAAAAAAATTTTCTCCAAAAATTAAAAATATAAACATTTTAGATAGTAAAATACTTTATAATTCTGACGAAATATCAAAAATAAAAGAAGAGGATGTTTTAAATTTAATATAAATTAAAACATTTGAATTAAAAATAATAATAAATTGAAAAAAAATAAAATTTCTAAGAATTGGGTTAACAAGCAAAGAAGAGATATCTATGTTAGACAATCTAAAGTAGATGGATATAGAGCAAGATCAGCCTATAAATTGATTGAAATAGATGAAAAATTTAAAATATTCAAAGGTGGGTTATCAGTAATTGACATAGGTGCTGCCCCAGGTAGCTGGTCCCAATATTCTTCAAAAGTTATAAAAAATGGAAAATTAATTTCAATCGATCTTAAAAAAATGGAGCCTATTGGAAATAGTTTACAAATACAGGGTGATTTTACAGAAAGTGACGTACAAGATGAAATTAAAAATAATTTAAATACTAAAGTAGATGTAGTTTTGTCAGATATGGCAGTAAACACTACAGGAATTAAAAATATTGATTCAATCCAAACCGGAGAATTATGTAAAGAAGCAATGTTATTTGCTAAAGATATGATTAAAGAAAATGGTTACTTCATATCAAAAATTTTTATGGGTGGGACATTTAATGAAATAGTTGCTGAAGGCAAAAAGTATTTTAAGGAGGTTAAGGTTTTTAAACCTAAATCAAGTCGAAAAGATTCTAAAGAAAGTTTTATTATCTGTAAAAAAATTAGAAAGGGACTTTAAATTTAAAAGGAATCGTATATAAAAGATCATGGTTCCTATAAAAGAAGCACTTACCTTTGACGACGTAACATTAGCGCCAAATTACTCAGAAATATTACCATCTGAGGCTGATACCACAGTATCTTTAACAAATCATCTTAAATTAAAAATTCCACTTTTGTCATCTGCAATGGACACAGTCACAGAAAGCAAAATGGCAATCGCTATTGCAAAAGCTGGTGGAATAGGAGTTATTCATAGAAACTTAGATATTAAAACACAAGTTTCAGAAATTAGAAAAGTTAAAAAATATTCTTTAAAAGTTGGAGCTGCGGTTGGAGCGTCAGAGAAAGAATTTATTAGAGCAAAAGAAATTATTAATGAAGGTGTTGACTTGATTGTAGTTGATACCGCTCATGGACATACAAAAAAAGTTGGAGAAATTATTAAATATATTAAAAAAAGTAAAAACAACAAAATCGCTTTGTGTGCTGGAAATATTGCAACTCCAGAAGCTGCAAAATTTTTAATAAAATTAGGAGTAGATATAATTAAAGTTGGGATTGGTCCAGGCTCAATTTGTACTACCAGATTAGTTGCGGGCATTGGGGTTCCACAGCTAAGTGCAATTTTGGCAGTAAGAAATGGGATAAAAAACAAAAAAGTTAAAATTATTTCTGATGGAGGAATAAAGTATTCTGGTGATTTAGCAAAAGCATTTGCAGCAGGTGCAGATGCTGTAATGATAGGATCATTATTTGCAGGAACAAACGAGACTCCTGGAAAATTAATAAAAAAAAATGGTAAGTTATTTAAAAGTTTTCGTGGTATGGGCTCTGTAGGAGCTATGAATAAAGGTTCAGCAGATAGATATTTTCAAAAAAAACAAAAAGATATGTCAAAATATGTGCCAGAGGGCGTTGAAGGTTTTGTAAAGTATAAAGGTGATGTTGGAAGCATTATATATAAATTAGTTGGTGGCTTAAAATCTTCTATGGGATATTTAGGTTCTAAAAATATTATTGGTCTCAGAAATAAACCTCATTTTGTAAAAATTACTAAAGCAGGTTTTTATGAGAGCATGGTTCATAATGTTGATGTTATTAAAAGTGATAGTAAATACTAATGAGTAAAATTTTAAAATTAATTTTTATCAGTGCTATATTTTTTTCATTTAACACTCAAACATTTAGTAAAGAAAATTTTTTCAACAAAGCACTAAAGTTATATGAAAAAGAAAAGTATGAGGATGCGCGTTTTTTATTTGAAAGAAGCATAGTTTTTAACCCAAAAGATGCAAATTCATATTTATATCTTGCTAAAATTTATAATCATGAGGAAAATCAGAGTAAAGAGGAGCACAATCTAGAGACAGCACTTCTTATAGAACCTAATAATGAGGAAGCTATGTTAATGATGATGAAAATAGCCATTGAACAATCTAATTACGACAAAGTTAAAAATATGTCTGATACATTCGCAAAAGTTTGTAAGAATTTATGTAATGAAAATGAGGAAATTAAAGAGTCATTAAAAAATATAGATCCAAAAAATGAATCTTGATCAAAATCTGGATAAAGTTGTAATCATAGATTTTGGTTCTCAGTTTACCCAATTAATCGCAAGAAGAATAAGAGAATTAGGAGTTTTTTCAGAAATTGTAAGTCATAAAAAAATTAAAACTAGTGGTATTAACCAGAGTGTAAGAGGCATTATTTTGTCTGGTGGTCCTTTAAATGTTTATCAAATCAACAAATATTCCTTTGATAAAAAAATATTAGAATTAAACATTCCAATCTTAGGAATTTGCTTTGGTCATCAAATTTTATCAAAGTTAAATGGGGGAAGTGTAAGACAATCAAAACATCGTGAATTTGGATTAGCCAATATTTTTAAAAAAAGGGACAGCTTACTAACTAAAAATTTCTATGGTGTTAAAAAAACTAAAGAGGTTTGGATGAGTCATGCAGATCAAGTGTCTAAACTACCGAAAAATTTTCAGGTCATCGCGTCTAGTACAAATTCTAAATATGCTATAGTTGAAAATAAACTTAAAAAATATTATGGAATACAATTTCATCCAGAGGTTACACATACTGAAAATGGAAAAAAACTGATCAGTAATTTTGTATTTTTAATCTGTAAAATTAAAAAAAATTGGTCTTCCAAAGATCAAAAAATAAAATTAATCAAAGAAATAAGAGATCAAGTAGGTACCCATAAAGTTATTTGTGCTTTATCTGGAGGAGTAGATAGTAGTGTCGTTGCTCAATTATTAAATAAAGCAATCGGTAAGAAATTATATTGTATTTTTGTTAATACAGGACTTTTAAGAAAAAATGAGGAAACTCAAGTAGTTCGAACTTTTAAGAAGAAATTAAAAATGAACCTCATCTACGTAAATGCAGAAAAGCAATTTTTAGGAAAACTAAAAAATGTTTCCGATCCAGAAAAAAAAAGAAAAATAATTGGAAATTTATTTATAAAAATTTTTGAACGATATGCAAAAAAAATTAAAAATGTTAAATTTTTAGCCCAAGGAACGCTTTATCCTGATTTGATTGAAAGTAAATCAGTTACTGGTAGTCAAACCTCAAAAATTAAATCACATCATAATGTTGGTGGTTTACCAAAAAAAATGAACTTAAAACTTGTTGAGCCATTAAAGTTTTTATTTAAAGATGAAGTTAGAAAATTAGGTTTAGAATTAAATTTAAGCAAAGAGATTATATCAAGGCACCCTTTTCCAGGCCCTGGTCTGGCAATTAGAATGCCTGGAATTATTACTAATGAGAAAATAAAAATTTTGAAAGAGGCTGATTATTATTTTATACAAGCATTAAAAGATCATGGTCTTTATCATAAAATTTGGCAAGCGTATGCTGCTCTGCTACCTGTCAAAACTGTAGGGGTGATGGGAGATAATCGTACTTATGAATACCTCTGCCTCTTAAGAGCAATTACGTCTGAAGATGGTATGACAGCTGATTTCTTTGAATTTAAAAAATCTTTCTTGCAAACTATTTCTAATAAAATAGTTAATAGCATAAGAGGCATAAATAGAGTTGTTTATGACGTTACCTCAAAACCTCCAAGTACTATTGAATTAGAGTAGTTTTGAACTATAAAGTAGACATATGAAATATTTACACACAATGATTAGAATTAAGAATGTGGAGGAGTCTTTAAAATTTTTCTGTGAAGGTCTTGGGCTTAAGGAAACAAGAAGAATGGAAGATGAAAAGGGGAGATATACACTTATTTTTCTTGCTGCACCAAATGACGATAAAGCAGAAATTGAATTAACTTATAATTGGGATGGAGACGAACTGGGAGAGGGTTCAAGAAATTTTGGTCATCTAGCTTATCGTGTAGATAACATTTATGAAACTTGCAAAAGATTAATGGATATGGGTTATACTATCAACAGACCTCCAAGGGATGGTCATATGGCATTTGTCAGATCGCCCGATAAAATTTCAATAGAAATTCTTCAAGAAGGAAACTTAGAGCCTAAAGAACCCTGGTCCTCAATGGAAAATACAGGTATCTGGTAGTATTTTTCAGTATGGATCTATAAATTATTATTTTGGAACTTTACCGTAAAAATGTTTAATTATCTTACCATCTTTAAGATGATCTATTTCAAGATAAGTGAAATCAGGATCAAAACCATTCACTGTTTTTACAACAACTTCTGGAGTGTCTATTAGGCATTTTATTTCATGCTCACCTGTCCAATTTGACATAGCATCCTCAACCATTTCCATCATTTCATCGTAATTTTTGACTGAACTACCAACACTAGATTTGTGTATAGATTCACAGTGAACGTCTTTAGAGACTATTTCTTTAAAAGGTTTAATATTAGAATTGAATAATTCTACTGTAGCTTGTTTAACTTTATCAAAACTCATAAAAAATTATTAAATTACTTATGTAAAAGTTTTATTTAAATTTTGTTAAGATATTGTTTTAATTTAATATAAGTTTACTTAGGAGACTGATGAAAATAAAAAAGTTCATAAATAAGAAAAATAAAACTAAAATCGTAGCTTTAACTGCCTATTCAAAAAATATAGCTTCAGTTTTAGATAATTATTGTGATCTTATTTTAGTAGGAGATTCACTTGGGTCAGTTTTATACAATTATAAATCTACAAAAGAAGTAACTTTAAATACTATTATTGAACATTCTAAGAGTGTTCGAATGGGTATTAAACGAAGTTTAATGATTGTTGATATGCCATATAACACTTATCGAAATCCTAAAGAGGCATTGAAAAATGCAAAACTAATCATGAAAAAAACTAAAAGTGATGGAGTAAAACTAGAAGGCGGAAAAAAAATTACTAAAATAATTAATACTTTAGTTAAAAATAATATACCTGTAATGGGTCATCTTGGAGTGCTGCCTCAGTCAGATAAAAAGTTTAAATTTAAGGGTGAGAATAAAGTAGAAAAAGAAAATATTTTAAGAGACGCTAAATTATTAGAACAGTCAGGTGCTTTTTCAATGGTTTTAGAATGTATTGAAACTTCATTAGCGAAACTTGTAACAGATAGTATTGGCATTCCAACAATTGGCATAGGTGCATCTAAGAATTGTGATGGTCAGATTTTAGTATTTGACGATCTAATAGGGCTAAATCCTATTAAAGTTAGATTTGTAAAGAAATACACTAATATAAAGAGAGAGCTATCAAAAGCAGTTTCTAAGTATGCAAATGATGTTAAAAAAAGAAAATTTCCATCAAAAAAATACTCTTATTAATTAAAAATATTTTTTAAATTCCTCGTTAATATTTAGTATTTCTAAATCAACTAATCCACCTATAATTAATTGAAGACCAACAATTAAGATAAATACTAAACCAACATAAGCAATCCATATATGTTGTTGAATGTACTTAGCCATATAAGTTGCTAGTGCACCCGTTAAAACAACTGATAAGACTAATCCAAAAATCATAAAACCAAAATATCCTTTTGCAGCACCAACCACACCAATGACGTTATCAAAACTAATTGTGATATCTGCAAATAAAACCTTGTAAACACTTTTGATAAAAGAAGGTTCTTTTGATTTCTTGGTAGGCGATTTTTTTTCTTTTTTAATTTCAACTAAATCTTTTCTCAGATCATTAACAATCCATATTAATAAAAGACCTCCAAGAATTTTAATAAAATAAAACTTAAATAAGTAGGTGGCAAAAACTGCAAAAATAACTTTAAAAACTAAAGCACCAGCAACACCCCACAAAATAATTTTTTTTCTATTTTTAGGTACAAAATTAGCTGCTATTAAACCAATTATAATAGCATTATCTGCAGCTAGAATTATATCTATAAAAATTATTTGTAATAAGATTATGGATTGTTCAATCAAGATAAAAATATATTAGTCTAAATTTATGAAATATCAATGTGAGCTGTGTGAATATTTTATTTAAATAAAGTGCAGATTAATATTTAGACTCTTTAACGCCTTCTATAATATCTTTTAGCTCAGCATACTCTTCACAATTACAGTTTTCTAGGACTTTCAATCTTTCTCTTGCTAAGTCCATCCTGTTTGTGGCTATGTAAAGCTCACCTAAATATTCGTTTATACCTGTGTGATTAGGGTTAATTTTTAAACCCATTAGATAATATTTTTCACCATTTTCATAGTCACCAAGTTTTCTAGTGGTGAAACCTAAGTAATTTAGTGTATCTGCTTTACCAGGTGTTTTTTTATTAGATTTAATTAATAGTTTTTGAGCTTTCTCGTATTTTTTATTAGCTCTCTCTGTTTTTCCATTTTTCTCTAATTTTTTGGCAGACTTAATTAGAACAACTGCTTTATCATAATTAGATTTTACTTTAGAACTATCATCACTGGAGCTAGATCCAGCAGAAAATGAATTTGTTGTGGATAATAAGAAAAGTAGAATAATAATATAATTTTTAATCATTAGTTAAACTTTTTCATTTTTGTTAATGGTTTAAGTTCATATTTATTTTCTATCAACAATTCTTTTATTGCAATTGCAGTTGCAAGAGAACTATTGTTATCACCATGTACACAGATAGAGTCTATTTCACAAGGAATTTGTTTACCGCTGTGACAATTGATTGACTGATTTTGCACCATACTCAAAACGTGTTTTTTTGCCTCAGATGGATCAGTAATTAATGCATGAGATAATTTTCTTGAAACTAGATTACCTTCATCATCATAAGTTCTATCAGCAAAAATCTCGCAAGCTATTTTCATATCGATCTCTTTTGCTGCAATTTCCATTTTTGAACCTGTCAATACTAAGTAAATTAAATCTTTATCGATGTCGTAAATTGTTTTTGCAAGTATTTTTGATAGTTCTAAATCTTCACAGGCCATATTGTTTAGTGCACCATGAGGCTTAATATGTGTTACTTTTTCACCATGACCTGCAGCAATTTTCTGTAAAACTTCATATTGTTCAATAATTAATTTTTTAATTTCACTTTCAGATAAATTCATTCTTTTTCTTCCAAAATTTTCTAAATCTTTAAATGAAGGGTGAGCTCCAATACTAACTCCATGTTTTTTGGATATTTGTACAACTTCACTCATAGTTTGGTCATCACCAGCATGATAACCACATGCAACACTGGCTGAATTAACAATTGCAAGCAAATCAGGGTCATTTTTATTTGAATGATGGACTGATTTTTCCCCTAAATCACAATTTATATTTATTTCCATATTTTTTTATCAAATTATAGCACAAGGTTATAAAAAATATAAATAACTATATTTAATTTAACAAATTTTTTTTATTATACATCTAATGAATGAAATAAGTATTATTGAAGCAGTTAAAATTCTGAAATCTAAAAATAAAAATATTGCTTTTATAGATATAAGAAAAAGACAAAAATATGTTCAAGGTTTTGCATTTGGTTCGATCAATTGTGAAGTTGCAAAACTTAATCATCATCTTCTTGATTTAGTTCCCAACACTAAAACTACAATTTTGTTCATTGGAGTTGAAAATGAAATTAATAAAAAAAAAATATTTAAAGTATTAAACAAATTTAGATTTAAAAATTATTTTACTATTAGGGGAGACTATAACGAATGGATTAAAAATAGATTGCCATTTTGGAAAGGGGAATATACTTTTTCCAAAGCTTTTGGCGAATGGGTAGAGAAGTCATCGAATATTAAAAATATTTTTCCAGATGAATTAAAAAAAATTCATAAAAAAAATAATTTTTTTCAAATCGATACACGTCCTAAATCTGAATTTGAAAAATTTAGTCTTCCTTTCTCTCATCATTGTTCTGGCGGGGAATTACCAATTTTTTTAAATAATAATTTGAATATAAACAAAACTTATATAGTTCATTGCGCTGGTAGAACACGAAGTATTATAGCTTATCAAACATTAAAAGATTTTAATTTTAGAAATAAGAAACTTGTTCTAAATGGGGGTACTCAAAACTGGGTATTATCAGGATATGAAAGAGTTTATAACAATAAATCTAAGCTAAATAAGACAAAAATTAATTTAGTTAAAGACTTAAATTTATCTAAAGAAATTTCGAAAAAATTTAAAATACCTGCATCGTTCAAAAGTGTTCATGATCCAGACAATTATTTCTTTCAAATAAATTCCGAAATAAAGAATTTTCAAAATATTAAGGGATGGAGGAATTTAAACGCAACTACTTTGATACAAAATACAGATAAATTTATTGCATCTACTTTATCGAAAATATTTGTTTACTCTTTTGTACCTTCTTCTTCATTATTTTCAGTAATTTGGTTAAGACGTATGGGTTATAATGCAATTTGGCAGCTTAAAAAACCTAGATCAGTGAATAGAAGATACCAACCAATAAAAATTGACCCCACATATTTCTTTCCTAAAAGACACCTTGGAAATAAAAATCATTCAAGAAAATATTTAAATTGGGAACAGTCGCTAATACCTATCATTAATAGATGGGGATGCCGATACCCTTGGATTTCAGCTAATAATTTTAACTTAAAAAATCCTGAAAATATTATCTATAAAGTTTATCGAAATTTTTAAAACGTAAACGCCTTATAAATCATTGCACTACCACCTATAACTACACATATTTCAATAATTATCGTGTGCATTTTAACTCCTAGCTTATCTGCAATTTTCTTTGCAGTATAAGATCCAAATATAGCAACTATACCTATCAATGAACCTACGTATAGTGCATCAAAGTTTAGTAATCCTAAATTCCAGTATGAGATAAGACGTATAATGACATTTATAAGTGTTATGAATGAGTCTGTCCCTATAATTTGAGGACCAACCAATCCATTTGCAGCTAGTGCTGTTAATAAAACAGAACCAGGCCCAAGTATTACACCGCTTATTGTTCCATAAAATACAGCCATTACTCCTAGACCAACCCAACCGATAGTAAGATTAATTTTTTTAAATACTCTTCTCAGAATTACAATAAATGCCAACCCAAATCCCAAACAGAAATATAATGTTTTCTCAGAAACTGAAGCATAGAAATTTGTGCCAACAATTAAGAATGGAGTAGAAATTATTGCAAAATAGATACCTTTTTTCCAAAATATATTTTTCCGGTAATAATACATCCTTGAAACATTTGAAAATAAAACAAACACTGACATTAGAGGCACTAACAATTTTATAGGTATAAAAGGTGACACTAATAAACCAAGGGTCATACCTCCTCCATATCCAGATATTCCTGAAACAACAGATGCAAAAAAAGCAGTTAATATTAATATCGTAAGCTCAATTACTCCAAGACTTGCAAATAACGCACCTATGTCGAAATCAGTTTCCATTAGAGATTAAAAATTTATTTTAGAAAAATCTGGTTTAGTAAATAGGGTTTCAATGAAATTATTTAAATTTTTTTTATTTTCTTCTGAAATTTTAGAATAATTTAAATTAGCATTATACTTTTTATCAATATCATCTTTAGTTAATGGCTCCTTAATGCCTCCTCTAAAGCAAGGTTGATGCTCAGTAAATTCATTTTCTGAAGTTTTACAAATTAATGTTCCAGTATAATTTTTTGGATATTCATTATTTGGATCTATTTCATAATTGACTTTACTAGCTAAATTTAAAATTTCTTTATCATTAATACTTTTTTCATTGAATTCGTTTAAACCTGCATCTCCCCTAATAAATCCTACTGCAACACAATAGGGTACAGAAAATTTAGCTGAATATGGTGTTGATGGATTCTTTTTCTCTTTCAAGGGTTCCCATAATCTGTGGACAGTACCTTCCCCAACTTTTGCAGTAATAGATGAAATATTATTTAAATTTTTGATTTTTTTTCTAATCTTAATTGCACAATCAACAAAAGGTTGTGCCATTGTTCCGCAGGCAAAGGGTTTAAAAGCTAGATTTTGATTTTCCCACCTTTTACCTAATCCATCAGTTAAATGAGAATAATCTCTTTCAATTTCTTTTAAAGCAAATGCTTCAAAGAAACCATGCTCACCCTCAAATACAGTCCTTGGCCCATAAAAACCAGATTTTGCAATCAGTGCCGCATTCATTCCAGAATTTGCTGACCAACCTGGATGAACTCTTTTTGTCCATGACCCTTCTGCAAGATATTCAATAATGCCCGAGGTAAAGCTACCTGCTATACCTAAAGCTGAAACTATTTGCTTTTCTGTTAAATCCAATACTGATGATAAACCTGCAGCAACACCAAACGTTCCACAAACAGCAGTTGGATGAAAAGATTGTTTATGCATCGCTGTTGGCGCAACTAAAGCTAACCTACAAATTAACTCTGAACCAATAGTTAATCCTTTTAAAATTTGATCACCATTCAAGTTAAATTTTTGAGCTGCAGAAAGCATTGCTGGAATCATTGTGGCCCCAACATGCATGGGATTTCCCTCAAAAGTGTCATCAAAATCTTCACCATGTGCTGCCGTACCAGCTATTATAGCTGATGAAAATAAATCAAATCTTTCACTATGACCTAAGGATACCAGGTTTCCTGATCCCTTATAAGTCTCAACTAAACTTTTTACATAATTCTCATTTCTGGCAGATAAAATAATTCCACAAATATCTTTTAGTAAAAACTTTAAAGTTGATTGGGTTTTTTCTGGAATATCTTTAACACTTAGGGTTTTACTCCAACTAGAAAATTCTTCTGCAATTGTCATGGGGTATAAGTACCACCGTTTACATGAAGTGTCTGTCCATTAATGTAACCAGCTTCTTTTTTACAAAGATTAACAATTACTTCTGCTACTTCTTCAGGATTACCAAATCTTTTTAATACTAAATTAGGAGTTTGTGGATGACGTAACCAATGACCTTTAAGTTTTTTTTCTTTGGAGTTAAAATCTTCTATAAAACCAGGAACAACACAATTACAAGTAATTCCTCTTTCTAAAAACTCCATGCTAATAGCTTTTGTTAGTCCAACTAGAGCAGCTTTAGAAGTGACGACGTGAGCTCTTTCTTTTGCTCCTATGTGAGCAGATAATCCACCTATATTTATTATTCTTCCCCATTTTTGTTTCGTCATATGTCCTATTAGAGCTTGAGTACACAGAAAAGAAGCATCTACATTTACAGACATGACTTTCTTCCAATCTTTATATTTTATCTTTTCAAAATTATCATGAATTCTTAGCCCTGCATTATTTATTAAAATTGATGGAACACCTAATTGTTCAGCTGCAATTTTAATTTTTTTAATAGTTTTTATATTTGCAAGATCTCCTTGAACATGACCAGCTTTGACTTCGAATTTTTTTATTAATTTAATAGTTTCTTTAGCATCATTGATACTCTTGCCACCAGTATGAATTAAAATATTAAAACCTTGTTCAGCAAGTTTTAAAGCTGTAGATCTGCCTATCTTCTTGGCACCACCTGTTATAACAACAACTTTATTTTTGGTGAACTTTTTATTCAACTGTTTTAGGTTTAAATTTGGCGCGTATCTGTGGCCAGAAAGGTGATGATAAACTGATAACAGTTAAAATCACAAAGAAAATGAATACACCACTATCAAAAAAGTTCATGAAGTTACTTTCATAAATAACCATAGATTGAGTAAAGGTTTCTTCAACCATTTTTCCAAGAATTAAACCCATTACAAATGGAGCTGGTGAAAAACCGTTCCTCAAAGCAAAATAACCTATAATACCTGATAACAACATGACCCATACATCAAAAATAGCTGAACTATAAGCATATGAACCAATTAAAGAAAATACAAATACAGAAGGCCATAAAAATCTCTTCGGAATAAAGGTTACATAAGAGAAAAATCTAGCTCCCACTAAACCAATTCCAAGAAATGCAAAATTAGCAAAAAGCATTGCCCCAAAAATTGCATAAACTAAATGTGGAGTTTCAGTAATTAGATAAGGCCCTGGTCTAAAACCATGCATAACTAATGCTGCTAAAATTAAAGCAGTAGTACCACTTCCGGGTATTCCAAGAGCAAGTGTCGGCACCATTGCACCGCCAGCTGCAGCATTGTTTGCGGCCTCTGGTCCAACTATTCCTTCTGCACACCCTGTACCAAATTTTTCTGGAGTTTTTGAAAACCTTTTAGCTTCATTATATCCCATCATAGCAGCGACTGTTGAACCCTCTGCTGGTAAAATTCCAATAAAAGTTCCTAGACCTGATGATCTTAATATGGTTCCTTTTAAACTTTTTAATTCTGCAATTGTTGGTAATCTTAATGCCTTTGCAGACATTCTCTCTACTGCATTATTTAAGGTCTTAGATTGTGCTAGTAATTCTGACATGGCAAACAATCCAATTAACACAGGTACAAATTTAATACCCTCTGTTAATTCCTGAATATCAAAGTCATATCGTTCAACACCAGTTGCAAGGTGAACTCCAATAGTTGAGACAAATACTCCTAAAGCCCCAGCAACAAGATTTCTAATAGATGATTTTCCACTCATGGCTGCTAACATTGATAAAGCAAAAACTGATAAACCAAAATATTCTACAGGTCCAAATTTTAAAGCTATGTCGGCAAGCAAAGGTGTTGCAAATAAAAAAATAACAATAGCAAATATTCCACCCAAAACACTAGACACTGCAGCAAGACCCAAAGCTCTTCCAGGTTCTCCATTTTTTGCCATTTGATATCCGTCTAAAGCAGTAGCAACAGCAGGGGGTGCACCTGGGGCATTAATAAGTATGGCTGTAATTGACCCCCCAAAAGTTCCAGCACAATATAAGGCAGCCATCATCGAAATTGATGCAACTGGATCCAGACTAATCGTAAAAGGCATCAACAAAGCAATAGCCATTGGCGAACTTAAACCGGGTAAAGCACCAACTAATACTCCAACTAAAACTCCACCAAAAATTAATAGAAGGTTTTGCACCTCCATTAATAGTACAAATCCTCTAATTACATCTTCCATAATAGGTCCTTTATTTTAGTAGTTCTAATATTCCAGGGTTGAAATACAAGCCTAGCAACTTATTAAATAATAAATAAACAAAACCTGGGAATACGACTGAATAAATAGCTACAGCTATATAGTTTCTTTCTCCCCATACTAAAGGTAGCAATAAACAAGTGATAAACATTGTTACCACTGCTCCTAAAAATTCAGCAAAAGATACTATAGTAAGCAACAATAAAATAGATATCCAAGTAATTGGGGGAGTTTTATCACCTCTATCTTTATCTATTTTAGCTATCTTTGCTGGAGTAAGTTTGAATTCAAAGGGTATGATTGCAACAAGAATAAATAATATTGTGATTAGCATTTTTGGAAATACATCTGCATTTAAAGTATCTCCTAAAATAGCTGGGGCTTCTGGAAATTTTCCGGCTTCATAGTACATAAATGCCCCAAACGCGACTAATATGATTGCAAGTACTAAGTCTTTTTTATGAATAAACCCTGCGCCCAATGTTTTGGGCGCAAAGTCGAAAGTTTTTTTTTCGTCTGACATTAATTAGTTAAACCTAATCCTTTTAATGCCTCAGCAGCTTTTGCATAATTTTCTTTAAGTTGCTTATCCCAAACCTCTGTACCAGCTGGGCTAGTTGCAGGGTCTAGAGACGCACCTCTAAGATAATTTGCGAAAGTGTCGTGCTTCATAGCTTTAACCATACCTTTAGAAAGCGCATCAATTCTATCTTGAGGCGTTCCTTTAAGTACAGCATATCCTCTTGTAGTCACAACTTTAACTTCGTGACCCATTTCATATGAAGTTGGCACTTTTGGATAGTCTGCCATTTTTTTGTCATGTAACAAAAGAATTGCTTTAATTTTTTTATCTTCAATTAAAGCTGCAGCTTCTGACGGGTTCAACAAAGATGCTTCAACTTTTCCAGATGCTAAAGCTTGTAAACTTTGAGCTCCAGAACCAAACGAAACAGCTTTAAATGGAACATCAGCAACCGTGGAATAGTTATACATTCCAATGTGCTCAGTACCACCAATAGAAGCTATCGCAGTTATGATCGGTTTTTCTTTTGATCTTTTGATAAACTTCTTGATAGTGCTTAACTCTTTATTTTTTGCATTAACAACTATAAAAGTTGGTTCTTCCATAGCTCTAGCAACTCCAACAAGATCATCGATCTTCATGTCAGATTTACCTCTAGCCATTGTGTATAAATGTGACTCTGTTAAAGCCATAATTGTACAACCATCTTTTGGTCGTGTTAAAGTATAGTTTTGAGCTTTTGCTCCTGATCCACCTCTTTTACCTACGATTTGCATATCAGCTTTTAGAGTTCTTCTAGATCTGATTGACATCATTCTAGCAGTCGTGTCTGTTCCACCACCATAAGAAGCGTGAATAACAACTTGAATTGGATCACACTCTTTAGTAGCGAAAGTTTCCGCAACAACTGAAGTACTTGCTATTGATGTGTAAGTAAGAGCGAATAAAGAAAAGAAAGCAAAAAACTTTTTTAAGTTATTTTTGAACATAAGTTCTCCCTCTTATTAGTTTATTAAAATTGACAAACGTTAACACATTAATAGACTTAAGTTCAATATGTAAAATGTCATTTCATATTATGAAACATAATTCATTTATTAAGTTAACTTATGAAAACACATTCAGTTAGAGTTCAAAAACCTAGAAAAAAAATAGGTAAAAAAAAACATCTTGCTTGGTTAATTGCAAAGATGGCTTCTGAAGATTGGAATTTAAATAAAGACGTAATTGATATGGTGGGTAATCGGATTATTGATAACACCGGTGTTGCGGTTGCTGCTTTAAATAGGGAAGCGGTTAAAATTGCAAGAGCACAAGCGATGCAATTTGAAAATAAATATGGTGCAACTTTAATTGGTCTTAATTCAAAGAAAAAATTTGATTGTCAGTGGGCAGCTTGGGCAAACGCAGTGGCTGTGAGAGAGCTAGATTTTCATGATAATATAATGGCTAAAGAAACCTGTCATCCTGGAGATTGCATACCAACTATTTTAGCAGTTGCTCAACAAAGAAATTGTAACGGTAAAGATTTGATTAAGGCTATTGCAACTAGTTATGAAACTCAATTGAGGTTATCGATGTCAATTGCACTTAATCCTAATAAAATTGATCATGTTGGGCATCTAGGTCCAGCAATTACTAGCGGGCTTGGTAAACTTTTAAAATTGGATGCAGAAACTATTTATCAAGCAATTCAATGGAGTGCACACACGTCTATTTTTACGAGACAAGGAAGAAAAGGAAATTTGTCTAGCTGGAAAGCTTATGCTCCTGGGTTAGTTGGTAAAAATGCCATAGATGCGATTGATAGAGCAATTAGAGGTGACACCTCACCAAGCCCAGTTTGGGAGGGTGACTATGGAATTATTTCAATTTTATTAGAAAAAGAAAATAAAAATATAAAAATTAATTTACCAGAAAAAAATGAACCACGTAGCGGGATCTTAGGAACATTCACAAAAGAACATTCAGCAGGTTATCATGGAAATTCTTTGATTGATTTAGCATTTAAGATGAGAACAAAAATTAAAGATACAAAACAAATAAAAAAAATAAATATTTATTCAAAGAAATATACCCATATTGTTATGGGGAGTGGTAGCAATGATAATGAAAAATATAGCCCCAAGGCTTCTAGAGAAACCTTAGACCATTCAGCGATGTACATTTTTGCAGTCGCTTTAGAAGACGGATTTTGGCATCATGAAAAAAGCTATTCTAAAAGAAGAAAAAATAAACCTGATACAATTAAATTATGGAGAAAAATAAAAACTTTTGAAAGTAAAAGTTGGAATAAAAAATATTATGATGAACCCAACCCTCTAAAAAAAGCACAGGGAGCAAAAGTAGAGATAGAGCTTATGAATGGAGTAAAAATAATTGATCAAATAGAATTTGCTAATGCTCATCCAAATGGAGAAACCCCTTTTGGAAGAGATGAATACATCAATAAAATGAAAATTTTAAATAATAATATAATTCCAAAAAAAGAAGAGAATAGATTTCTAAATTTGATTGGTAATTTAGAAAAATTAAAACCAAATGAAGTAAAGACTTTGAATATTGTCTGTAAAGAAAAACATTTAGACTTAAAAAAAAATAATATAAAAGGTATTTTCTAATGAAAATACAGGAAGATCTAACAAAATATATTTCCTCTGCTCTAAGTAATAATCTGCCTGAAAAAACTCAAACTAAAACGCGATTTCATTTGTTAGATGCAATTGTGTCTATCCTTACTGGAAGACTTTTACCTCCAGGGCAAAAGGGTTTTAATTTTTCAAAAAAACAAGGTGGAGTGGAGGAAGCTACACTGCTAGGTAATAATTTAAAAGTTTCTGCAATTAATGCAGGATTTTCAAATGGGATGGCAGCTCATGCTAACGAAACAGATGACTCACATACCAAAGGTAGATTTCATCCAGGTTGTGCAATAATTCCAACAACATTAGCAATTGCTGAGAAAGAAAATTTAGCTAGTGATGAAATTATCAAAGGGATTGCGTTGGGTTATGATATTGGTGTTAGGTTTACAACCAGCCTTGGATACAAAACACCTAAGACAAGTATCTTTGCAACTCATAGCATAGGACCCATTTTTGGAAGTGCTGCCTCTGCTGGAGCTTTATTAAAATTAACACACGAGCAGTGCAATTATCTTATTTCATACACAGTCCAGCAAGCATCAGGTCTAGCATGCTGGAATAGAGATCCTGATCATATTGAAAAAGCATTCGTGTTCTCTGGAATGACATCTAGAAATGCTATTTACTCAGCATTATTAGCTAGAGAAAATTTTACCTCTGTAAGAGATCCAATCTTAGGAGAAAGAGGATTTCATGAAGGCTTTGCTCATAATGCTAAACCCGAACTGTTAAATGAAAAACTGGGTGAAAATTTTGAAATTGATAATGCATCACTTAAAAAATGGTCGGTAGGATCTCCAATTCAATCCATGATGGATGCAATAGAGTACTTACTTCAAAATAATGATTTTAGTTACAAAGACATAAAAGAATTGACGGTAGAAATACCAGCTGACCGTTTTCACATTGTCAATGATAGAGAAATTCCATCTATTAGTGCACAACATTTAATCGCTGTTCATTTAATAAAAAAAACTATGGGATATGAAGAAGCTCACGATGAAAAATTATTTAATAATCCAGAAGTAGTTAGTTTAAGAAAAAAAATTAAATCGATTTCAAGTGAGGAATTGGCTATTGCTAGACCAGAAAGGCAATCTAAAATAACAATTATATTGAATAATGATAAAAAATTATTTTATCACGCAAAGTCTGTTCGAGGCACTCCAGATAATCCTATGGAGGAAAAAGATATTATTGCAAAATCTAAAAGATTATTTTCAGTTTTTAAAACATCGCAAACCGATGACCTTATTGAATTAATTTTGCATAAAGATTTTAAAATTAATGAGCTGGTTAAGTTATGTGATCTAAATTTGTATGAATCTAATTAAAAGTAACAAAACACTAGCTGCAGAAATCAAAAATATTGATTTATCAGAGGATTTAAATAAAGACCAAATTGAGTTTATTCAAAAAGCATGGGATGAAAATTTGGTTTTAATTTTCAAAAATCAAGAATTAAATGATCTACAATTAATAAAATTTAGCAAATACTTTGGTAATTTAGATTTGCCTGCGCCAAATCCTTACGGAATAAATTTTTCACCTGATCATCCAGAAATAAATGTAATTTCAAATGTAAAAGAAAAAGGAAAACCAATAGGTATCCTTGGTGATGGTGAGGCTACCTGGCATGCAGATATGACTTACAATGAAATTCCTCCAAAAGGAGCAATATTATATTCCCTAGAGGTTCCAAAAGACCAGGGTGATACCCATTTTTCTAATATGATTGAAGCTTACGAAGATATGCCAGGGAGTTTAATTGAAAAAATAAAAGATAAACTTTTAATTCACGACGCATCACACAATAGTGCTGGACAATTAAGAAAAGGTTTTGAAGAAAATATTGATCCATCTCTGACACCGGGAGCCAAACATCCTATTATTTTTAAAGATCCCAGCACGCAAAAAAAATCACTTTTTCTTGGTAGAAGACCACATGCCTATATAGTTGGAATGACAATAGATGAAAGTGACAAGTTGCTTAATGAATTGTGGGCGCATGCCACTCAAAAAAAATATACTTTTACCCATCGATGGCAAAATAATGAAGTACTGATGTGGAAAAATCTCTTTGTTTTACACAAAAGAGATTCCTTTAATTCAAATACCAGACGCGTTATGCACAGAACTCAAATAAGTGGAGATTTAAGAATTTCTTAGATCAAAACCTCACCACGCATAAGTGGTCTGAAGGTTCTGTAAAAAATAGCAGATTTTGCAAAAGGCTTTCCATCTTTACTCTCAATAACAGCTCCTGCTGTCATTATTCCTGATGGGTTTCCAGCTCTTAGTTCCATTGGGTTAGAATCTTTTCTTTTCACATTATTTGCTATAGTGCCCTCAATAGCGGCTGCAACACCGATGTTTACTCCAGCGGTGCCCATTATTGCTTTGTGAGTCTTTTCCATCGAAAACATTCTAGTTGTAATGTCCTGATCGTTTGAATTAATTTTTGTTCCATCTAAACTAACATAATCTTTTGGAGAAGTTACAATTCCAATTCTAGGCGTATTCATCGGTGCTTCATCCTCTGATTTTGATAAACCAACAATATATGCAGCTTTACGTCTTATTTTTTGTATTAAATTCATTTTATCAACTTGTGCATCAAGTTCATCTGGAGTTTCAGTGCCTTTTAAACCAATATCCTCTGCAAGCAAATATACAAGGGGTGTTGCAGCATCAATTATACTAATTTTGATTTTACCAAAATCTTTTATTTCTATTTCATCAATTACATTCCCTGTAGGAAGAAGTTTTCCTGTTCCAGAACCTCCAGGCTCAAGATAGTCTAATCTTACTTTTGATCCAGTGCCATGAACTCCAGCAATCGAATAGTCTCCTTCAATTAATGGTTTTCCATCCTTAACATTAAAAGTTGAATGTATGATTTTATCAGTATTGACTTGGTAAATCCTTATTTTATTTTCACCTTCTTTTGCTTTGATTATTCCTTCTTGAACTGCATAGGGCCCAACTGCTCCTGATAAATTACCACAATTGTTATTCCATTCGGCAATAGGTTTATCTATAGCAATTTGAATAAAGTTATAATCAACATCTGCATCATCTCGATCTGATGGACTTATTATTACACACTTAGAAACTGATGATACTCCACCACCCATTCCGTTGAGCTGTCTTTTATTAGAGTCTGGACTTCCAATCACTTTTAAAAATAAATCATTTAATTCATCTTGATTTGAGGTAGGTAAATCTTTCTTTTGAAAGAAAACACCTTTACTCGTTCCACCTCTATAATATGTAGCCTTGATCCATCTTTGTGTCATTAATCTTAAGCCTCCTTATAAGCTGTAGGTAAAATCCCACCATTTTTCCAAAAATTTACTTCCTCTGGAACATCTAATCTAGCATTAAGTGTAACTTCAATTATATCACCTGTTTGTTTATGTATTTTCATAAGTACTTTTTTATTTTCATTTGTAATATCATTTAACCCTAATAAGCTAAACTGATCTGAACTTTCAATCTTAAGTTCATTGATACCTTGTCCATTTTCAAATTCTAAAGGGAGCAATCCCATGCCAATTAAATTTGATCTATGAATTCTTTCAAATCCCTTTGCAACTATTGCTCTTACACCAATTAATAAAGGTCCTTTTGCAGCCACATCTCTTGAAGATCCACACCCATAATTTTCTCCTGCTATAACTATAATTTCTTTTTTATCTTTTTTATATTGAACAGCAGCTTCATAAATTCTCATTACTTTATTTTCAGGATATTTAACGGTAAAACTCCCTTCTTGATTAGGAACCATTAAATTTCTTAATCTTAAACTAGCAAAGGTAGACCTTTCTACAATTTCATGATTAGCTCTTCGAGTTAAGTAATTATTAAAGTCTTTTGAATCTAATCCAAGGTTTGTTAAGTAATCCCAAGCTGCTGTTCCTTTTGTTATTACGCTAGAGGGAGAAATATGATCTGTAGTGACAGAGTCGCCTAGTAATACAATTGGTCTGGCTAATTCGATGTCTTTTATTTGATTATTTTCTGCATGATTTAAATATGGTGGTTTTTTTATATAAGTACTATCTGGCCAATTATAATCTTCAGAATTTGATACATTTAAATTTTCCCATAGACTTCCACCTTGATACACCTGATCGTATTTTTCTCTAAACGTTTCTGCTTTGTAAAACTCATTAACTATTTTATCTACCTCTATATTTGAAGGCCAAACGTCCTTTAAAAAAATATTTTCATCATTTTTACTTTTTCCTAAACTATCTTTTAAAAGATTAATTTTGACGTTACCTGTTATAGAAAATAGTACCACCAATGCAGGTGATGCTAAATATGAAGCTCTTATATTAGGGTGTATTCTACCTTGGAAATTTCTATTTCCTGAAAGTACTGCAACTGAAAAAATTTTTTCTTTCTCAATAGTATTTGCTAAGTTCTCATCTAAAGGTCCTGAGCTGCCATTGCAAGTTGTACATCCAAAACCTACTACATTAAAACCTAATTGATCTAAATATTTTTGTAAACCAGATCTATTTAATATTTCTGCTGTAACCTTACTGCCAGGTGCAAAAGATGTTTTTACTTTATTCTTTTTTTTTAAACCTAGTTCAACTAATTTTTTTGCAACCAAACCTGCTGCGATTACATTTTTTGGATTTGCAGTGTTAGTGCAGCTTGTTATGGCTGCTATCATTATGTCTGCATCTTTTATTTTATAGCCAAGATCAGGTACTTCAAATTCATCTGGTCTTAAATCCTGATTGTAAAGCATCTTTGAGTGAGTGATAATTTCATTTGAAAACTTATTTAGATTAATTTTATCCTCAGGATTTTTAGGACCTGAAACACAAGGTTCTATTGATGACAAATCAAGATTTAATACCCTATTATAATCTGGAGTAATATCTGATCTTCGCCATAGTTTTTGATTTTTAGAATACTCCTCAACAACTTGGATTTCTTCATCAGTTCTACCTGTCATTTTTAAATAATCTAAAGTTGAATTATCAACAGGAAATAAGACAGCAGTCGCACCATACTCAGGGGCCATATTTGAAATAGTTGCTCTATCTCCAACAGTCAAATTTTCTACTCCTTCTCCACAAAATTCAATAAAGCTGCCAACAACCTTATTTGCTCTTAATAGTTTTGTTATATGTAAAACTAAATCTGTGGAAGTTATTCCTTCTTTAAGTTGATTTTCTAAGTTTACTCCAACTATTTCTGGGACAGTCATAGGTATGGTTTTTCCAAGCATAGAAATTTCAGCCTCAACACCACCAACCCCCCAACCTAAAACTCCTATAGCATTTACCATTGGAGTATGACTATCAGTTCCTATGCATGTATCAGGATGAATAAGATTAAAATTTTCCTTTTTCTCTCTCCATACAACTTTAGATAAATATTCAACATTGACCTGATGACAAATACCAACCCCTGGTGGGATTACATTAACTTTATCTAAAAATTTTGAACACCATCTTAAAAAAGAAAATCTCTCAGAATTTCTCTCATATTCTTTTTTTAGGTTCTCAATTTCAGCTTTATCATCACCAAAATAATCAACCTGCAAAGAATGGTCGATAACCAGATCCACAGGCACATCTGGTTGAATATCTTTTGAGTTTATTCCCTTTTTTTGAAGTGCTTCTCTGTAAGCAATAAAGTCTACCAACATTACTTTACCTAATATATCATGACTTAAAATTCTATTTGGAGCAAAATTTATTGCTTCACCAATTTTTTTTTCTAAAATTGATTTAACTTGGACTTCAGCATTATTATTTCGTCCTAACAAATTCTGCCGAATGATATTTTCTACTAAAATTCTATACGTATAAGGTAATTTATCTATATTTTTAATATTACTGATATCAACAAAATCATATTCTTGATTGTTAATGTTAATTTTTTTAAAGGTTTTTGGAATCATGATTTTAATTTTAATTTAATACTTTAAAAGATTATATAAACTATTTTCGATATTTTAAAACATCAGGTTATAACAGTAAAAATATGACTATAAAAAAAAGATACAAAAAATCAGAATTAATTCAGTTTACGATTAATGTTTTAAAAAAAGTTGGTTTAAATAAGTTGAATTCAACAACTGTGGCAGAATTAATTATTAGAGCAGACGAAAGAGGAGTTTGGTCACATGGTATAGTCAGATTACCAGTTTATGTTAAAAGAATAGAAAAAAGGTCTGCAAAAATAAATCCCTCTTTAAAATTTAAAAAAATAACTAATAATATTTCTCATTTGTCTGGTGACAATGGTCTTGGCTATATAGCTGCTAGTGCTGGTATAAATAAATGTGTCTCATTAGCAAAAAAAAATGGGATAGGACTAGTAGCAATTAAGGGAAGTAACCATTTTGGAATGGCTGCAAATTACTTAGAAGTTGCAGCAAAAAATAAATGTATGGCTTGGGTATTTACAAATGCTTCAAAGGCTTTACCACCCCATGGAGCAATGGCACCCTTTTTTGGAACAAGTCCATTTGCATTTGGTTGTCCCACAAAAAATATTAAAAAACCTTTCATCCTCGATATGGCATCTTCATCTGTTGCTAGAGGAAAGTTAAAATTTGCTGCTCAAAATAACATTAAAATACCTTTTGGATATGCATTAGATAAATTTGGCAAACCTACCAACGATGGAGCAAAAGCTTTTGAGGGAATAATGTTGCCATTTGGAGGAATGAAAGGTGCTGGATTATCATGGATGATGGATATAGTTGCAGGTATTTTTACAGGTGCAAATCATAGCGGCAAAGTTAAAAATGCAATTAGTGATTTTTCTGGTGCCTCTAATGTTGGGCATTTAATGATATGTCTTAGAACAGATTTATTTCAATCACATTCAAGTTTTATTAAAAAAATTGAATTTGGCATTAAAGAAGTAAAAAAACTTAAAAAAGCTAAAGGTTTTAAAAAAATTTTTCATCCAGGTGAACCTGAATTTAATAATGAAATAGTAAATTCAAAAAAAGGAATTTTGCTTTCTATAGATACAATTAAAGAATTAGAAAAACTCTCAATAAAATATAATGTAAAAAGTCCTTTTAAAATTTAGCTGCAGACCTTCCAGCTATTTTTCCAAATACTGCACCTGATGTAAGACCACTACCACCAGGATAATTAAAATAAAAAATACCACCTATCATTTCTCCTGCAGCATATAAGCCTTTGATTGGTTTCATCACTTTATTTAACACTTGGCATTTTTCATTTACTCTTAAGCCACCAAAAGTGAATGTAATTCCACAAGTAACTCCATAGGCATAATAAGGTGGCTTATCAATTTTATTTGCCCAATTAGTTTTATTTATTTTTAATCCTTCTGTGCACTTCCCATCCTTAATTGTTGGGTCATATTTTATCTCATCTTTGACTGCTTCATTATATTCGTTAATTGTTTTAAGAGCTTTTTGACTGTTTATACTTGTTATTTTACTCAGTAGTTCTTTAATGCTATTTGCCTTTACCATTGTAGCAGATTTTACATCGTACTCGGGGTAAAGCATATGGCGCACCTTATGATCAAATATTTGCCATCCGATTTGGTTGGGTTGCTTAATCACTTCTTTTCCAAATTTTGCATAAGTAAAATTTCTAAAATCTTCACCTTCATCAACAAATCTGTCTCCATCTGCATTTAAAACAATTCCCCATGGGTAACTAATTTTTCGATATTTGTTACTTATCTTTAAATCACTAAATTCTGGACCATTCATGTCATGAAATACTGCATGGCAACCTGACCAATTCCCAAAAGGTGAAGCTCCTATCTTTAAAGCCATAGTTAATCCATCACCTGTATTATGTTTTGTACCTCTAACTTTTGCCATTTCCCATCCAGGTCCAAGATATCTCGTTCTCATTTCAGAACTAGACTCGAAACCTCCACAAGCTAAAATTATTGATTTTGCTAAAATTGTTTTAGGTTTATTTTTACTGATCACTTCAACACCTTTAACTATGTTATCTTCGTAAATTAAGTCAACTGCTGCAGTATCGTACTGAATATCAATTTTATTTTTTTTGGTAATTTTTAACATTGACTCAATTAGTTTTTCACCTTGACCATCAACTTCTAATGTTAATCCGCCCCAATATTTCATTATTCCATTCACTTTGAAAGATTGTCTTCCTTTAATAGGTGTAAACTTTAAACCCTTTTTACTTAGCCAGTGAATGGTTTCAAAACTTTTTGAAGTTAATGTTTTGGATAATTTTTTATCAGTCTTTCCTTGCGTAACTTTATTCATATCTCTTAAAAAATCAGCCACACTGTATTTACCATAATCAATACTATTTGAATTCTTTAAGTTGGGTATAACTTTTTTTAAATCTGAAAAACCGTCATAAGCAAATCTGTAAGCACCATTAGTATACCTACTATTTCCTCCTTTTTCTTTTAAAGAGGCTTTTTCTAAAACTAAAACTTTTTCTGCTCCATTATCTTTAGCTGACAAAGCAGCTGATAATGCAGCGTTACCAGCTCCAATAACAATTACGTCGTAATTAATCATAGATTTTTTTTATATTCTTTTTCAAAAAAAAAAAGATAAATATTGTTGCACAGTATGAAATTGTAAACTCAATTTAGAACATAATCGATAATGTGAAACTATCCCACACCTACCTGCACCGTATTACTGTGAAAAGTAATTATTTATTTTGATAAAAGTTTACTTAATTTAGAAATATCTTTCATTTTTTCTAAATTTTTCACTGTTTCAATAATAGCTTTTGCTTTTTTTGCTGGCCACTTAGCAAATTCACAACAACCCATAAATTTATCTGCAACTTCATCATATGTCATTGGTATCATTGGACTACCTTTACCAAAATCACCTCTTCCAGATATCTTCTTACCATTTTTAAGATGGATATCGATGATGGTTGTCATTTTGTCATAACCGGCAGCTTCTGCTATTTTATTTTTATAAAAATTTATTTTTCTAAGCATGTTTTGAACATCAGGCTTGTTAATTCTTTTATCTTGATATTCAGGAATATAAGCTCTTCTTTGCACAAGTAATATAGCCATAGAATATTCCATGCTGAATTTTGCTTGGAATTCATTCGTAGGTCTATGATGAATTAAAGCATTTTGCATGTTATGATTGGTACCCACATCTACTTTAACAACATCTTGTGGTTTAATATCGTGTTTTAGAATTAATTCTAACATCTTTGTCATTCCAGGATGGGTTAAAGATCCACAAGGGTGAGGTTTGATAGACACTCCAGGTTTTGAAAATGTCCATGGTCTTCCAAGCTGACCTTTAATAGAATTTAAATTATATCCACCACCGTGAGCTTGAAAAAAACCTCTTGGCGACTCTAATATTTTGTCAGTAGCTGACCAACCTAAGCCAACTAAATCACATGCCACAACTCCGCTTTCAGCTGCTCTTCCTGCATGTAGCGGTTTAGTCATTGTTCCAAAATTTTCTCTTAACCCCGCACTTAAAGATGCTGCCACAGCTAAAGATTGTTGAATTTGTGAAACATTATATCCTCTAATCTTGGCAGCTGCCGCTGCAGAAGCTAGAGTTCCACAAGTAGATGTTGAGTGAAATCCATGTTGATAATGTCTTGGTGACATCGCCTCTGAAACTTTACATTCGACATCAACTCCTACCAAATACGCATTTAGAAAATCTTTACCATTAATTTTTTTAAATTCGCCTTCTGCATAAGCGCTTGGTAAGCAGGGAGCTGTAGGATGCGTTAATAATCCATAAACTCTATCTTTTTGAACAGCAAGTTGAGTATCATCATAATCATCAGAATGGATTCCAGTTCCATTAGCTAATGCAGCAAACCTTGAAGTAACTTTCATTTTAGAGCCAATGACAGTGGCTCTACCTTTTGCAGAATTATTTTTAATGTGTTTAAATAAGTAATCACCAGTTCTAGCCACAGAACCAGATAAAGCTAAACCGAAACCATCTAAAATATGTTTTTTAGCTAATTCAACTACATTTTTTGGAATTGAATTAAATTTGTTATTTTTAACAAACTGAGCAACGTACTTTGTTAAATTTTTACCCTTATCAGATTTAATATTCGGCGTGTATGCTTTTCCCATTTTGAATTCCTTTATTGTTAAGGAGCAAGTTCTGCAAATAAATTATAGATTGTCAACAAATTTTATATTATAAAATCTTGTTTCACATTGTAAAACTTATGACCACCATAAAAGTTCTAGATAAAACTTTCCAAATATTAAATTCATTTGACGATGCAAATAAAAGTATTTCTTTAAAAGATTTAACAGTTATTACCCAATTAAATAAATCAACGATATTAAGAATTTGTAACTCATTAATTAAATATAATTTTTTAATTAAAAATGAAATCAATGGAAGTTATAGACTTGGTCCTGGAAGCTGGAAGTTAGGATCAATATATAATTCAAACTTTAAATCTGGTGCAGAGATAAGAGAAATATTAAATCAAATCTGTGAAACAACTGGCCAATCTGCAGGATATTGGGTTAAAGCTGGATCAAAAAAGGTTTGTTTATATAGAGTAAATTCTAAATCTGAGCTTAATCATTATGTTGTTGAAGGTGCAACTTTTGATCTAAGTTCAGCAACTGGTAAAGTTTTAAGGGCATATACTGACGAAACTAGCGATTTAAAAAATATAATAGATAAAAAAGGTTATATTTATACAACTGGTGAGAGATTAGAAAATATAGCAAGTGTTGCAATACCGATTTTTGATGTTCAAAATAACTTTAGAGGTACTTTAAGTGTCTCAGGTTGGAAACAATTTTTTACCACTAAAACTGTATCAAAGTTTTATAAAATTTTATTAGGGTACAAGAAACAAATTAGGGTATTAATATAATTCAGTGAACATTAAAACTTCAAATCTTAAAAAATATTTAAAAGATAAAAAATCTTATAAAGCACCCTCATGTCATGATCCATTGTCTGCAAAGATAATTGAAAAACATGGATTTAGAGTTTCTTTTATAGGAGGATTTGCACTTTCTTCAGCTAGCCTAGGCTATCCTGATGCAAGTATAATTACTGAGAAAGAGTTAGTTGACGCGACAAAGGTTATTTGTAGTCAAACTAAAAATCCAATTATTGTTGATGGAGATACCGGTTTTGGGGGCTTGGCTAATGTATATAAAACTGTAAAAGATTTAGAGCAAGTGGGCGCCTCAGCAGTAATACTAGAAGATCAAGAGTTTCCAAAAAGATGCGCATTAACAAAAAAAATTAAACTACTAGATCTTAAAAACTCAGAAAAAAGAATTAAAACTGCAGTTAAAGCAGCGAAAGAAAGCAATAATATCTTAATATTTGCTAGGACTGATGCTCTTAGTGCTGGATCGTTAAAAGAGGCTATTAAAAGAGCAAAATCATTTAGAAAATTAGGTGCAGATGCAATATTTATAACAGGAATTAATACTCTCGAAGAAATCAAATTAATTAAACGAAATTTGAAAAGTATCCCATTAATAATAAATATTACCCAAGATATAAAATTTGATTTAGTTGATATAAAGAAAAATGATTTCAAGTTCATTCTTTATTCACAGCAACTCTTAAATAGCTATATTGATACTACCAACGCTACCTTAAAATTAATTAAAAATAATAAAAATCCAAAATTTAAAAACAAAGCCTCAGATACCTTGGCTTTGTTAAATTTTAAAAAGTACTTGGCAATAGAGGAAAACTGAATATGAAAGAATATTATTTAGCTTTTAAGCGCAGTTTCAAGAGCATTATTATTGGTATAATTGGTGGGTTTATTGGTACGTTAATTAATTTACCTCTACCTTGGTTGTTAGGAGCATTATTACTAAATCTTTTAGTTTCTTTTAGTAGTTATAAAGTTACTTTTGATAAAAAAATTTTCTTACCTGTATTGTTAATTATCGGAGTTATCCTTGCAGGATCTTTCAATATAACTTTATTATATAAAATACACTTATGGGTTTATTCATCAATAGCCATGATTTTATGTACTGTAGTAGGAACTGTTGCAGTGTCTTTTTATTTTTACAAAATATGTAAATTTAACAAACTAGTTTCTGTTCTAGCTGCTTTACCTGGAGCCTTTGTAGTAATAGCAGGGGCGATAAATGATATCACTACAGACAAAAAAGAAAGTGGACAGGTTGTTATTCCTCAAGCAACAAGAGTATTATTTATTGTATTATTTTTACCGTTCATTTTTGTTACTCAGATCGGGTATCAAGAAATCGACTCCTTCGGCAATACCCCAACATTTGATTTAAGGTACTTTGGAGAATTAATATTTTTAATTGTTGTATCTTTAATCGGCACTAAACTTTTAGAAAAATTCAAAATTCCATCGGCACCAATACTTGCTGCAATGATTGTTGCAGGTTTCTTTTATACATTTGAGTTTACTACAGCCAAGTTTCCAGATGTATTTATAAATGTTGCTTTTGTTTTTTTAGGTTCGGCCATTGGTTGTAGATTAAGCGGACTAGCTCCTAAAGAAATTCTATTCTATTCATTTCATGGCGCTATTATGTCAATAATTTTATTAGCTATTGCTGCTTTCTTTGCGTACTTGTTAAAAGTCTTTTTTGGTTTTGAATTTATGTCAGCTTTTTTAAGTTTTGCGCCAGGAGGATTGCATGAAATGGTTGTGATAAGTGTTGCTTACAATATAGATCCACTTTTTGTAAGTTATCATCATTTTTTAAGAATTTTTTTCATAATATTTTCTATTCCGTTTATTTTAAAGATAATGAAAAAAAAAAAATAATTTAAATATTAATAATTAGAATAATAATGTAATTTAATTATTCGTTATCATGGAAACCAAATCAATAATTAATCTTAAAGATCACAAAATTTTTTTTGTAGGGGGAGACAGTTTTTTAGCTGATGGAAAAAAAGTCATAAGAGGGCAGATGTATGTAGAGCAATTTGAACCTTTAAAAACCAACAACAAGAAGATTATTTTAATACATGGTGGGGGACAAAGCGGAGCAGGTTTTATAACTACTGCAGATGGTAGACGTGGTTGGATGCATGATTTTTTATCCCTAGGATATACAGTTTATGTCGTGGATCAGCCAGGTAGAGCTCGATCAGGTTATTCAAAAAAATTATATGGTGAATATATAGATCGAGAAACAAATATAGACGATGCTGAAAGAAGATTTACAGGCATGTCAAAAAAAGGAAATTGGCCACAATCAAAGGCACATAACCAGTGGCCTGGAACTGGATTAAGAGGAGATAATATATTTGAGCAATACATGGCCTCACAAGTCAATACGATGTCAGATAGGATTTATATTGAAGAGATGTCAAAAAAAGCACTTTGCGAATTAATTGATTTAACAGGTGACACAGCAGTATTAGGCCATAGTCAAGGAGGACCTTTTTGTTGGCTGGCTACAGATTTAAGACCAGAAAAAGTAAAATGTTGTATAGCGGTGGAGCCCAATGGACCTCCTTTTTTCAATGTTTCTTACGGAGGTGTTCAGCATAGTCACTTGGATAAGCAAACTTTTAAAAAAAATAAGCATGATAAAGATTGGTATCAAACAAGCTCTGAAACTGACCGACCTAATGGCATCACATATTCTCCTTTAACATATGACCCTCCATTAAAAAAAGATGAAAAATTAATTCCTGAGTTAGATAAAAATAAAACAAAAGATAATTTAGTTCAGTGCTTTTTACAAAAAGAACCTGCAAGAAAACTAAAAAATTTTTCTAAAACAAATATTCTTATTCTGACAGGGGAAGCCTCGTATCACGCACCCTATGATCATGGTACAAGTAATTTTTTGAATCAAGCTGGAGTTAAACATGAATTTATTAGACTTGAGGATCATGAAATAAAGGGTAATGGTCATATGATGATGCATGAAAAAAATAGCAAAGAAATCTCTACATTTATTAGTAATTGGATAGAAAAAAATTATATCATTTAATTACTTATGCATAATCAACCATTGATTATTAAATAATATGATTAATAAAATTATAAATTTAGGTGACTCAGCTTTATATTGTGATTTTGGTCAAGATGTGAGTAAGGAAATTAATTCTAAAGTAATAAAATATTTTAATTCAATTAGAAAAAGTAATATTGAAGGAGTTACTAATCTTACTCCTTCATATAACAAACTAATAATTTCATTTAATTTATCAATTACAAATTCTAAGAAAATAAAAAAAGAAATTGAAACACTAAATATAGATTATGAAAATAAAATTATTAATAAACAAATACAAATACCAATTTGCTGCGAAAACTCCTTTTCTCCAGATATAAAAAGATTAGAAAAAAAATTAAATTTAAAGAAAGAGCAAATTTTGGAAAATTTTTTTAATACAAAATATTTTTGTTATATGACGGGATTTATAGCGGGGATGCCTTTCTTAGGGGATCTTGAAGAAAATATGAGAGCTGATAGGTTGGAAACACCACGGGTGAAAGTTCCCAAAGGTTCAATCGGATTAACTGAGCAATTTGCAAATATTTATACATTTGAAAGTCCTGGTGGTTGGAATATTATTGGCAATACTCCTTTGAATGTTTTTGATAGTTCAAATGAAATTGAACCAAACCTAATTAATCCAGGCGATACAGTTATATTTAAAGAAATAACTTACAACGAATATAAAAAATATCATGAGTAACTCTTATTTTGAATTAATAAGATCTGGAATAAACACAACCTATCAGGATAAAGGTAGAAATAATTTGTATCATATCGGAATTCCATATAGTGGAGCGATGGATAATAGAAATTTTCTTCTTGCGAATAAATTAGTAAATAACAACTTAAACTCCCCTGTTATAGAATTTGCTTATCAAGGTCCTCATCTAAAATTCACTGGGGATAAAATTAGTATTGCTATTACTGGGGATGTAATATTTAAAATTATTAAAAGAAATTCTGAAAATATTGGAAATTGTTATGAAAGCTATCAAATAGAAAATGGTGATGAAATTGACATTATTTCAACTAATAAAACAATATATGGATATCTAGCTGTTGGTGCACAAATTGACATTCAACCTCAATGGAAGAGTTATTCTATCAATACTAAAGCAAGCATAGGATCTAATAATGGGAAGAAATTGGAAAATGGTCACATTATTGAACTGTTAAAATTAAATTCTAATAAAGACAAAAAAAAAATAGAATATATAAATTCAAAGGTTGAGAATATAAGAGTTATTAAAGGTACAAATTTTAATTATTTTTCAGACGAAGGAAAAAAAAACTTTTTTGAAAAAAAATTTATAGTCTCAAAACTGTCTGACAGGATGGGTATGAGACTTCAGGGAAACAGAATAAATAATATTGTAAATACCAATATAAAGTCTGAAGGATTAATTAAAGGTGTAATACAAGTTCCACCAGATGGAAATCCAATTATAATGTTATCAGATCATGGTACAATCGGGGGATACCCAAAAATTGGAGTTGTCGCAAGTGTAGATTATGACAGATTAGTTCAAATTACCCCAGGTTCTAATGTAAAATTTAAGGAAATAGAGTTATCAGATGCAGAAACTTTATTTAAGCTGTATGAGATGGATACAAATAATCTACTTAATCAAATTTAATGAATATCATTAAAAAATTACCAGGACCCTTATTAGTATTTCTGGGTGCATGTAGTTTAAGCTTCGGCGGATTAATAGTTAAGTCGTTTGAGGGTGCCACTCTTTGGCAAATTTTATTTTGGAGAACAGTTTTTTTTCTAATTATAATAAGTATTTACTTGATTATAACTTATAAAAAACAAGTACTCCGCTCATTTTATGATTTAGGGTTTCCAGGATTTCTTGGAGGTTTTATTTTATCATTTGGTTTTTGTGGATATGTTTTTTCGATGTACAACACCACAGTTGCAAATGCTAATTTTATAATTCAAACGCAAACAATTTTTTTAGCAGTCTTTGGATATTTTTTTTTAAAGGAAAAAATTTCAGTTATTACACTCACCTCAATTATTTTAGCAATTTCAGGCATTCTATTGATGGTAGGAAGTTCTCTATCAACAGGACAAATGATGGGAAATATTGCTGCATTTATAATGCCTATTTCTTTTGCAGTTTTAATCCTCGTTGTAAGAAAGTATCCCAATGTTGATATGGTTCCTGCTCAATTTATTGCCGGAATTTTTGCTTTAATAATTGGATTTTTAATGTCTGGAAAAATTTTAATTTCAGCACATGATATTTTCCTAGGTTTCTTAGCAGGTTTTATGCAACTAGGTTTTGGTTTTATTTTAATTACAATTGGTGCTCAAAGAACACCTTCAGCTATGGTTGGAATTATAATGTTAACCGAGGCAGTTTTAGGTCCTCTTTGGGCATGGATGTTTATTAATGAACAACCACCATTTATAGTAATTATTGGAGGTGCAATTGTTATTTTTGCTGTATTACTCCAATTTTATAATCTTTATTCTTCAGAAAAAAAGACTGCTTAAAATATTGACATTAGTTCGTATTTAATAGAATATTTGAATACGGGAGAGATCACAATTAATGTGGCACCGAAGGAGCAACTACCCAGGAAACTCTCAGGTAAAAGGACCGTAACATATTAACTCTGGAAAGAGATTAAATTCTCGCCGAAGGAGTAAAACTCTCAGGCAAATATACAGATGGGTACAAAAGAGTTAATATGGAAATTAAAAAAACATCTTTAAATAAATTACATCAAGATAATCAAGCTAAATTTGTTGAATTTGCTGGCTATGAGATGCCAATTCAATATAGCAAAGGTGTTATTGAAGAGCATAAATTTACAAGAGCACATGCAGGAATTTTTGACGTTTCACATATGGGTCAATTATTTGTTTATGGAGATGAAAACCTGACATCTGATCTTGAAAAAATTTTTCCTTTAGATTTAAAAAATCTGCAACAAAATTGTTCTAAGTATAGTTTTCTTATGAATGAAGAAGCTGGTGTTTATGATGACCTTATAATTACCAAACTAAAAGATGGATATCTAATTATTTTAAATGCCGCATGTAAAGAAAAAGATTTTGAAATTTTAAGCACTAAATTGTCTAAAAAATACAAAATGGAACTCAATTCTGATAGAGCGTTAATTGCAATACAAGGTCCAAAATCAGTAGATATTTTAAATGAAATTATAAATGGAGTTAAAGACTTAACTTTCATGACTGGTAATTGGTTTGAATTTAATGATCAAAAGGTATTCGTTACTAGATCTGGATACACAGGAGAAGATGGTTTTGAAGTGTCGATCATAAATGATGAAGCAGAAGAATTCACAAAAAGTTTGATAAATAAGGGTGCAAAACTGATCGGACTTGGAGCAAGAGATACTTTGAGATTAGAAGCTGGATTATGTTTATATGGCCACGAACTAGATCTTAATAAAACGCCTGTAGAGGCAAACCTTAAATGGGCAATCTCAAAAGAAAGATTATCGAATGGAGGTTTCGTTGGCTCAGATAAAATAATGAGCCAAATTAAGAAAGGTGCAAAACAAATAAGAGTTGGAATTAAACCTGAAGGAAGGTTGATTGCTAGAGAAAAAACCAAGATATTCAACTTAACTGAAACACCAATTGGCGAGATAACAAGCGGCACCTTTGGCCCAAGTGTTAATGGACCAATAGCGATGGGATATATTGATAAAGAATTTTCTAAAATTGATACTAAAATTTTATTAGAAGTAAGAGGTAAAAAATATCCAGCAAATATTTGTAAATTACCATTTTATAAAAAAAGTTATGTGAAAGGAGTAAATTAATGAGCGAAGTTAAATTTTCAAAAGAACATGAGTGGATAACATTAGAGGAAGATGTAGCTACAATCGGTATAACCAAACATGCAACCGAAATGCTAGGTGACATAGTATTTGCAGAATTACCAGAGAAAGGTTCAAATGTCGAAAAAGATGGAAGTGCAGGTGTAGTTGAATCTACTAAAGCTGCAAGTGACGTTTATACACCTGTAAGTGGGGAAGTTGTTGATATAAACCAAGCTATAGTTGATGATCCTTCAAAAATAAACGAGGATCCTGAAGGCACTGCTTGGTTTTTTAAATTAAAAATGAAAGATACCACTGAGCTAGATAGTTTAATGAATAAAGAGGAATATGAAAAGTTTGCAAAGGAGAGTTCTAGCTAATGTTACATAATTCACAAAAAGATTTTTTAAAAAGACATATTGGTCCATCTGAAGAAGACCAGAAAAAAATGCTTAGTGAACTAGAATTTAGTTCTTTAGATGAACTCATAAACAAAACTGTTCCAGAAAAAATTCAGTTTAAAGGCGAGCTTAATATTGGTGAGTCTAATTCAGAATATGAAGCACTAAGAAAATTAAAAGCAATTTCAAAAAAAAATAAAATTTACTCCAATTTTATTGGTATGGGTTATTATGGGACTTACACACCATATGTAATTTTAAGAAATATATTAGAAAATCCTGGTTGGTACACTTCGTACACACCCTATCAGCCTGAAGTAGCACAAGGAAGATTAGAGATGTTATTAAACTTTCAACAAATGATTGTTGATTTTACAGGTATGGATATTGCAAATGCATCTTTACTTGACGAAGGAACGGCAGCAGCTGAGGCTATGGGTTTAAGTCATAGGCTTAATAAAAGCGATAGCAATTTAGTTTTTGTTTCAGAGAATTGTCATCCACAAACAATTGATGTTATTCAAACAAGAGCTGAACCAATGGGTTTGAAAGTATTAGTCGGCAATGAAGATAAAGCTTTAGATAATTTGAAAGAAGATATTGTTTGCGGAATTCTACAGTACCCTGGAACTTTGGGAGACATTAAAGATCCTAGTGAGGCAATAAGTAAAATTCACAAGAGAAATGGTAAAGCAATTTTAGCATGTGATCTTCTAGCGCTTGCTAAGCTAAAAACACCAAGAGAACTTGGGGCAGATATTGCAGTTGGTAGTTCTCAAAGGTTTGGTATTCCAATGGGTTATGGAGGACCTCACGCAGCATTTTTTGCAACTAAAGATGAATATAAAAGATCTATGCCAGGTAGAATTATTGGTGTTTCAGTTGATAGACATGGAAATAAGGCATACAGATTGTCACTTCAGACCAGAGAGCAACACATTAGAAGAGACAAAGCTACAAGTAATATTTGTACAGCCCAAGCTTTATTAGCAATTGTGTCAGCAGCATATGCTATTTATCATGGTCCAGATGGAATTAAAAATATTTCTGAAAGAGTATCTCAATTAGCAAAAAATTTTGGAGATAAAATAAAACAATCTGGATATGAACTATATTCAGATTATTTTTTTGATACTGTAACTATTATTACTAAAGATAAGACTGATCAAATTTTTAAAAATGCTTTAGATCAAAAAGTAAATATTAGAAAAGTAAATTCAGAAATGTTGTCAGTATCTTTTGATGAGAAAAAAAATGTTTATAGAGTAAATCAACTGTTAAAAATTTTTAATGCAGCAGAATCAATTAAAAAAGAAGACCCTACAGTAAGTCTACCCAATCTACCAAAAAATTTACTAAGAACTTCAAAATATTTAGAACACCCAGTTTTTAATTCATACCATTCAGAAACTGAAATGCTTAGATACTTAAAAAAATTAGAGGATAAAGATATCGCTCTTAATAGAACGATGATTGCATTAGGCTCATGCACCATGAAATTAAATGCTACTGCAGAAATGATACCAATTTCATGGAGAGAATTAGCTGAGCCTCATCCGTTTGTACCTGTAGAGCAGATGGAAGGATATAGAGAATTATTCACCGATCTTAAAAATTGGCTAAGATCAATTACTGGTTTTTCTGGAGTTTCACTTCAGCCAAATGCAGGCGCCCAAGGTGAATATGCAGGATTAATGGTTATAAGAAAATATCATTTAGATAGAGATGATGAAAATAGAAACATATGTTTAATACCTAGTTCAGCACATGGAACTAATCCAGCAAGTGCACAAATGGTTGGAATGAAAGTTGTAGTTGTTAATTGTGATAAAGAAGGCAATGTAGATTTTGAAGATTTAAAGAAAAAAGCAGAAACACATTCAGAAAATCTTGGAGCTTTGATGGTTACATATCCATCTACCCATGGTGTATTTGAGGAAAAAATAACAGATATATGTGATTTAATACACAAACATGGAGGTCAAGTTTATATGGATGGTGCAAACTTAAATGCACTTGTAGGAATTGCAAAACCTGGAAATTTTGGTCCAGATGTTTGTCATATAAACTTACATAAAACATTTTGTATTCCTCATGGTGGTGGAGGACCAGGTATGGGACCAATTGCTTGCAAAAAACATTTACAAGTTTATCTGCCTAACCATCCAGTAGTAAAAGATTGTGGTCCTGCAACTGGTATAGGTGCAGTTTCAGCAGCTCCTTGGGGGAGCTCAAGTATTTTATCTATTTCATGGATGTATATAAAAATGATGGGATCACAGGGTTTAAAATTAGCTACAGAAGTCGCAATATTAAACGCCAACTATATAGCTCATAGATTAAAAAACCATTTTCCAATCTTGTATAAAGGGACTAATGGAAATGTTGCTCACGAATGTATTATTGATATTAGATCAATTAAAAATGAAACAGGCGTAACGGAAGAAGACATAGCGAAAAGATTAATAGACTATGGATTTCATGCGCCAACAATGTCATGGCCTGTTGCTGGTACAATGATGATTGAACCAACAGAGAGTGAAAGTTTACCCGAAATAGATAGATTTTGTGACACTTTAATAAATATTAAATTGGAAATAGAAATGATTAAGTCTGGTAAATTTGATAAAGTAGATAATCCAATTAAAAATGCACCCCATACTGATATTGAACTTTCTTCAGATAAATGGGACCATAAATATTCTAGACAGCAAGCTGCGTATCCTGCAAAATTCTTGAAAACAAATAAATTTTGGCCTCCAGTTGCAAGAGTAGATAATGTCTACGGAGATAAAAATATTTTTTGTACTTGTCCAAGTATGGACGAGTTTAAAGAAGATGCAGCATAAATAGTAATGAAAATTGCTGTTGTCGGCTCAGGAATTTCAGGTTTAAGTGCTGCATACTATTTATCTAAAAAACATCATGTAGATCTTTTTGAAAAAGAAGATCATTTTGGAGGCCATTCTCACACTATTGATTTAATGTTTGGTGAAAAAAAAGTTTCTGTTGATATCGGTTTTATTGTATTCAACTTTCAAACTTACCCAAATTTAATAAAGTTTTTTGAAGAAAATAAAATTGATATTGAAAAAAGTAATATGTCTTTTTCAGTTTCAGTTGACAACACAAATTTTGAATACTGTGGAAAAGGGATTAGCGGAATTTTTTCTAATAGATCAAACTTGTTTAATGTGAAATTTTTAAAAATGTTCTTTGATATAATTAAATTTTATAAAAAAAGTGATCAAGAAAGTATCTCAGAAGAAAAATTAACTTTGGGTGAATATCTTGAAAAGAATAAATTATCAAAACCATTTATTGATTATCATATAATTCCAATGGTTTCTGCTATTTGGTCTATGCCACCATTAGAGGCAAGTAAAATGCCAATTAGTTTTTTTTTAAAATTTTTCCAAAATCATGGTTTGTTTAAATTAAAAAATAGGCCTCAATGGTATACGGTTTCTAATAGAAGCAGAACTTATGTTAATCAGATAATATCCAAAATTAGTGGAGAGCATTATAAAAATTATAAAGTTAAAAAAATAAAAAGAAAGTCGTCAGGTATTGACCTTTACTATGGTGGTCAAAGTGAATTTTTTGATTATGATAAAGTAGTTATAGCAACTCATGCTGACGAAGCATTAGAATTAATTGAAAACCCAACAGATGAGGAGAGAAAAATTCTATCTAATTTTAGTTATAGAGAAAATATTGCATATATTCATACCGATAACAGAGCTATGCCTAAAAATAAAAGAGCTTGGAGTTCTTGGAATTCATCTATTGATGATAAAGATATTGAGAAGAATTCTATTAGTTATTGGTTAAATCTTTTACAAAATCTAAAGTGTGAACAAGATATTTTTTTAACCTTAAATCCTTACTTTGATATTGATAAGTCTAAAATACTTAAAAAAGTAAGATTTACTCACCCATATTACGATCAAAAAACATTAGATACTCAACAAGAACTTTCTAAACTACAAAATCAGAAAGACTTGCTCTTTTGCGGAAGTTATTTTGGTTACGGATTTCATGAAGATGGAATAAAATCATCTATTGAAATGCTGAAAAACCTTAATGACTAATTCTTGTATTTACACTGGTACAGTTATCCATAAACGATTTAAACCTAGAGAACATTTCTTTAAATATAAAGTATTTTCGTTACTGCTAGATTTATCTGAACTAGAGACATTAAGTAATAAAATAAGATTTTTTTCTTTAAATCGTTTTAATTTAATTAGTTTTCAAGAAAAAGATCATGGATTAAGAGACGGTTCATCTCTGACAGAATGGGTAAAAAAAAACTTAGAACAAAATAATATTAATTCAGAAAATATTAAAATTAAACTTTTATGTTACCCAAGAATATTAGGATATGTATTTAATCCTCTTAGCATTTTTTTTGTTTACAATAATCAAGAACAACTAGTGTCAATTTTATATGAAGTAAAAAATACTTTTGGCGAACAACACACTTATGTATTTAGAGTAGATAATAATAACAATTTAATACAAAATAATTGCTCTAAGAAGTTTCACGTTTCCCCTTTTATTGAAATGGACTGCCAGTATTTTTTTAAAATATTAAAACCAGGAAATAAATTGTCAGTGATTATCGACCAATATGATAAAGACGGAAAAATTTTATTTGCTTCTCAAGACGGAGATAGAAATGAGCTAAATAGTGCTCAGTTAATTAAATCTTATTTAAAACATCCTTTAATGACTTTAAAAATTATTTCTGCGATACATTTTGAAGCGTTTAAATTGTGGTTAAAAGGAATAAGATTAGTTAAAAAAAAATTAAATATCAAAAATAATTTAACAGTTGAGAATTAATGCTTTTAAACAAAATATCTGACAAATTAGTTTTCAATTTTTTAAGTAAGATTGATTATGGTTATCTTGAAATCAAAACTTTTGATGGAGAAATTTTAAAATTTGGAAATCCAGAGGAACCACTTAGTGCTAATATAATTATTAAAAAACCAAATTTTAATTATAATTTGATACGTGGTGGCAGTATTGGGTTTGCAGAGTGTTATATGAGGGGGGAGTTCGAAACCGACGATCTTTCAAATTTAATTGAGCTTACAGCAAGAAATATTAAAATTATTCATAGGTTTTCTGGTTTACTTGATGTTCCAGTAATTAATTATATTAAAAATAAAATTATTAAAAATACAAAAAGTAGAAGTAAAGAAAATATTGCAAAACATTATGACTTAGGAAATGAATTTTTCTCATTATGGCTTGATGATACTTTAACTTATTCAGGTGCCATATTTAATGAACATTCTAAAAATTTAACTGAAGCACAAAATAACAAATATCAAAAATTAATCGATCTTATTAAACCAAATAATGGTGACAAAGTTTTAGAAATTGGCTGCGGCTGGGGTGGTTTCGCTGAGTATTTAGGTAAAAAATATGATGTAAAACTTGATTGTATAACCATTTCAAAAAAACAATTTGAGTACGCCAAAGAACGAATTCACAAGTGTGGCTTAAATGAAAAAGTTAACATTGAAATTAAAGATTACAGAGATTTACAAGGCAAATATAATTCAATTGCGTCAATAGAAATGATTGAAGCTGTAGGACAAAACTATCTTGAAAGTTATTTTAAAACCATCAAAGATAATTTATCTGGAGGAGGCAAAGCTGCTATTCAAGCAATAACAATTGATGATAATTTATTTGATAGGTATAAGAATAAACAAGATTTTATCCAAAAATATATTTTTCCAGGTGGATTTCTTCCTAATAAAAACAGCATAAACAGATATGTCTCAGACAATGGATTAACAGTAAACTCATATATCTCTTATGCGGATCATTATGCAAATACATTAGCTATTTGGAGAAATGAATTTATAAAGAAATGGGAGTTAATTAAAAATCAAGGTTTTGATTTAAAATTTAAAAGGATGTGGGAATTCTATCTATCTTATTGCGAGGCTGGTTTCAAATCTAAGAATATAGATCTAATTCAATTTTCACTTCAAAACAAATAACAGTTAAAAAGGATATTTATGCATCATACTAAAATAATTAAATCTATTTCATTGATAATTTGTGCTTTCTTAATTACAAGTTGTTCTAATAATAGTGCTATGAAACCAGAAGAATTTAAAAATAAAGAACCAAGATTAATAATTGAGGAATATTTAAGTGGTAACGTTAAGGCATGGGGTGTTTTACAGGATAGATCAGGCAAAGTTACAAGACAGTTTAATGCTGATTTAAATGGGACTTGGGATGGAAAACAATTAGTTTTAAAAGAAAAATTTAATTGGGATGATGGTGAAGTTCAAGATAGAGAATGGACAATAAATAAAATCGATGAACATAATTATGAGGGTACAGCTGGTGATGTTGTAGGCAAAGCTATCGGATACTCATATGGTCCAGCCTTTAAATTTGAATATGTTTTATTAGTTCCGGTAAAAGGAAGAGAATTAAAAATCACATTTGATGATTGGATTTTTAAGCAAGATGATCGTGTCGCAATCAATAGAGCAACAATGACAAAATTTGGTTTTAAAGTTGCTGAGTTGACTGTTGTATTTGTTAAAGATTAATTATTTCTTCTGATATTTTGTTAAACGACCTACTAAATTAAAATATATCTTACTTGGAATGAAACTTAATATTTTTAGAGTAATTGTAAGTGCTTTTGGAAAATGAATTTCAAAAGATTTTTTATTAACTAAACCATCATAAATTTGATCTGCAGCATATTCTGGTGTCTTTAAGAAAGGCATTTTAAAATCATTTTTATCTGTCATAGGAGTTTTTATAAATCCAGGTGATACTAAACAAACACGAACGTTATATCTCTTAAAATCAAAATATAGGCTTTCAGCTAAATTATTTAATGCAGACTTTGATGGACCGTAGCCTGTAGAATTAGGAAGACCTCTGTAACCAGCGATAGAGGAAACTATAGTAATTATACCATTTTTTCTCTCTTTAAAGTGTTGTTCAACAGCTTTTATGGTATTTACAGTCCCAAAAAAATTTACTTTAAATACCTCTTTCATTTGCTCTACATCAATATCTTTTTCTTTTTTAGGGTCCCATGTCCCTGTTGAAAAAAAGCAAATATCGATATCATTGAATTTACTTTTAATTTTATTGAATACTTCAAAACAAATTTCTTTATTAGTAACATCTAAAGGAAAAGCGGCAATGTTTTCATTTTGATCACAAAGTTCATTTAATAATTCTACTCTTCTTGCAGAAACTGCAACATTCCATCCTTTACTTGAAAATTTAATAGCTAGGGCTTTACCGATACCTGTGCTCCCACCTGTGATCCATATAGTTTTTTTATTCATAGTTAATCGTATATATTACTAACATGTTTAAAAATAAATTTTTAACTTTTATCTCTTTTCTTTTTGTCACTTTTAGTGCTTCAGCTATTGGCGGCTTATCTACAATTAATTATAAAGAACCATGGTATTCATTATTGAATAAACCAACATTTAATCCTCCAGATTGGGTCTTTGGACCTGTGTGGACCACGTTGTATTTAATGATGACAATTGCAATATGGTTATTTTGGCATTCAAAGAGTAGGGATAAAAATACTGTTTATGTTTATTTAATTCATCTGGTGTTTAATACAACTTGGAGTGTAGTTTTCTTTGTTTTTCACAATATGGTCTTAGCTTTATTTGTATTAATTTTATTGATTGGACTGATAATTAATCTCATTTTAAGATTTAAACGTGTCAATCTAGCTAGTTCCTATTTAATGATTCCTTATTTACTTTGGTGTAGCTTTGCACTATTTCTGAATGTAAATCTTATAATGATAAATTAATATGGATGATGTAGTCGTAATCGGTGGTGGAATAATTGGAGCAGCAACAGCTTATTTTTTATCTAAAGAGGGTAGAAAAGTAAAAGTAATCGAGAGAGACCCAACATATAAAACTGCTTCATTCCCATTATCTTTGGGTGGATTTAGAAGGCAATTTTTTCAAAAAGAAAATATTTTATTAGGAAAATTTGCTAGAGAATTTATAAATCAAATACCTCAATTATTAAAAACTGAAAAAAATCCAAACCCTACTGCCAGTATGGTAACAAATGGTTATTTATTAATGTTTGGACCCGAACATGCTGAAGAACAATACCGAGCATTAGAAAATCATAAAAAGTGTGAAGCAGGAACCAAAAATATCAAAGGATCAGAATTATCGAAAATATTTCCCTATATAAATAATGAAGGAATAGAGACGGCTACTTATACCGATAATCAAACGGAGGGTTGGATTGATCCATTTCTTTTTCACACCGCTTTAAAAAGTAAAGCAATTGAACTTGGTGCTGAATTTATTAAAGGAGAAATAAAAAATATTTCTGAAGTTAAAGCTAAAACAATTGTTTCAGCTACAGGATGTTGGACAAAAAAATTACTTGAAGATATTCCAGTGGTTCCTCAAAAACACACGGTTTTTAGGGTTAAATGTCCAAAATATATTAAAGAAATGCCCCTTACAGGAGATCTAACAACAGGTGTTTATTGGCGACCAGAAGGTGGTGAATATTTAGCTGGATCACCTCTTTCAGTATTTGATGCTGATGATTTAGAACCAGCATGGAATGATTTTGAAGAGTTAGTTTGGCCAGCATTAGCAAAAAGAATTCCAGCTTTTGAAGAACTTAAATTAACTGGGGGATGGGCTGGATATTATGATTGCAACAAATTAGATAATAATGCAGTTGTTGGAAAGCACCCAAAGTATGAAAATGTTTATATGGCATCAGGTTTTACGGGAAGGGGATTGATGCAAGCACCCGGTATTGGAAGAGCTTTAACTGAACTAATTACAACCGGATCCTATCAAACAATTGATATTAGTGATTTTTCAGTTGAAAGAGTATTAGGCAATAGTGCTCGACCAGAGCCATACGTCTTATAACTTAAGTCCCACAAAACGTTTGATATTTTTCTTTTGATTCTGGAGCTGGTGATTGATACTCCAAAACATCGACTTTAGGGTTATAGGGATTTTGTATCACAGATAATAATTTATAAAGTGTTTCATAGTTATTTTTATTTGCATCAGATAATGCCGTCTCTACCTTATGGTTTCTAGGAATAATGACTGGATTAACTTTTTTCATCAATTGAAATTGATCTTCTTTATTTGAATTGTCTAAATTTGATCGATTGTTCCATGCTTGTACCCATTCTATAAATCTTTTATCTTTATAGATTTCATCCTTAATTGGCATATCCATTAAATAACAAAAAGTATTTGTATAATCTGCTTTACTTTCTTCCATCCAATTCAATAAGGAATTAATAAGTTTTAAATCATCTTTATTATCACCAATTAAACCAAGTTTAGATTTCATCATATCCAACCATTTTTGTTCATAAATATTTTGAAAGTTATCTATAATTTGAGTTGCAGTCTTAATAGCCTGGTCTTCATTTTTATCGATAAGAGGAATAAGACACTCAGCAAATCTAGCTAAATTCCATTTAGCAATGGGTGCTTGATTAGAAAATGAGTATCTTCCAAATTTATCAATTGAACTAAAAACAGTTTTGGGATCATATTGATCCATAAAAGCACAAGGACCATAATCTATAGTTTCACCTGAAATCGCCATGTTATCTGTGTTCATCACTCCATGAATAAATCCAACTCTCATCCAATTAACTATTAGCTGACATTGTTTTTCAATTACTAGATTCAATAAATCTACCGCCTTTGTTCTGGATGATTTAATTTCTGGATAATGTCTATCAACTGTGTAATCAACTAACATTTTCAATTCATCAATAATTTGTTTTGCAGCGATGTATTGAAATGTTCCAACTCGGATATGACTTGAGGCAACTCGTGTTAGTATTGCACCTTCTAGTAAATTTTCCCTCACCACCTTTTCTCCAGTTTTAGTCACAGCAAGACTTCTCGTTGTTGGTATGTTTAATGAATGAATAGCTTCACTTATAATATACTCTCTAAGCATTGGACCTAATGCCGCTCGACCATCTCCACCTCTCGAAAAAGAAGTTCTGCCAGATCCTTTGAATTGAATATCGTATCGCTTTTTTTGATTAGTTACATGTTCACCAATTAAAACTGCTCTTCCATCACCTAACATTGTAAAATGTCCAAATTGATGTCCAGCATAAGCTTGGGCTATAGAACTACTTCCTTGAGGCAGAATATTTCCAGCAAATAGAGCAGATAATTCATTTTTATCTATTTTAGAAAAATCAAGCCCTAATTCCTTTGCTACGTTTTCATTTAAGATAACCAACTCAGGATTTAAAACTGAAACAGGTTTAATAATTTCCTTAAAAGCTTCTGGTAATTTTGAATAAGAATTATCAAAATTCCAATTAATATAATTTTTCACAAATTTATAAGTTCCAAATATTATTTAAAATCTCTTCTCTTCTACAAGCTGTTTTATATTCCAAATATCTTTGAAACTTTTTAACATAAAAATCTTGGTGGTAAACTTCAGCTTCGTAAAATTTATCAAAACTTCTTACGTAAGTAACAATCTCTTTGTTAAACTTTTTTTCTAATTCTTTTACACTATTTTCTATCAGTTTTTTTTCTTCATCATTTTGATAAAACGCGACTGATCTGTAGCTATATCCTTTATCGCAAAATTGCCCATATGGATCAAAGGGATCTATATTTTTCCAAAAAATATTGAGTAATTCTTTAAAAGAAATGATTTCTTTGTCATAGACAATTTCAACAACCTCAAAATGACCAGTTTTACCATAAGTCACCTCTCTATAGGTCGGGTTTTCTGTAGTGCCCCCAGAGTAACCTGATATCACTTCTTCTACTCCACTTAATTTTTCATAAACTTCTTCCATACACCAAAAACATCCACCAGCAAAATATGCCTTACCCTTTTGATTAGCTTCAGCTGCAGTAATAAATGAGGTAATAAAAAATATGATAGTAAAAAATTTCATTAACCATCATAAACAAAAAACTTGAATTGAGTCTATTATATTAAAGGTAGCAACTTTTAGTAAACTACCTTTAATAAGTATTTTTTTGAGTTATTTTTTCTTATATTTAGCCGCTTCTTCAGATCCACCAGTAGCTGATCCTTTACTGTATGAGTGAGCACCCATTCCAGCTAATTGGCCGTCTTTTACAATAAGATATTGATCTCTAATTTCACTACCTTCAAAGAAACATTCCAAAATTTCTCTTACTCCATCAGCATATCTTGTTTGAGCTGATAATGAAGTTCCAGAAGTATGTGGTGTCATTCCATGATTTGGCATAGTTCTCCATACATGATCATTTGGAGCTGGTTGTGGAAACCAAACATCTCCCGCATAACCACTTAACTGTCCACTTTCTAAAGCTTTTGCAATAGCCTCACGGTTACAGATTTTTCCTCTAGCAGTATTTACAATATAAGCACCTTTTTTCATTTTACTTATCATTGCATCATCAAATAAGTTTTCAGTTTCTGGATGGAGAGGACAATTTATTGTCACTACATCACAAACTTTAACCATAGATTCTACAGACTCATGAAAAGTTAAATTTAATTCCTTTTCAACACTGTCAGGTAATTTATGCCTGTCAAAGTAATGTAAATGTACATCAAAAGGTTTCATCTTTCTAAGTGCATCTAAACCGATACGACCTGCAGCAACTGTTCCAATATGCATACCCTCAACATCGTAAGATCTTTGAACTGCGTCAGCAATATTCCAACCACCCTCATTAACAATTCTATGTTGATTATGATAATCTCTTACCATTGAAACAATCATCATAACAATATGTTCGGCAACTGATCTTGAATTACAAAATGTGACTTCTACAACATCAATTTTGTTATCCATTGCTGCTTGTAAATCAACGTGGTCTGATCCTATTCCTGCAGTAATAGCCATTTTTAAATTTTTAGCTTTTGCAATTCTTTCTTTTGTTAAATAGTAAGGAAAAAATGGTTGAGATATAACTATATCAGCATCAACGATATGTTTATCAGCTTCACATCCATCTCCATCTTTACTATTTGTAACAATAAATTCATGACCATTAGACTCTAAATATTTTCTTAATCCTAATCCTCCTGAAACACATCCTAATAATTCACCTGGTGTGAAGTCTCTACCTTTTGGACTAGGTAAAGTCATTCCATCTGGATATTTTTCTAATTTTGGTAGATCACTTAGGGGATATGATTTTGGCATTCCACCTTTAGGATCGTCATATAATACGCACAATATCTTCATTTACTCTCCTGTATGTAATAAATATTAATTTATTTTCGGCCATCTAACCTCATTTTTAATGGGCTAGCAAACAAATTATTTCTTAGAGGGATAATTTTTTTTTAAGATAAATCGATTGAGAATTATTGCAAAAAGTAGAATGATTATTGAACCAGAAATCACAGGGGTCAATAAGTAGTCTACCGACACACTACCCATTATGACTATAATGGGATTACCACCAGCTGGTGGATGAGTTACATTAAATAATATCATCAATCCAACACCAAAACCTACAGCTAAAGGAAGCGTTAAATATAAAGGTAAAGGGATAAAGTATAAAACAATCATTCCTACAATTGTTGTAAGGACGTGACCAAAGAAAACATTTTTTGGTTGTGCGAAAGGACTTTCTGGATGTCCGTAGAGCAGAACCATTGAAGACCCAAAAGAAGCAATCAAAAATATTCCGTATTCAGTTTTGTAAGTTAAAAGAGTAAGTATTCCGATTGTAATAATCGAAAAAAGGCCTGCAAAGAATGATTGCTTTAAATTTCCCATAATTTAATTTGATATAATCTTTTTTAAGGCATTGAAAGGAAGAAGAATACATTCTTTTCTTGATATATTTTTTTGATCAAACAATTTATTTAAAAAAGACCATTTTTTTTCAATACTTTCTTGTTCTTTATTAAAAAAAGATTTTGCATAATCACACAGCTCTTTAATTTTATTTTTTTTGGAGTTTATCAAATTTTTTGATAACAAACTCGCAGTAGCCTGACAATAAACACATGATTTTCCTTGGTAACCAAAATCAATAAGTTTTTCATTTTTAATGACTAACTTAATTTGAATTTCATCACCACATAAAGGATTTTTGGATTTTGCAGCATGAGTGTAGTTTTTGATATTTTTGTTATTTTCTGTATCCGAAGCAATCTCTAAAATTTTTAAATCCATATAAATTTTTAATTTTATTTCATATATATCACTGATTTTATATTTAGATTTAAAATATATTTTTGTTGTAGAAAATTCTATTTAGAATTAGATTTCGGCATATGATTGAGTTTAGAAGCCCCAAAATTGCTATTCCAGTTGTTTTGTTTGCGGGGTTACTGTGGTCATTTGGTCCTTTAGTTGTGAGATACATGGACAATCCCCAATTAGTCCCATGGCAATATATTTTTGGAAGAGGTTTAACTATTTTCATTTTATTAAATCTTTATTTATTTTTTGAAGAAGGAAAAAATTTTTATAAAAATTACTTTAAAATAGGTTTATCTGGAATAATTGGAGGCTCTGGTTTAGGTGTTGCAATGATCACCTTTATTTACTCAATAACAAATACTAGTGCTGCGGTGACACTACTTTGTTTAGCTGCAATGCCTTTTTTTACAGCATTATTAGCTTTTTTGTTTTTAAAAGAAAAAATCTCCTTAAACGTTTGGATTTCAATTATCATTGCTACTGCAGGTATATTAATTATGGCACTTGGTAATACGAGTGAAAAATCTTTAATTGGATTTGTATTTGGTCTAACAGCTTCAATTGGTTTCTCAGTTTTTTCAGTATCACTCAGATGGAGAAAAGAAACTCCAAAATTTACAACAGTTGCTTTTGCTGGATTTTTTTGTGTTGTTTTTTCTTCTATTGCAATAATTACAAACGATTTAGTATTTTTTTCATCTAGCTATAATGGAACTTTATTTTCTTTACATGGAACATTAGTTTGCTTTGGTTTAATTTTATATTCAATAGGCTCAAAAGCTATTCCAGCAGCAGAACTTACATTGCTATCTTTAACTGAAGTAGTGGGTGGAATATTCTGGGTATGGCTACCACTATTTGGTATCAATGAGGTTCCTACAACAAACACAATTATTGGCGGATTTTTTCTTTTTGTTTCAATAATTTATTACAGTTTGATTATGAGATGGAACAAAAGATACATCGCTTTAAATTAATCTATGAATAAAAATAATATTATTGTGAATAGTTGGAATGAATGGGATCCACTCAAACATGTAATTGTTGGAAGAGCTGATGGCACATGTATTCCAGCACCCGAACCAGCACTCGATGCAAAAGTTCCTGAAGATAGTGATATGCGAGGCCAGTTTGGACCAAGAACTAAAGATACTGTTGATAAAGCCAATCAACTTTTAGATAATTTTTCAAATATACTTCAGAAAAGAGGAATTAAAGTTGATCGACCAACACCTATAGAATTTAATCAAAAAACATCTACTCCTGATTGGGAAGCAGAAACCATGTTTGGCTGTATGCCACCTAGAGATGTTTTGTTAACTGTTGGTAATGAAATTTTAGAGGCAACAATGAGCTATCGTTGTCGTTGGTTTGAATATTTATGCTACAGACCACTTCTACAAGATTATTATAATCAAGATCCAAATATGAGGCATGAGTCTGCACCAAAACCCAGATTGACAGATCTTGATTATAGAAAAGATTACTTATCAGATAAAATTGGAGTTCAAAAAAGATTAGAATGGACTGAAAAGAAACATTTTGTAACTACTGAAGAAGAACCATTGTTTGATGCAGCTGATGTATTAAGATTTGGAAAAGATTTAGTAGTGCAACATGGTTTTACTACTAACTTAAAAGGTATTGATTGGTTAAAAAGACATTATAGAGATCACAGAGTTCATGCAGTGAATTTTCCTGGTGATCCGTACCCAATTCATATTGATGCAACCTTCACACCAATAAAAGAAGGGTTGATAATAAATAATCCTCAAAGAAGACTTCCAAAAGAACAAAGAAAATTGTTTGAAAATAATGGATGGGAAATAATAGATAGTGCGCAGCCAGCACACAACGAGCCACCTCCTTTGTGTTATTCATCAACATGGTTATCTATGAATGTATTAGTTTTAGATTCTAAAACAGTATGCGTTGAAAAAAGTGAGACTTATCAAGCAGAACAATTAGATAAACTTGGAATGGAAGTGTTACCAGTAGAACTACGAGATGCATATGCATTTGGTGGAGGACTTCATTGCTGTACTGCAGATGTATATAGAGAAGGGGAGCTCAAGGATTATTTTCCCAAGCAATAATTCTCTAATTTGGATTTTGCTTTAAAAATTCAATATATTTTAAAACTTTCTCAAGCTGTTCATCAGGGATATCTTTGTAACTCGCATTAAATTTAGATTTAACGCAAATAGCTACATGGGCATAGGCGTTTCTACCCTTAGGATGATTAGGATGATCAGGTAATTGCCCTTGTAAATAATCGCCAGCTTCCTGAATAATTTTCCAGAGTTTACTAGCATTAATTTTGTTCATAAAAATCTAAAATTTATATAATCTAGACTCTTATGATATTTGTTAAAAATTTAAATTCAATCTCCAATCAGGAATGGAAAACAAGTGAGAAATATCCTGGAGTGAGATGGAAGTTTTTAGTTGATGCAGATATTGATGGAAGCAAAGGAATTTCTTGTGGTTTTGCGGAAGTTTTACCCGGTGGAAAATTAACTTTACATCATCATGCCCCAGACGAAATTTATGTTGTAACCAATGGTTCTGCAACTTTAAATAAAGATAGTGAACTTGAAGAGATTAAAAAAGGGGACTTAGTTTATATTTCTAATAATGCTAAACATGCACTTAAAAATAATAGTGATGAAACATTTGGATTTTATTGGCTTTTCCCAACAGATCGATTTAAGGAAGTTAAATATTTTTCTGATGAGTGAAACTTATTTAACTTAGACAATGAACACTAAAAAGTTTTTTGCCATCAACCCAAGTTTTATCTAGTTTCCATCCAGCTTTATTAGCTAAGTTTTTGAAGGATTTAATCGTATATTTGTGTGAATTCTCTGTATGTATCTCTTCATTTTTTTTAATTAAATAATTTGAACCATTAATTCTAATATTATTTCTTTTTTTAGATTTTAGTCTCATCTCAATTCTTTTTTTTTGTTTATTATAAATGGCTAAATGTTTATAGGAATTCAGATTTATATCTGCACCTAATTCAGTATTAATTCTTCGTAAAATATTTTTATTGAATTTTGCAGTCACCCCTTTTTTGTCATCATAAGCAGTAATTAGAGTTGGGATATCTTTTACTAAATCAGCACCAATGATAATTTTTTTTGCTTTAAATTTTGATTTTAACATTTTTAAAAATTTAACAGCATCCTTCTCTTTGAAATTACCAATGGTTGATCCTGGAAAAAATATAATTATATTTTCTGATGAATTGATTTTAAAAGGTAGTTTATTATTTCTTGAAAAGTCATATCCCTTAGGAGTAATAGCTATTTTTGGGAATTTTTTTTTAAAACTTTGAGATATCTTGTTTATATAATCTTCTGAAATATCCAAAGGTATATATTTTTTGGGCTTATCTAAACTATTGAGAAAAATAGCTATTTTCTTGAAGTCCCCGGCACCGGGTTCAATTAAAACTGCTCGCTTACCTATTTTATTAGCAATTTCAATTTTATTATCTTTTAAAATTTTTCTTTCAGTTCTTGTTGGGTAATATGTTTTTAGCTTGGTAATTTGTTCAAAAAGTTTTGATCCACGAAAGTCATAAAACCATTTAGAACTCAACTCCTTATTTTTTTTACTCAAACCGATACTTACTTCTTGTAAAAATGATTTCATTTTATACTTTGCCTAACTAAAAGACGACTAATTGGCATTGAAAATCGCCCTTGTCTTTCATTGTCTGTGCTCACTTTGGATATTGCGAGCATGTTAGATAGATTTTTAATCATTAATTTTCTTTTTTCTGTTTTTAAGATAAATGCTGCGTAAAAAAATCCTGAAGCAATTTCAGCTACTTTAGTAACTGGTCCTTCCATAGATACAACATTTGTTTCGATAGTGACATTTGCTTGTGGAAAAGCTTTACGTGCAAGATTACTTAGACTTTCAGTTCCTCGTATCCTTGGATCACCTAAATCAATTGCTCCATAACTAGGTATTTCTTCTTGAACATAACTATAAATTAAATCATGTACCTCTGCATAACCAGATGCTGCATTCATTGGCCCATCAACTAATGCTGCAAATTGACCCTCAGAAGTTAAAACTCGTTTGACTTCCTCTAAAACAGGAAATATCGGGTCCATTAATGTCAAAGCCCAATGACATAACACAATGTCTATAGAGTTATCATTGATTGCTGTCAAATTTTGTGCTTTTGACTCGATAAGATTAACTCTACTATTTTTAAGACGAGTCTTAGCTAATACTAATTCTTCAGGACACATGTCTATACCTTTTAAATTTAAATTTTTATTACGATCAAATAAAATTTTTAATAACGGCCCTGACCCGCAAGCAAGATCTAATACACTCAAACTCGCGTTATCAGGCACAACTTCACTTAGCCATTCATAACTATTACGTCCAGCTTCATCACGACAAGAACTTGCACATGCTTCAGTAAATCCAGTATTTTCTTGATGGATTGTTTTTAAATGATCAACTAAAGCATTACCATTAGGATGAAGATTACGAGCAAGACTTTTAGTCCAAATCGAATTTAATCCATTTTGATTATTTATGTTTTTCATGATTTATCTTTTACTGGCCAACAAATCGGATTTAGTGGACTAGCAGCCAAGTCTCCTGGTTTGACATTTGGTACAAATTTCTGCCAGTCACCAGAAACCATTGTAGGTGAATTAACTATTCTCGCTCCATCACGATAATAAGTATTGGCAAGAGCCACTCGACTACGATTAGTTCGGTTGCGTGAAGCGGTATGAAAATTTAAATTATGATGAAAGCTAACTTCACCCAGTTCAAATGGGGTTTCATTCACACTTACATTATTTTTTGAAAAAACATCTGTGACCCCACGGTCATATCCGGTACCAGTTTTTTCAAACCTAACTGCATTGACTAATTTGTGTACATCGAGCGGATAGGCGAAAGAAAGCGGTCCCATCTCAAGAGGAATTGGCTGTGCAGGTGCCCAAGCAGTCACTACGTCATTGGTATCTAGAGGAAAATGATGATCGTCGAAGTGCCACGGGGTACGACCACAACCAGCTTGTTTAGCTAATACATTGTCATGATAAAGTCTAACAGCTGGTACTCCAAGAAGATCTGCTGAAATTTGCCCTAGACGAGGTGATAATACATAAGCACGAAGCAGTGCGTTGTCAGGCCAAATCATTTCAAGACTAAGGAAACGCGCATGTGCTCCTTTATCCGGATCAACCTTAAATTCTTCTTTTAATAAACTAATTAACTCAGATCTAAGTTTTAGCACGGCCCCAGGTGAAAAAACTTTTTTAAGTTTAATAAAACCATTTTTTTTAAAAAAATCAATTTGATCATTAGTTAAATGGTAGGGCTTAGCTAATTCTGAGATAACTTCATCATCACTGGGCATTGTAATATCTGGTAAAGGATCGGCATTAATAATTTCATTTTCTTTAACATCATTATCTGCGAGACTAACATACCAGTCCCACCAGGCCTGATTATCCTTATCCCATGGTTTACTAATATCCGTAGCATCAGTTAGTTTAGAATTTATATTGGTATTAGATTTGAACATTTAGGTTGTTCTTATAGTTTTATTTTTTTTTAGTAACAGCGCGTTTTGACATGTAATGATTGATTTATCTGAAAAAAGTTTAGCTTTTTGTTGTAGGCATATAAAAATTCTCTCATTTAGCAAGTCTTAGCCCAGACATTTGCCATCTTTGATGAGGATAAAAGAAATTACGATATGATTTTCTCATTTGATCTTTAGGTGTAAGGCAAGAGCCTCCTTTTAACACCATTTGGTTGACCATAAATTTACCATTGTATTCGCTGATATCATCATTGTGATATTTAAACCCTGGATAAGGAGAGAAGTTTGAAGAAGTCCACTCCCATACGTGTCCCCAATGTTGATTTAAATCTACACCATTTTTTTTTGAATATGGCTGATATATTTTGTTTTCTAAAAAATTCCCTTGAACATGATCATTAGAAGCAACCTCCCATTCAAATTCTGTTGGAAGTCGTTTATTGTTCCATCTTGCAAAAGCGTCAGCTTCAAAGTAACTAATATTACTTACAGGCGCATTGAGATCTATTTCTTTATTTCCATTTAAAGTGAAGTGAAACCAATTACCTTCTTTTTTTTTCCAATAAAGAGGAGACTGCCAATTTTCCTCCTGGCATTTTGAAAATCCATCGGACAACCAATATTCACTTTTATTATAACCATTATTATCAATAAACTCGATCCATTCACCATTTGTAACTAACTTGTTTGATATTTCAAAAGGTAATATTAAAACTTCATGTTTAGGTCGCTCACAATCGAAAGAAAAATTTTCATCATCTATACCTACATTTTTAATAGCTTTTTCAAAACCAACCCATTCTTGTTTAATATTTTCACTTGCAATATCTTTTTTAGTTGGATCGTACTTGGGACCAGTAGGGTTGAAGCTTAAACCATGCTGTAGATCTGTTAACATTAATTCTTGATGTTGCATTTCATGGTGACAGCCTACTTCAATCATATGTAAATTGGAGTTACTTGATTGACATAACTCTGTAATTCTATGGTTAATAGTTTGCCTATATTCTAGAACCTCTTCAATTCCTGGGCGTGAAATTATGCTTCGTAGTGATCTTGTATATCTTGGGCCTGCTTTTACGTAATAGGAATTAAATAAATAATTATAATCCTCATTAAAATATTTATAATTAGACTTTATTTTGCTTAAAACGAATTTTTCAAAAAACCAAGTAGTGTGAGCAAGATGCCATTTAATAGGTGAAGCATCTTCCATCGATTGGATATTCATGTCCTCTGGACTTAGATTTTCAACAATTTTAATCGATTGATTTCGTGTTTTCTCAAAAAAGTTCTGAATATCGTTATTATTCATAAGATTACTTTATCAAAATAACAATAAAGCCAACATAGTTCACTTCACAAAACGACGCTGATTATTAAACTTAGTTAGATTGTTGATCAGAAGCTTTAATTTCTTCAACAGCAGTTTCAGATGCTAATTTTGTTGGTTCATTAATTGGCTCTGTAGTTGGGCTTAATTCAATACCTGCAGGCGTAATTGACTGTGGCATTGCAATAAATTGAGAGTCTGGATTTTCAACTGCTGGTCTAATTCTAGATCTATAGACACCATAAATTCCAATCAAAATATGAAAAAACATTAGAAAAACAAAAAAACCATTAAGACCGGCTATGTTCATAAAAATTGAGCACAAAAATGGACCACCAATCGCACCTAAACCAAAAATAAATTGTAAACTTGCACCAGCTGCAACAAATTTTTCTTTAGGAATAAAATCATTTGTGTGAGCAAGAATCAATGAGAACATTGGTAAACTACAAAAGGCAAATAAAATTAAAAAAATATAAAACCAAAATTTACTCGTTCCTAGTCCTTCAGGTAAATACATTTGTGCAGAAGAAAAAATTGCACATAATGCAAAAAAGGCTGCAGCAAAACTCACAACTATAATTACTTTTCTTCTATCATATATGTCTGATATTTTTCCTATTGGCCACTGTGAAACTGCGCCAGAAATTGCTAACAAAAATGTAACTAATGAAATATGAAAAATTGAAAAATTCATTCCCGCAGCGTATACAGCTAGCAATGTGAATAACGCGGATTGAATTGTTCCATAAAAAAATGCACTTACCATTCCAAAGGGAGATGAAATATAAACTTCTTGAATTGACATAGTTTCTATTTTTTTAAATGTCGGAGGTTTTCTTTTGGTAAGTAAAATTGGAATTAGCGCACCTGATGTTATAATTGATATCAATACAAAAGGTTCAAAATTTATTGGATTACTAAAGTTTAAAAAAAACATTCCCATTCCCATTGAACCATATAAAATCACCATGTAGATTGATAAGACACTTCCTCTGTTCTTATTACTTGCTCTATCGTTTAACCAACTTTCAGCAACAGTATAAATAGAGACCATACTGATACCTGTAAGTACTCTTAATATGAACCAAACAAATGGAGTAACAATCACAGCATGAATTAAAATCACTAAAGATGCAATTGATGCAAAAACTGCAAAGATTCTTATATGACCAACTCTTAATATTAATTTAGGAATAGTCATTGCTCCTATAAAATATCCAACGAAATAACCAGACATCATAAATCCTGTTGCAGTTAAACTAAACTCTTCTTTAACTGCTCGAACTCCTAAAAGTGATCCTTGAAAACCGTAGGCGAGCATAATTGCTCCCATACCTAAAAATAAAGCCCACGAATTTTTTAACACCTTGTTCATATGAATCGCTATCTATTTCTGATTTGTGGCCAAATCAAGTTAATTGTAATAGGGCTATGATTTTTTTAGTTTAAGAAAAGAATGAATTGCTATTGTCAAAATGATGACAATACCTCCTTGAATTGTTTCTAGACTTGGTTGTTCTTTAATGACCATCCAGACCCAAATTGGCCCGATGATTGTCTCTAGTAAAAAGAATAAATTCACCTCTTCTGCAGGTATAAATCTTGGTGCAATAGTGACTAAAACAAAAGGTATCGCAACACACATTACACACATTAGAGGAACAATTAATAGGTCTCTCCCAACTAAGCCATAAGTTTCAATAAAGAAAATGGCAAATATTGCAACCAACAGCTTACCGACTACAGCAGCAGGAACTAGGTTTTTTGTTTTAGCAGATCTAATCGTAACTGCTCCAACTGCCAATCCTAAGGCACAAACGAGGCCCAATAAATCTCCAAAAATATTCCCTAATTGTAAGGAGTCGTAAAATATATATATAGCAGCAAAAAAAGTTACTGCGATTGCTATCCAAGTTTTACTATCTGGCATCTCTTTTAAAAATATTGCGCCTAAAATTGCTGAAAGCATAGGCGCCATAGCAATCATAACCAATGTATTGGCTACATTCGTATTCTGAATTGAAACAACAAAAGCAATATTGGTTATGGAAAAAGTTATTATATAAATTATTCCATGACGCCCACTCGTGAAAAGCATTTTGAAGAAATTTGCTTTGTAGATAAGTAACATTCCGATCAACACGGTAAAAAAAGGAATTATACCTCGATAAAAAACTAAACTCCAGGTATCAACACTTGCTAATCTTATAAACAAACTATCAGGCGTAATAAACATCACCGCAACAAAGGCTAGCAAAGAACCTTTTTGCTGCTCGTTTAAAGTTTTCACGCTTTTAGTTCTTTCCAAAAAATTTTAGCAAGATTTATGCCTGATAAATCAAAAAGGGTTTTAAGTCCAGTTGGGGAGGTTACATTAATATCTCCATTAAGTTTTTGATCAATGAAATCTATTCCTGCAAAAAAAATATTATCTTTTTTTAAATCCTTAGCAATCAATCTTGATATCTTATTTTCATTTAAGCTCAGTTTAATATTAACAGGCTTTGCACCTTTACTCATATTACTTAAAATCGATCCTTTCTTTGGAATTCTAGAGATTGCTCCACAAACTTTACCATTGATTATAAAAACTCTTTTATCTCCTTTACTAATTTTAGGTAAAAATTTTTGCAACATAATGTGATCATGTTTTTTGATGAAACTATTGATTAATTTTGAATTAAATTTTTTTAATAAATGTATATCGTTCCCGCTGTAACTATGGATTGGTTTTAAAATAACCTTTTTGTTCTTTTTAAAAAATTTTTTTATTTCATTAATGTTTCTACTAAAAATAGTATCTGGCATATATTTTTGATATTTTGCTGAATACAACTTTTCTGAAACATTTCTTATAGAGGTAGGGTTATTTAAAATTTTTACTTTATGTTTAATAGTATCCAAAATGTAAGTCGTTGAAATATATTCAAGATTAAAGGGCGGATCTTGTCGTATAAGTATAAATTTAGATTTAGTGAGTTCTAAACTACATTTTTTTAATATTTTAAAAAATTTATTTTGAGTATAATTAAATTTTACATAAAAACCGGTTGCAATTACTTTTGAATTGATAATTGAAAGGTCTTTTGGCTCATAATAGAATATCTTATAATTTCTATTTTGAGCCTCACTAGCTAAAAAAATACTTGTATCTGAAACTGGATTTAATTTTGAAGGATGGTTACCTTGAATAGCAACAATTTTATTTGTCATATAATTCGTCTAAATTTTCATTTTCTGAAAATCTACTAATCATATGATCTGCGTTTGTTGTCTTGTTATCAATTACTTTTTGTAAATGATTTAAAAAAATCGTTTCGTTATTTCCTTTTTTGCTTAAAATATCCCTATTTTCTAAACCTTTTTTCGATAAATCTAATAAGGTTGAAGACCAATAAAGAAGATCTTTACCCATTAATTGAGTATTAAACCCTTTTTGAGGTGCTTCTAGGTAGGCATTAATAATCTTATCCGTTTCCCACCTAGAGATAACATCATAAACTTCAGCAAGATTACCATAAAGAATCCCAATATTAAAAGCGGGTCCAGCACATAAGCAATCCCAACCACAAGTATCCATAGATCTAAGCTCAATATATTTTTTTAATCTGTTCTCTGTAAAGATTGTGCTTAAATGTGTTGTAAGATCACTTTTTGTAGGTAATCGGTTACCAACCTCTTCAATTTTACCCTCCATAAAATCTCTAAAAATATATTTTCTTCCAGAAATATATTTATCTTCATCTTGAATAAATAAAATAGGAAAATTCATTGTAAATTCTGCATATTTTTCAAAATTTAAATTTTCAAAAAAAAATTTTGGAAGTCCGCCTCTTGAAGTATTTTGCCAAACTTTTGATCGGTATGATAAATAATTACTATTTTTCTTTTCAACTATTGAGGAATTGGCAAATAAAGCAATTGAAATTGGTACAATTGAATTTATAACTTTAAATTTTTTAACAAAATCTTCCTCTGAACTGTAATCAATATTTAATTGTGTTCCACAAGTTCGATACATCATATCTAAACTTAATTCACCACCAAAGGGCATATCTTGGGTCATCAATTTATATCTCTGCTTAGGATTATCTGGGATCTCATCTAATTTTGAGATAGGGTCAAAACCTGCACTGACAATTTCAATATCTAATTTTTTTGTAACTTGCTTTAATTCAAATAAATAATCTTGAGACTCTGAGCAAGCCTCATGTATATGGTTAAGTTTATCTCCTGATAATTCAATTTGATTACCGGGCTCGAGAGTTATATTTTTTCCACCCTTGTTAAGTGCGATTATATTATCTTTTTCAAAAACTGGGTTCCATCCAAACTCCAATAATGCGTTGAACATCTCTTTAATTTTAAAATAATCCACTCGTCTATTATTTTTTTTATTAAATAGAAACTTTTCATGCTCAATTCCAATTTTAAAATCTTTAGTCTGTTTCACTCCAGATTTAAAATACTCAATTATTTTTTCTTTATTGTCAATCATGTTTCTTTAAATAGTATCTTTTATTTTTTTTTAAAGAACTGTTTTTATCTTCCTAGTTGTTCGAGGCAGTACTTAACAAAGATAATTGTGTTATTTTACTATCTCCTAGCTCGTCAACTGGTTTAACTGGATAATCACCTGTAAAATAATGATCTGTTAATTGTGGGTAAGTATCATTTCGCTTATCAAAACCAATAGCTCTATACAAACCATCAATAGACAAAAATTTTAATGATTTAGCGCCAATATACTCACAAATTTCATCATTTGTTTTATTTGCAGCCAATAATTCTTTTTTAGTTGGAGTATCCACGCCATAAAAATCAGGATATCTAATTTCAGGACAAGCTATTCTAACATGAACTTCTTTTGCACCTGCATCATATAACATTTTTACTATTTTATGAGAAGTAGTTCCTCTAACAAGTGAGTCATCAATTAAAATAATTTTTTTATTTTTAATAGTGGATTGGTTTGCATTTAATTTAAGCTTAACCCCCAAACTTCTAATTTTTTGGCTTGGTTCAATAAAAGTACGACCCACGTAATGGTTTCTTATTAAACCATGTTCAAAGTTCATTTTATGTTTTTGAGAAAATCCTAGTGCTGCTGCATTACCAGAGTCTGGAACTGGTACTACAATATCAGCATCAATATCGTTTTCTTTTGCAAGTTCTTTTCCTAAATTTTTTCGATGTTCATAAGCAGTTTTATTATCTAATAAACTGTCAGGTCTTGCAAAGTAGATATACTCAAAAACACACGGTCTTACTTTTTTAGGAGGAAAGGGCTTGATGCTAGTCAGTTGATTATTTTCAATTAAAACAATTTCACCATTTGCAACTTCTCTTACAAAGTTTGCACCAATAATATCTAATGCACAGGTTTCTGAAGCTAATACATAACTACTTCCCAATTTACCAATTAACAAAGGTCTAATGCCATATGGATCTCTTACCCCAATAAGAGAGTTTTGAGTAAGCATTACCAAAGCATACCCACCCTGTATTTGAAAAATTGCATCAATTACTTTATCGATAGTTTTCGATCTCTTTGATTTTGCAATCAATTGTACAATAGTTTCAGTATCTGAAGTGGTATAAAAAATAGCTCCTTCCTCAACTAGTTTTTTTCTTAAAGAAATTGAATTAGTTAAATTTCCATTGTGTGAAACTCCAATTCCTCCAGCATTAGTATCAGCAAAAAAAGGTTGGATATTTCGTAAAGTATTATTACCAGTTGTACTATATCGATTATGACCTATAGCGTAATTACCTTTTAAATTATTTAAAACTTTTTCTTTGTTAAAGTTGTCTCCAACTAAACCAAATCGCTTTTCAGAATAATATTTTTCACCATCAAAACTAACAATACCACAACCTTCTTGTCCTCGATGTTGTAAAGCATGTAATCCAAGTGCAGTTAAAGCAGAGGCGTCTTTTGCATTACTAATACCAAATACCCCACATTCTTCTTTAAATTTTGGATCAAAGTTCTTCAATTTTTTCTCTAGATTCTTGATATGTTTTTTCATTAGGAAATTCTTTAATCAGATAATTACTACCTTTTTCTAAATATGGAAAGGCGTATGATTTGTCTATATTTATTGGCCATTTATCATAATTATAAACGATATGAATACCTGAAAAAATACAAACAGAAATTATATAAGCTTTTATAAAGCCAAAAAAGAATCCAAACGTAGTATCTAACCCACCTATACCAGTGTATCTAACAGCTTTACTAATGCCTTTATTAATTAACAATACAAAAAAAATAACTACAATAAAAATTGTTATGCCAAGACCAACGTCTAATAAATATTCATTATCAATAATATCTTTTACATATGGTTTAACTCTAGGGAATAAAATTAGAGTTATCACATAGGCCAAAAGCCACTTTGCCATGGATAGTATACTTAATATAAAGCCTTTTTTATAACAGCTGATCAAAGACCAGATAGTGATGACTAAATAAATTAAATCTACAATAGAAGTTGATTTGTAAAAATCTGCCAAAGTCTCTAACATTAAGCTGATTTACCAAAGGGTTTGATAATCAAGATTAAAGCAGGCAATAAAGTTAATACTGAGATCATAGCCAATAACATTGCTAAACCAGTGAACATGCCAAAATAAATTGTGGGGATAAACTTAGATAAAACTAAAATTGAAAATCCAAAAACAATTGTGATTGAAGTATTTAAAATTGCAACTCCTACTGTTGAATGACATAATTGTAATGTTTTGTTATAATTTTTAATGTTATTGAATTCCTCTTTAAATCGATAAATATAATGGATACTATTATCTACAGCTATACCAATAGTAATTGCAGCGATGGTAATAGTCATCATATCTAAAGGAATTTCTAGTAAACCTATAATTCCAAGTATGAAAAATGCAGCAATGAAATTTGGCACCACTCCTATTAAAGATAATTTAATATTTCTAAATAGAATTAAAAACATTATAAAAATCCCAATCATTACCAATCCTAAAGTAAGTATTTGTGATTTAAATAAGCTCTGTAATAAATTGTTAAATAAAATTAATACTCCAGCAAGTTGATATTCACTTTCTTCTAGACCAATCTTATCTTTAAGATCAAAATTTATTTTATTAATCAAATCGTTCCTTCTTAAATTTTCTTGAGAGTCTATTATTCTTAAGCTGATCCTTGCTTCATCATTCTCTATTGATAGATATGGATCAATAATTTCTGTTTTAATACTTTCAGGTATTTTAGAATAAAGCACACCCATTTCTAAAGTGCCTAAAGGTTTATTGTTATTTAATTGAGTTGCCACGTCAATAATTGACGAAAAAGACAAAACTTTGCCAATTTCAGGAAGACTATCTAAGTAATTGTGAATAGATGCAATTTTATCAATTTTATCTTTAGTAAACCAATATTTGTCATCATTCTTATCATTTTCATCACCCCAGTCCTCAAACTCGTCATCTTCAGTTGATTTTTTTTCTTTATCTTTCTTAGGAAACTTAAGAATTACTTCTAACGGTGTTGTACCCCCAAGCTCTTCATCTATAAGTTTCATGCCTTTATAGATTTCAGTATTTTTGTTAAAATAATTAATAAAGCTGTTTTCAACCTCCAGCTTGCTAATACCAATAACACTTAAAATAATTACAATTCCTGTTACTGAAAAAATTAAATTTTTTTTATTTATAGAAAGTGATCCTAGAAAAGCGGTGAATTTAGAATTTTGTTCCTTTTTAAGTGAAATATTATCTGAAGGAGCAAAACTTAAAAAGGTTGGAAGTAAAGTGAAGGTAATTATAAATGAAGTTATTAGACCAAAAGTCATCATCCATCCAAAGTCAATAATAGGTTTGATTTCACTAAATATTAAAGACAAAAATGCTAAAATAGTAGTCAATACAGTGTAAAAAATTGGCCAAAACATTTTTCTGGTGGTTAGAGAAATGATTTCTAAAGTATTTTTAGATGGGGAGTTTTTTTTAAGCTGTAAAAATCTCGTACTCATGTGAATGTTCATTGCCATTGTTAAAATCAACATCAAAGCAATGAAGTTTGATGAAATAACAGTGACTTTCCATCCCAGTAGCCCAAGTAATCCAGTCATTATCATGACTGAAGCTATACAACTGCTAATTGGAACTATAATCCAGATAAGTTTCCTAAAAACAAACCATAGGGTTGCAATAATAAATAATAAAACACCTATACCAAAAACCACAATGTCACTTTTAATAAAGGTCATCATGTCATCAGCAATCATCGGGATACCACCTAAATAAATCTTTCCTACATCACCATAGCTCTGGATGACTTGTCTTATCTCTAATATATTTTGGTGATTTTGTTTTTTTATTTGATCTTTATAATTTTCTATTTCTTCTTTTGATTTACTTTCAATGTTTTCAAGTTTTTGAGATTGTTTGATATAAACAATTACCCCACTGGTTTTACCATCTTCACTAATGACAAAGTTTCTAAATACAGGACTATTTAGAATTTCCTTAAATCCTCTATCTTTGTCAACGTCTTCATCTTTTAAAGTTTTAAAACTTTCTAATCTTTCTTGAAGTGGGGCATCCGAATTACTTAACAATGGTATATCTAAAAGAGTTACAACACTATGTACCCAATTCAAACTTTGAATTTTATATTTTAAACTTAGTAAATTATTAATTGATGTATCAGTTACCATCCCTTCATTAGGTGTATATGTAAGAATTAAAAACTCTCTAGATCCGTATCTTTCAGAAACTTCTTTGAGATAAGCTAAATCTGGATCACCATCAATTAATAGCGTCTCAGAAGATGCATCTAGTCTAAAATCTTTTGTATAATAACCAAAACTTAAGATGGTGATTATTAGTAATACAAGTATTGCTTTAGGATTTTTTAAAACAATGTTTTGATACATATGAGCCAACATTAGCTCTTTTATATTGGAAATTAATTAGTTTGAGTATCTTTAAATTTTGTAAATCTCTCTTCAAATTCAAGAGTTACATTGCCTATTGGACCGTGTCTTTGTTTCCCTATAATGATTTGAGCAAGGTGTGCGACCTCATTCATTTTTGCTTGCCATTCAGCATGTTCAACTGTGGCTTCTCTTGGCTCTTTTCTTTGCAAATAATATCCTTCTCTATAAACAAACATAACAACATCAGCATCCTGTTCAATTGAACCTGATTCTCTCAAATCTGCTAATTGAGGTTTGTGATCATCTCTTTGCTCAACTTGTCTTGATAATTGAGAAAGAGCTACAACCGGAAGAGCAAGTTCTTTAGCAATTGCTTTTAATCCCTGAGTGATTTGAGATATTTCTTGAACTCTACCGTCTTTGTTGAATGTAGTCCCTCTCATTAGCTGAATATAATCAACTACAATCATATCAAGACCAAACAATCTCTTGATACGTCTAGCTCTATTACTTAATGCAGCAATACTTATTGCAGGTGTTTCATCAATATAAAGTGGAAGTTCAGAAATATTTTTTGAAGTTTCTAAAAATTTATCAAATTGATCATCAGAAATTCGCCCTCTTCTTATATCATTTGAACTAATTCTTGCTTGTTCTGAAATTATTCTGGTTGAAAGTTGCTCTGACGACATCTCTAGTGAAAAAAATGCAATTGAGGATTTTTTTCCACTATCTTGCAATTTTTGTGCAGCATTAAATGCAATATTTGTTGCAAGTGAGGTTTTACCCATCGAAGGTCGTCCAGCTATAATGATTAAATCAGATTGATGTAATCCCCCTAGTTTATCATCTAAATCTCTAAGCCCGGTTGGGACACCAACAATTCCTTCATCATTTTTATATGCAGCAGACGCCATTTCAATGGTTTGTTTCATTGCCTCATCAAACTTTACTAAAGAGGAGTTGAAAGATCCTTTTTCGGCTAAGTCAAATAATAGTCTTTCTGAATTTTCTATAATGGTTTGTCCATTGGTATCAAGATCATTTAATTTTGCACTATCAATAGTTTGCTCAGAGATTTTTATTAGTTCTCTTCGAACAAACATATCGTAAATAATTTTAGAATACTCCATAGCCTGTCTAACAGATGTAGAAAATTTAGTAATTTTAACTAAGTACTCTGGAACATTTAAATCATCTTTTTCATCTTCAAAATAATTCTTTAATGTGATTGGATTTGCTAGCATTCCTTTGTAAATTAAACTCTCGATTGCTTCAAAAATCTTTTGGTGCATAGGATCATAAAAATTAATACTAGAAATTATTGCACTTATCTCATCAAATATATCATTGCTAACAAGAATAGATCCTATTACAGCTTGCTCAGCTTCGATATTGTTAGGTAATTCTTTGAATTGGTTCTTAACTAGACTTAAATTATTTTCCATATTTATAATTTATATGAAAAAGTTATTTATAAAATTCTTAATTATTGCTGGGGAAAAAAATGTATAATTATTGAATTGTTTCTGCAGAAGATACATCTATAGAGATTTCTGCGTCAACTTCTGAGTGTAGAGAAATTTTAACCTTAAACTTTCCTAAAGCTTTGATCTCTTCGACAGGTTGTATCATTGAAGGCATAATTTCAATCTTATTTTCGTCTTGGATAAGTTTAGCAATTTCTGTTGGCTTTACTGAACCATATAATTCTTTATTTTCTGTGCTTAATTTTTTCACAGAATATTCTTTTCCATTAATTTGCTCAGCTATTAGAGAGGCTTCTTTTTTCTTTTCGTTATCTTTTTTAGATAAATCAGTTTTTATTTTTTCAACTTCTTTAATATTTTCTTTTGAGGCGTAAAGCGCTTTTTGATTGGCAATAAGATAGTTTCTAGCAAAACCTCTTTTTACATCTATCACTTCTCCAATAGACCCAATCCTTTTAACATTTTCTAATAATATTACTTTCATTTATATTAATGCTAAATTTCTAGCTCTTTTAATTGATAAGGATAGCTCCCTTTGTTTTTTCTGAGAAACATTAGTTATTCTTGATGGTAAAATTTTACCATTTTCTGACATATATTTTCTTAATAATTTAATGTTTTTATAATCAACTTGTGGCGCACCCTTTGCTGAAAGTGGACAACTTTTTTTAAATTTATACTTATTAGGTTGGAAAATACTTAATTTTGCAAAATTACTTTGTTTTCCTTTTTTATTTCCACTTTGTCTTTTAGGCATTAGTTTTTAACACTCTCTTTTTTTTCGCTCTCTTCTTTCTTACCGAAGTAAACCGTATCTAAATCAAACTTTTTTACTCTAACTGTTAAATATCTTAACAATTTTTTATCTATTGACTCATTTTTTTCCAATTCATCAATAACTTTTCCATCACCTTTAATTTTAAAATGAATGTAACTGCCTTTTCTATTTTTTTTTATTAAATACGATAAGTTTAACAATCCCCAATTTTCAGTCTTTACTACTTCTCCATCATTTTTTTCAATAATTTTTGAATATTTTTCAGATAATTGCTTTAATTCACTTGGTGAAGTATCTTGTCTAGCAATAATAGTATGTTCGTATAAATTCATTTAAGTTCTTTAATAAAAAATGAGGATATACTATTATAAAAGTTCAATTACAATAGTTAAAAAGGCAAATTAATTAGTTTTTTTTATATGTTTTCAGTAATTTTCCCTGGCCAAGGTTCCCAAATGGTGGGAATGGGAAAAGAGCTATATGATAAATTTGATTTGATTAAAAGTTTGTTTAAGCAGGCAGATGAAACATTAAATTTTTCTCTTTCTAAGTTAGTTTTAGAAGGTCCAAAAGAAGAATTAGATTTAACAATTAATACTCAACCAGCTATATTTTTAATTAGTTATTCAATATTCATTATAGTTAAAAAAGAATTTAACTTAGATTTAAATAAAGCTAAATATTTTGCTGGACATTCTTTAGGTGAGTACTCAGCTTTGTCATGTGCTGGATATTTAGATTTTTCAGAGACTTTAAAAATATTAAGAATTAGAGGTGAAGCTATGCAAAACTCAGTTCCCAAAGGACAAGGAGGTATGGTTGCAGTATTGGGTTCAAAAATTGATGTAATTGAAAAGATTTTAGCTGAGAATAAAAAAATGTTTAATGCTCAAATTGCAAATGACAATTCTGAGGGTCAAATGGTTTTGAGTGGAAAAACAGAGGACTTAGAACATTTAACTAAAATTTTAAAAGAAAATTCTATTAAAAATATTAAACTTCCCGTAAGCGCTCCTTTTCATTGTGATATGATGGGTAATGCCACCAAAATTATGACAGATGAATTAAATAAGCTTAACTTTAAAAATGGACAAAATAAATTAATTTCAAATGTGACAGCTTATGAAATTAAAAACCTAGATGAGCTTAAAACCCTCTTAATCAAACAAATTGAGAATAGAGTAAGATGGAGAGAAAGCGTAATTAATATGATAGAAAATAATGTAAATCATTTTATAGAAATTGGACCCGGGAAAGTATTGTCAGGTTTGGTTAAAAGGATTAATAGAGATGTTAAAATTGATACGATAAATAGTTTAAGTGATATTGAGAGTATAAAATTATGAGCGATCTAAAAGGTAAAAATATTATAGTAACAGGCGCTTCAGGTGGTATTGGAAACTCGATAATTAAAAAATTAAACCAAGCTGGAGCAAATATTTTAGCTTCTGGTACTAAAATTGAAAAACTAAATGTACTAAAAAGTAAATTTGAAAATATTAAAATATTAAAATTTGATATTTCTCAAAGTGATAAAATTGAGGAATTTATAGAAAATGCAACAAAAGAACTTGGTGGAAACTTAGATTGTATTATTAATAATGCAGGAGTTACCCAAGATAACCTTGCAATAAGAATGAGTTTAGAAGAATGGAAAAAAGTAATTGATATCAATTTAACATCAACTTTTTTAATTAGTAAATCTGCAATTAAAAAAATGCTTAAGAATAAATCAGGCAGGATTGTTAATATAACATCTGTTGTTGGTCACACAGGAAATTTAGGGCAGGCTAATTACACTGCATCGAAAGCAGGCATAATAGCGATGTCTAAGAGTTTGGCGATAGAATACGCAAAAAAAAATATAAATATAAATTGCATTTCACCAGGCTTTATTAAAACAGCTATGACTGATAAGTTAGATGAAAAATTTAAAGAAGCTATAATATCAAAAATACCCTCAGCACGTCTAGGCGAACCTGATGATGTTGCTAATGCGGTACTTTTTTTGTGCTCAAATCAATCAAACTATATCAATGGAGAAACATTACATGTTAATGGGGGCATGTATATGGCTTGACAAAACATAGTTTTAAACTATTAAGAATTTATAACGAAAAGGATCAATATGTCAGAAGACGTTTCAAGCAAAGTAAAAAAAATTGTAGCTGATCACCTAGGTATCGATGAGGCAAAAGTTAACGAAGAGTCTAGTTTTATAGACGATTTAGGAGCTGATAGTTTAGATACAGTTGAATTAGTGATGGCTTTCGAAGAAGAATTTGGATCTGAAATATCAGATAGTGAAGCTGAGAAAATTTTAACTGTTGGAGATGCAGTTAAGTTTATCGAAGGAAAAGCTAACTAGAAAATCTAATGCCCTCAGAACAAGATGGGGTAATGATAATTTTATCCTCTCCCTCTGGAGCAGGTAAAACTACATTAGTAAAAATGTTATCTAAGTTAGATAACTTTGAAATCTCCATATCTCATACAACCAGACAACCTAGACATAACGAGACTCCTAATAAAGATTATTTTTTTGTTGATGAGAAAGAATTCAAAAGGTTCATTAAAAATGAGGAATTTCTTGAATATGCAAAAGTTTTTAGTAATTTTTATGGAACTACAAGGACACCAGTTATCAATAAACTTAATAAAGGTAAAAATGTTTTATTTGATATCGATTGGCAAGGCGCGGACCAAATAAAGAACAAGAATTTAGATTATAAGCTAATTTCTTTTTTTATTTTACCACCAAGTAAAGAGATATTGTTTGAGAGACTCTCCAATAGAGACATGAAAGATAAATTAATTGCTGAGGAAAGAATGAAGCAGTTTAGTAGAGATGTTTTGCATTGGATTAATTATGATTACGTAGTTATAAATGACTCTATTGAAACTTGTTACTCCAAAATAAAAAATTTAATTCATGCAGAAATAAATAATGGTTCTAAAGATTATGACGGTGAGTATATAAGGAATCATATAGAAAAATTAACTTCTTAAATTCTCATATTCGCTTGTTAATTTATAATAAGTTTCAAAGTCTAAATTTTGAGGTCTAAGATTTAAATCAATTTTGAGCTTATCTAATATTTTTTGATCACCATTAAAAAGTTGATTAAAAGGTTTTTTTAACATTTTTCTTCTATGGCTAAAAAAAACTCTTGTAACCTTCTCTAAGTTTTTAGGATCACCAATCTTGAATATTTTATCTTTTGGAGTGAATAGTAACAAAGAACTATCAACTTTTGGTTTTGGAGAAAAAGAAACAGGTTTTATATCACAAATTTTAACAACTTTGAGTTTCCAATTTGTTAATATTGCAAGTCTACCATAAGTTGATGTATTAAATTTTGAAATAATTCTGTTAGCTACCTCTTTTTGAAACATTAAAACGAGATGATCAAACCAGAAACCATCTTTTAAATTTATAATCCATTTACTCAATATCTCAGTAGAAATATTATATGGAAGATTGCCAAATACAGTAAACTTTTCATTTATCAACGAATGTTCATCAATCTCAAGAATATCCTTATTAATTACAGTTACTTCCTCTCTAAAATTTAGCTCAAGTGATTCTGCAAGATTTTTATCTTTTTCAACAACCATTACTTTTTTGGGATTTTTTTTTAAAATATGAGAGGTAAGAGCTCCAGTACCAGGGCCTATTTCAAGAATATTTTTTTCTTTAATTTGAATAACGTTAACTATTTTTTCTAGAATATTTTCATCTATTAAAAAATTCTGACCAAGACTTTTTTTTGCTTTAATCAATTTCTATCCAAAAATTGAATAGCTCTTATAAGGCTTAATGGATTTGATATATTTTTACCTAACATTTTTTCATTTGGGCCATGGTCTGGAGATACTCTCAAGAAGGGCAAACCAAGAGTTACATTTATAGCGTCATATTCAAATATAGTCTTCATAGGTGTTAACACTTGGTCATGATACATGCCAACAATTACATTATATTTACTTCTATTTTTTTTTAGAAATATTGTGTCTGCAGCAAATGGACCAGAGATATCCAATCCTTTTTTTTTAAGTTTCTTTACAGCAGGCCTTAAAATCTCTTCATCCTCATCAAATTTGTCAATTGTTTCACAATGAGGATTTAGGCCAATTAGTGCAATTTTGGCTTTTCTATTTTGTTTTTTATAAAAATCATGAATTAATAAAATTTTCTCAACTATGGTTTTTTTACTTATATTTTTAGAAACAGCTTTAATTGGTAAATGTGTTGTTATAGGACATACTGATAATTTTTTATTATAAATTAGCATTGCATTCTTTTTAATTTTAAAACTTTTTGAGACATATTCTGTAACACCTTTAAATTTCTTATTTAGGAATGTTTTTTTATTTACTGGCCCATTAATAAATTTTGTAATTTTATATTTGTTAATTATTTTAAATGCGATTTTAAAGCACATTAAAATATAATCATTTGATTTAGATGAAATATTTTCAAAAGCTTTAGTTGGATTATAGTCAACATTGATCAGGTTTAGTGTATTATTATTAATTTTCAGATCAAAAATATCATCTGATTTTAAAACTTTAATTTTTTTTTTATATTTTAGCTTTGACATTTGAAGTTTAACTAATTTTAAGGAACCAATCAAAATTATAGGTTTTTTTGTCTTTATTCTATTTAATGATTTAAAAAATATTTCTAAAAAAATACTATTTGGTTCACCTGCAACTATAATTATATAATTTTTAGAGTTCATTTATTTGTATTTCTTTTTTGACTTTATTAAAATACATGCTCGAAAATTGATTAAGTTGCTGATTTGTTTTAAATTGAACAAGTGAATTTAATTCTTTTTCTGGATCTAAGTTACTCGTCACACTTTTTTTATCTTTCAGCATTACAACTAAAAACCCCCCAGGTAGAGAAATAGGATTAGAATATTTATTAACCTCTAATTTGTTAACAACTTCTAAAATTTTTTTATTAAGAGAATTTTCTTTAATCCAGCCTATATTTCCTCCATTACTTGCTGAACTGGCTACACTATGAATTAAAGCTGCCTTTTTAAAACCTTGATTATCAATATCTAATTTTATTTTTTGATACCTTTCGTTTATTTCACCTTTATTTTTAGCATCAAAAACGATTTCTGATAATAAATACGAATTAATTTTTTTATTTTTGACTAATTCTTTTAATTCATTTCTATCAATCTTTATATTTGAAGAATATTTTTTAAATATTAAATTATTCCATAAAAATTCAATTACTAATTTTTCTCTCATTTGTTCATAATTAAAATCCATTGAATTTATAAAATCTCTATAGTCACTAACTGAGTATATTTTTTTTGATTCAAAAATTGAATTAACATATGAGTTTAACTTCTCATCTTTAATATCCATGTCTATTTTTTGTTTTTCAAGTTCAATTTTTTTAATTTTCTCTTTAATGAGTATATTTTTTGATAGTTCAAATATCTGATTATCACCAAATTTTTTTAGATCAGGATCTAATGTTGTTAAATATCTAGATTGATTATAAATATCTATACTTGTTATTAGCTTATTATCTACTTTAACCAAAATTCTATTTTCTAAAGCAGTCGTATTTTTATTAAGGATCAGAAAAAATAAAATCAGCAAAATTTTTAATTTAAAAATCACTTTGATGCTATCTATCAATTTTTCTTTCATAAGTGGTTAATGGAAAAATAGTAATTGAAATCATTAAGTCCTCAGTTGGCAATAGGTCTCGATCTTGATAATAAGTTTTTTTATATTTTATACCTGCAATTAAACAATCATTTTTATATTCATATACAAGATTATAATATTCTGTTAAGTCTATTTTTCTATTCCTTCTAGTATTAAAAGTTAGATAGTTACTTTCATCAAATTTATATTCCATAAAATTTTCTATAGTATTAGAGTCGCCTATTTTTCCATTTTCTTCTATAAAATTTATACCAGTAGAAAATTTGTTTAGATTTAAGTTTGCACTTAATGAATTATACTCAAAAGTTTTTAAATCATTATCAATTGAAAAGTCATAAGCGAAATCAAAATTTTCATTAATATTACTTTTCATAGAGCCGATCAAATTACCATTTTCTCTTATTGCACTTGATAAAGGAATTTTAGTTGTAAAATCATCCCTAAACACTGAAGCTATTTTAAATTCAAAATACTTGTTAATATTGTCTAAATCCTCTCTTTTATAATCTAGTCCTATAGTTAAAGATTTTCCTTCTTCAAATGAGTCTGTGAGACCCAACCTGTTAACGTTGAAAATATTAGAGACCCCAATTTTTCTATTACTATCAGAATAATTTTTCATGTCACCTGGATTAAATCTAAAAGAAATTTTAGGCTCTAAAAAGTTATTTGAGTTTGTTCCCGACTTTATTAAAGGTAAACTTGAGCGTGCCTCAAAGATATTCATTAACTCAATTTGAGGTGTTGATTTATAAATAGGATCATTTTTAGCAACTGTATTTAGATTTTTGGCAAGGAACTGAAAGTTATTTTTAATTCCAAACTTTGTGAAATAATCTAAGCTTTCAAAGCTTAGATCATTAATCACTCTTGATTTTAGGTTGTTTGTATTTTGTAAATTATTACTTCCAGATGAATTAAGGTTAACTCTTAATACGTCTTGATTTTCAAATAAGTTTCTCGAAAAATTATAATAGGGTAAAACATATTGGTATCTATCACTATTTTTACCACTTAAATTTTCATAACTGGTAAAGCCAGTAGAAAGATTAAATTTTTGATGTTCAAATGAAAGATCTAAAGATGATGTCAATTGATCTTTATTTTGAGGTTTTATTGGAGTTTCTGTTAAATTACTGTCAAATACTTTTAAGTATGTATCGTTGTTTATTTTCTGAAAATTTAAATCCAAAAAACTTGAATTATAATTTTCTAAACCAAGATCTAATTTATATCTACCAAAGAGATGAGAAATATTTTTTTTTTTACTATCGACTGAAGATTTATACCCTCGTGTAAACCCATAGTTAGCTAATAGATTTGAATTACTTGTTTTTTGTCTAAATTCATTTTCTATCATTAAGATATCTTTTTCAAATATATTAGGCGAAATAGTTAAATCTTTATCTGCGGACAAAACCTTATAGTATGGAATTTTTAATGAAGACCCTAAAATATGGGACTCGTTTAAAATTGGTTTTAGTATTCCAGATTGTCTCTTAACAGTTGGATCAGGATGAAAAAACTTTGGGAAATAAACTATTGGCACATCATATATTTGAAGAATAGCATTATCATAAATTAATTGTTTTCTTGATTTATTATGCTTAATTTTTTCGGCTTTAATACTCCAAGGAGGGCAATTATCAGTTTTTTTACAACTTGTAAAAATACCTTTATTAACTTGAGTAATTTCATTTTTTTTAAAAGAAGAAACTCCAATTAATCTAGGATCATTATCCATATTGCCGAAAATATTTTTTTTCATTTTAACTTTTGTTTCAGCTGCATTAAAATTATCATCTTTAAGATCAAAAAATCCACTGCTGAAAAAATATTTATCTGATAACTCGCTTGGTAAATTTATATTTGTAGTTATTTCAACATTATTTCCCTTTAATAATTCATCATTAACAAAATATTTAAATTCACTTGTTTTATATAAGTTAAATTTGTTATCTTTTATTTGTGTCTCATCTTTGGAGCTTAATTCCATCTCATTACGATCAAAATTAACATTTTTTGAATAAAAATTGTATTTTTCATCAATTTTTGCATCTGTAAATCCGATTGTGAATATTTTTTCTGTATTTTTTTCATACGTTACATCTTCACCTTGAAGAATAATGTTTTTAATTTTATCTTCAAATTCAACATTATTTTTGGCTTTTATAATATTTAAATTTTTATAGTATTCGAATTCATCTGCTGTTAAAATTATCTTATTATTAATCGCTTTTGAATTACTCTTTGTAATAAATTTTTCTTCATTTTTAAAATAGGTGACTTTGTCAGAATAAATCTTGTAATTATTCACATCATCTAATATCTCAACATTCCCTTCAGCATTAAGAATATTATTAATTTTATAGTAAATAAACTTATCAGCATTAATAATAACTCCATTCTCTGAGGTAATAGTACCTCGCTTTATACCTCTAAATTCATTTCCGTTATCTAAAATTTCAACTTCAGTTACATCAAAGTTAAATTGTTCATTGGAAGAAACGTTAAAAGAAATAAGTATTAGAAAACTTAAGATTATTATTATTTTTTTAATCTTATTTCTCATTTATTTTTCTCATCATTAAAAAATTCATTGCTGTTAAGAAAAATAAAGGAGCCCAAATAGATACATAAATTGAAATCCTTTCGGTATTCCCAAGTACATAGAAGAAATTATTAATATAATAAATTATTACTGAAAAAAATAGTCCAATTGTAATTTTTATACCAGTATTTTTTAAATTTTTTGAATTAAACATGATAATTGATGAAAAAATTGTCATTAATAATAAGTAAAAGGGATAAGATATTAATCTATTTAAGTGCACTTCAACCTCAACAGTAGAATACCCAAGTAATTTATAATTTTCTTTAAGTTTTATTAACTCCAAAACTGAAAGAGAGGAAAGATTAGAAAATAAACCTTGGATTCTTTCATAATTAAAATTTGATTTTATTTTTATATTTTTTTTTACAGTTGAAGTATTGTTGGCAAAAATTTCCGCATCATAAATAATCCATTCATTGTTTTTAATATTAACTTTATTGCTTTTTATATTTCTTATAATGTTAAAATCACTATCAAATTCACTTATGAAAGTATCTATAAGATGATCAGGTTTTATCTTTGTAGAGTTAATTATAAGTATTCTGTTTTCAATTTTATCTTTGATCCAAAGCCCATTATTTGTGATTACTGCAAGGTACTTATCATCTGAAGTATAATTTGACTTTAACTCTAAATAAAAATTTTTTAAATTTGAAGTAAAATTATAAAAAAAAATTATAACAAAGACACCAATAAGAAATGTTAATAAACTTAATATTTTAATAATGCTTGTATTTTTTAATCCAGAGTACTTGAAAATATTAAGCTGATCATCTTTAAAAAAACCTATAAAAAAAAATTGGGTACATACAAGACAAATAAATGGAAACATTTCAAAAATTAAAGATCCAGAATTAAGTAATGCGAGATAGGCAGGAAAGAAACTTCCAACCTCAATGTCTTTAAAAAAATCAAGCTCACTTAATAAATTTAATATCAAAACAAGAGATAGCATTATTAAAAAGATATTTATAAATGACTTCAAGAAACTTATGGTTAAAAATCTGATATAGGTTTTCATTTTAAATCTACCTTCTTTAAATAAAAATTTAGAATGTATCTTAAAATGCTATAAAATATAATTAGTGTCATAATAGGAATTAAAATTATTTTTAAATTAATATTTAAGTCCTCGACAATAAATCTTAAGCTCATTTCAGAAAAAACGATAATAAAAATACCCAATAAGAAAATTAAAGATTTAAGTTTAAGATAATTTAAATTTCCTCTAGAAATTATTATTAATATTAATACCGCAAGAACTAATGTTGGTATGTAAAGTGGGATTATCATTCTTTTATAAAGTTCTTGAGATATGCCAGATAAATTTTGAATACTACAGTTCTCAATTTTTAAAATTTGATTATTTTTTTTGTCATCTGAATTCAAATTTCTAAAACAACTAATTAGACTAATAGATGAATTTTCTTGAGTTTTTTTATAAGTAGTAGTGTTGGATTGAAGACCAGAAAGATTAAAATCAAATTCAGAAAAAGTAAAACTATCTATATTATTATTTTTACTTTTAATATTTTGACCGTTGAAAAGAGTGAGAACTTGTTTGTTATTTTTATTTTTAATAACCCCAGTTCTTGCTAATAAAATTTCGAACTCGTTAACATTTGAAAATTTTTTTATATAAATATTTTCTAATGAACCATCTGATTTTTTCTTTTCTGTATACATCGTCACATTTTTAATTACATCATTAAACTTTTTTGGTTTTAAAAAATTGTCATAAAAATTAATATTTGAATTTCTTAATATAGACCTAGCCATATCTTGAGTTTTAGGAACTAAAAATGTAAGCAAAAGAATTTGAATAATCATTAAAGCAAAGGAGGCTTTTAGAAAAAAATTAATTATTTGTAATTGACTAATGCCATGGTTCCAAAATATTAATAATTCATTATTTTTTTCATATTTAGAAAGGACATAATAAAAAGATAAAAACAAGGCAAATGGATAAATTTTACTAATAATTTTTGGAAAAATTAAAATAGTATAATTAAAATAGACAAGATAATTTCTTCCATCTTCAACCATAATATCAAGATAATTTACCGCCTGAAAAACCCAAACAATTGTACTAACACCAAGAATGGTTAATAAAAAAAATTTAAGACAATCTAATAATATCTTTCGAAATAAAATCTTTTTCATTGAAATATGATAATTTAAATATATATAACATTCTACTCTCGTTGAGTGTATTTAAAATTTATGTCATTAAAAATTAGTTATAAGAACAGTTATCCAAAAAATAAAATAGACAATTTGCTATTATTTGTTGATGAAAACTTCGACTTATCGCATTTGAAAAAATATATTTCGGTTAATGAATATGCGTTTATCAATGATTTACTCAAAGTAAGTGACAAGAAAAGTAATAATGTCTTTTTTAACATAAGTTCCAAAAAAAAAATAATTTTGGTTTCAACTAAAAAAAATCTTAAAAATTCAGACTTTGAAGGTTTGGGTGCAAAATTATATGATCAAATTAAAGACATCAAACAAAGTAATTTCATAGTCAATTCAGACTCTATTAAAAATACCTCAAAAAATATAATTGGCTATTTCTTGCACGGAATGAAATTAAAGTCTTATATCTTTGAAAAATATAAATCAAAAAAAAAAAATAAAAGAATAACTATAACTGTAATTGGAAAAAATATACCGACCAAAGCTGATCAATTAAAATTTACTGCTATAGAGGAAGGTACATTCTATGCAAGGGATTTAGTGTCTGAACCAGGAAATATTTTGCATCCTGATGAATACGCTAAAAGATTAAACACCTTAAAAAAATTTGGTTTAAAAATAAACATTCTTAACGAACAAAAAATGAAAAAGTTAGGTATGAATACTTTGTTAGGTGTAGGTCAAGGAAGTATACGGGGATCTTATCTGGTCACTATGGAATGGAAGGGACTAAAAGATAATTCTAAACCTTTAGCTTTCGTAGGTAAAGGTGTTTGCTTTGATACAGGAGGTATATCGCTTAAACCTGCAAAATTTATGGAAGACATGACATACGATATGGCTGGTTCAGCAACAGTAGTCGGTTTAATGAAAAGTTTGGCTCTAAAAAAAGCAAAGGTTAATGCAATAGGTGTTGTGGGTCTTGTTGAAAATATGCCAGGAGGAAATGCACAAAGACCTGGAGATATTGTTAAATCTTATAGTGGCAAAACAGTAGAAATCTTAAATACTGATGCAGAAGGTAGGTTAGTGTTAGCAGATGCTATTACTTATACAGAAAAGAAATATAAACCAAAATTTATTGTTGATTTAGCAACATTAACTGGTGCTATAATTGTTTCTCTCGGATCTGAGTATGCAGGCTTATTTTCTAATGATGATAAATTATCTAATCAATTAATTGATGTAGGAGAAAAAACTGAGGAAAAAGTTTGGAGAATGCCTTTAAATAAAAATTATGACAAACTAATAGACTCTAAAAATGCGGATATGCAAAATATAAATTATGTTGGTGGCGCTGGTTCAACTACAGCCGCACAATTTTTACAGAGATTTATTTTAAACAAAACACCGTGGGCACATTTAGATATCGCTGGAATGGCTTTTTCAAAGTACGGTGGAGCTCTCAATTCAGGTGGTGCAACAGGATATGGAGTAAGATTACTAAATAAACTAGTAGAGGATTATTATGAGTAATGTAGAACAAACTTTGTCAATTATAAAACCTGATGCGGTTGAAAGAAATCTAGAAAATGAAATTAAAGAGATGTTTAAGGATAAAGGTTTTTCAATATTAAAAGAAAAAAAAATTCAAATTGAAAAATCTGAAGCCGAAAAATTTTATAAAGTTCATGAAACTAAACCTTTTTATAATGATTTATGTTCGTATCTGTCCTCAGGGCCTATTGTTGTAATGGTTCTTGAAAAAGAGAATGCAGTTATTGGAAATAGAGAGCTAATGGGAGCCACCAATCCAAAAGATGCTGAAGAGGGCACTATTAGAAAAATATATGGGATATCAATAGATAAAAATTCAGTGCATGGTTCTGATAGCGTTGAAAACGCAAAAATTGAAATAGATTTCTTTTTTAAAGACTAAATACTTTTCTAATGGCTTTTGGATATAGCTTGTGTTCTTGAATTAAAATTTTATTTGATAGAGATTTAGCCGTATCAAATTTACTAATCTTAACTTTTTTTTGAAGAATAATTTTTCCCGAGTCTAATCTCGAGTTAACAAAATGTACCGTACAACCTGAGTATTTTTCATTATTTGATATTGCGCGTTGATGAGTGTTCAAACCTTTATATTTTGGGAGTAGAGAAGGATGAATATTTAATATTTTACCTTTAAATCTTTTTATAAAATTTTTGGATAGAATTCTCATAAACCCTGCAAGGCAAATTAATTTAATCTTTTTATTAGTTATTTCAGAAATTATTTTTTTTTCAGCAATTATCTTATTTTTATAATTAAAAACTTTATTTGATATTTTAAAAATTTTTCCAAATTTTAATCCTTTTGCTTTTGGATTATCCGAAATAATTAATTCTGTTGAAATAGGTGAATTTTTTTTTTTAGAAAATTGAATTAGTGATTTTAGGTTACTGCCATTTCCAGAAATGAATACTGCACACTTAATTTTTTTAATACCAGTTGATTGAACCATTTAATTTTACTTTGTTATTACCTATAGAAATTTTACCTATTACATAGGGTGTATAGTCTTTCGAAAAATATTTAGTGACTTTTTTTAAATTTTTTGGATTTATAATTAAGCAAAATCCAACTCCACAATTAAATGTTTTTATCATCTCCTTTTCTGATATTCCATTTTTTTTAAGCCATTTAAAAATATTCAAAGTTTTTATTTGATCTAAATTAATATCAGCAATCATTTCATCTGGAATAATTCTTTTGATATTATCTGACAAGCCTCCGCCTGTTATATTTGCACAACCATTAATTAAATTCTGATCAATTAATTTTAAAACTTCATCAACATATATTTTAGTAGGCCTTAAAAGTTCAGACTTTAAAAATTTATTATTTTTTATATTAATTTTTTTTTGATTTATAAGATACCTTACCAAAGAGAAACCATTAGAATGCAATCCACTCGATGGTACAGCTAAGATAAGGTTATTATTTTTTATTCTATTTTTGTTTAAAATTTTATTTTTACTTACTACACCTACTGCAAACCCTGCAATATCAAACTTACCTTTTTCATATGTACCAGGCATTTCAGCTGTCTCACCACCAACTAATTCACAGCCAGACAATCTGCAGCCCTTAAGAATTCCTTTAATTATTGATTTAAGTTTTTTTAAATCAATTTTATTAATTGAAATATAGTCTAAAAATAAAAGAGGTTTTGCACCTTGAACGATTAAATCATTAACACTCATAGCTACTAAATCTATACCAATTGTGTCATACTTATTTAGCGTGTTTGCGATCTCAATTTTAGTACCAACACCATCTGTGCAAGCTACAATTTTTGGTTGGTTTATTCCTAGTGGAATACTGGTTATGGACCCAAATCCACCTATATTTGAAAACTTTTTTTTGCCTTTTTTCTTTGATGAAACATTAGAAATGAAATTAACGAAATTATCTGCAGCATTGATGTCAACACCGCTTTTTTTATAGGTAAATTTTTTTTTATTCATTAAAAAGATCTATGAAATATATTTTTCAAAATTTTAAATTAAGAAAGTTATATATATTTTTTTTATTTCTTGCTGTATTAAATGTTTTTTTTTCCACAGGAATTAGTTTTGCTAAGACTTTCTCCATCAATGATCTTGAATTATCTACTCCTTTTAAGATTAATTTTAACAAAAACAAAATAATTGATGAAGGATTTGTGCAAGCTTTTAATCAGTTAATGCTATCTACTGTTCAGTCTAAGGATTATCAGAGGCTTAAAAAGATTCCATTAAATCAAATCAAAAGTATGATTGAGACATTTTCAATTAAGGAGGAAAAATTTGTTAATGAAATCTATTATATAAAACTTAATGTATCTTTTAATAAAAAAATCGTCTTTGACTTATTAGAAAAGAAAAATATTTTTCCATCATTACCAGTAAAAAAAGATATTATTTTTATGCCAATAGTTGTTGATCAAAATGAAAGTCAGATCAAAATGTTTTCAGATAATATTATATATAATCAATGGAATTCTAATACCAAACAATTTGAACTTTTAAATTATATTTTACTAACCGAGGATCTTGAAGATTTAAACTTGATTAAAAAAAATATTGAAAATTTAGAAAATTTTGAATTTAGAGAAATAGTAAAAAAATATAATCTTGAAAACTATATTATATCTATATTTTTTATAGGTTCTGACCAAACCAGACTCTTAAATAAAATAAGTTTTGATGATAAAAAAACTTTAAAAAATACCCTAATTAAAAACATCGATTTTAATAGCAATTCTGAAATAGATAATTTCATAGAAAATTTAAAAATTAACTTTGAAGATTATTGGAAATCTCAAAATGAAATAAATACATCAGTTAAATTACCTTTAACAATCTCGGTTGAAAACAGTAACAATATAAAAATTAATCAATTAGAGGAAAAACTTTCCAACATAGACTTAATTTATAATTTTCATATTTATAAATTTGATAACAAAAATAATATTTATAAAATAATATTTAACGGAACACCTGGTAAGTTTATTGAAGTAATGAAAAATAATAATTATGAATTTGAAACTGTTAATAAAATATGGGTGATGAAATGAAAAATCTAAACCAACAAATTCTTAGTTTTGATTATGATCAGAATTTTAAAGACCAGGATTTTTATGTGTCTAAAAGTAACGAATATTCATTTAAACTTTTAAATAGCTGGCCCAAATGGGAAAAAAATTTTATTAACTTAATTGGTGAAAATTTCTCTGGAAAATCTCACTTGATCAATATTTTTTTGCAAAACTTTAAAGGTATTAAAATTACCGCTTCTGAAATTACCAATGATTTTTTAAAAAAAATTAAAATTTATGAGAATATTATTATCGAAGATCTGGTGGAAAATATTGATGAAAATTTATTATTTACTTTAATCAACACCATAGAGCAGGATAACAAATATCTTATAGTTACTTCTGAAAAACCAATTGTTGATTTTAAATTTGAACTTCAAGATTTAAATTCAAGATCTAAAAATTTTCTTTTATCAGCAATAGAAAAACCAGGAGATGATTTAATGTATGCTTTGATATTAAAAAATTTATCTGATCGCCAGATCTCAATTGATAAAAAATTAATAGATTTTATTATTAAAAGGATAAGTAGATCTTATGGTAAAATATCTGATTTCATATATAAAATCGACGAAATTAGTTTAAAAAGAAAAAAACCAATCGACTTTAAAATTATAAAAGAGGCTTTAGGAGAATAATTGAATAAGTACAGAACACATAAATGTAACGAGTTAAGAAAAAGTGATGTTGACAAAAGTGTCTCTCTTTCTGGATGGATAAACAAAAAAAGAGATCATGGAAATTTATTATTTATTGATCTAAGAGATAATTATGGAATTACTCAGTGCATAATTGATAAAGAAAATAAAAATTTTTCTGAATTAGAAAAAATACAACTAGAGACTGTTATTAAGGTTAATGGTAAGGTAGTACATCGTTCAGATGAAACTAAAAATAAAGATATTCAGACTGGAGAAATTGAGGTGGCTATATCTGAATATGAGACATTAGGGACTTGTAAAGAATTACCATTGCCTGTTTTTAGTGATCAAGAGTATGCAGAAGAAATAAGACTTAAATATAGATTTTTAGACTTAAGAAGAAAAAAAATTCATGAAAATATCATTTTAAGATCAAAAGTTATTTCTTACATAAGAAATGAAATGACAAAATTAGGCTTTTTAGAATTTCAAACTCCAATTTTGACCTCTTCTAGCCCTGAAGGAGCCAGAGATTTTCTTGTACCAAGTCGTTTAAACCCAGGAAAATTTTATGCTTTACCACAAGCGCCTCAACAATTTAAGCAATTAATAATGGTATCGGGTTTTGATAAATATTTTCAAATAGCTCCTTGCTTTAGAGATGAGGATGCTAGAGCTGATAGAAGTCCTGGTGAATTTTATCAACTCGACTTAGAAATGTCTTTTGTTGAGCAAGAGGATGTATTCAATATTGTAGAAAAACTAATGGTTAATACTTTTAAAAATTTTTCTGATAAAAAATTGATGTATGATATTTTTCCAAAGATACCCTACTCTGAAGCAATGCTTAAATTCGGGACTGACAAACCTGATTTAAGAAACCCTCTTATTATAAATGATATTACAGAAATATTTAGTAGAGAGGATGTTTCATTCGATATTTTTAAAAAATTAGTACGATCAGGATCTAAAGTTCGATCTATCACTACAAAAAATACAAAAGATAAACCTAGAAGTTTTTTCGATAATATCGATAAATGGGCTAAAGAACAAGGTGCTTCTGGATTAGCATACTTTACATTTGAAAAAGATAATAAAATTTCAGCTAAAGGACCAGTGGGAAAATTTTTTTCCGAAGAGGCACTTTTAGAAATAATGAAATTCACTAATTCCGAGGTAGGGGACAGTATTTTTTTAGCATGTGGAAAGCAAAATGAATTAGAAAAAATAACAGCTCTAGCTAGAGATAAAATTGCGCAAGATTTAGACCTAATTGATGATGATACTTTTGCTTTCTGTTGGATAGTTAACTACCCTATGTTTGAAAAAGATGAGTTAACAGATAAGATAAAATTTAGTCATAACCCATTTTCAATGCCACAAGGTGAATTAAAAGATAAAGATTTTGAAAATCCTCTCGATATTCTTGCTTACCAATATGATATAGTTTGTAATGGAATAGAGTTATCTTCTGGTGCAATAAGAAATCATAAACCTGATCTTATGTATAAATTGTTTTCAATTGCAGGTTACAATAAAGCAGAGGTAGATGAAAAATTTAGTGGGATGATTAACGCATTAAGTTATGGTGCACCACCACATGGTGGAATTGCACCTGGAATAGATAGAATTGTCATGCTTTTAGCAAATGAAAAAAATATAAGAGAAGTTACTATGTTCCCAATGAACCAAAACGCTCAAGATTTAATGATGAACGCACCATCAGAGATTAATCAAGACCAATTGAAAGAATTAAATCTTTCAATAAAAACTAAAAATTAAAACTTATTTTTTACCTTTTAGACTGATTTTAACATCAGATAGATCTACCAGATTTTTTTTATAATTGTTTCTTACAAATCCTTTGCTTGTAATATCTTTAACAATTTTTAGTAGTTGATTTTGATCCTCTGAGTTTTGATCATCTGAACCATTTGTATCGTTTCCACCAATAGAGGGTGTATGAGCTAGATCCTCTCTATTTTGATAAGAAATTGCTAGTTCCCTAAAAATATAATCTAAAATAGATGTAGCGCTTAAAATTCTATCATTTCCTAATACTTTACCTGATGGCTCAAATTTTGTTCCTACAAATGCACTAATAAACTCATCTAAAGGCACCCCATATTGAAGACCAAGAGAGACTGCAATTGCAAAATTATTCATTAATGCTTTTACTAGCTCGCCTTCTTTACTTGTATCTATAAATATTTCTCCAATTTTTCCATCTTCATATTCACCAGTATGTAGATAGACCTTATGATCTCCAATTGTCGCCTTCTGAATATATCCTTTTCTTCGATCAGGCATACCAAATCTTTTTCCACCTCTCTCTGAAGCCTTATTAAGATTTGTTACTACGTTTTCTTTACTAATTGGATTAAGGTTTTCTGACTTGTTTAATATTTCAACATTTTTATTATCTACAATTTTATTATTTTTAGGGTCAAGACTTTTAGTTTTTCTATTATCCAATTTAACATCTAAAACTTCGAATTTCCCATCGTCTCTTTTTTCTAAATTTTTTAATTCTGTTTCATTAATATCATCTAAGTAATGATTAACTTTGAATGTGCACGTATAATATGTTTCAACCAGATATTTTGCCATTTAACCTCAATTTAAAATTAATTTGAATAATGAATCATTTAATTTATATACTTATTCAAATTTTAGTCTAATTTAAATTTTACAATTTTTAATTGAAAAAATAAAAAATAAAAATGTTGACACTTTTAAAAAAAATTTTCATTTGGTGGAATCAAGATACATTTGGAACTAGGTTGAAAACTATTTTTTTTGGAAAACTCGTTGGAACAGATGAGCTAGGCAACAAATACTATCAAAGTAAAAAGGGGAAGAGGTGGGTTGTATATACTGATACAATTGATGCATCAAAAATTCCAGTTGAGTGGTATTCATGGATGCATTTTACTCCTAATAAAATAGAAAAAAAACATATTCTTGAAAAATATGAATGGCAAAAACCTCATCAATCTAATTTGACAGGTACTGATCAAGCATACTATCCCAATAAAAATAAAGATGGAGCTAAAAAAAAATATAAAAGCTGGAAAGAATAGTCTTAAATTAAACTTAATAATTTTTGTTTATTTTTTTTTATTTTCATTTGCATTTTCGCAAAGTAACTTAGAGGGTACTTACACAGATATTAAAATTTTAGATAAAATAAGCTCCAAAAATACTCTTTTGAAATTAAAAAATGGAGATCTAGTGGCATTTAAAGACTTATCAATAAAAAGTTTAAAATGTAAAAATTCAGAATTTGACGACAACCCTGAAATTACTGCTTACATACAAGTTACAGACCTTAATAATTCAAATAATGATGAAGTTTTTGTTTTTAATGGATGGATGTTTTCCTCAAGCCCATCAATAACTCCATTTGACCATCCAGTTTATGATATTTGGCTTGTAAACTGTTATTAAATAATTTTTTCTTTATCTATCCATCCAACATTGAAGTCAGATTCAATAAATTTTTTATGATTTAATAGTTTTTTATGTAAAGGAATAGTTGTTATAATTCCTTCAATTACAAATTCATCTAAAGATCTATTCATTCTTTGAATTGCTTCTGATCTATTTCGACCATGACAAATTAATTTACAAATCATGCTGTCGTAATAAGGAGTTACTTTATAGCCTTGGTATATAGCTCCATCTACTCTTGTTCTAAAACCGGATGGTTGATGACACATCCCGATAGTTCCTGGAGAAGGTTGGAAGTTTTTACTTGCATCTTCAGCGTTAATTCTACACTCAATTGCATGGCCTCTTGGATTAATGTCACTTTGCTTTAATGCTGTCTCACCTGAAAACGCAATCCAAATTTGTTCTTTGATAATATCAATTCCTGTGACCATCTCTGTTACTGGATGTTCTACTTGAACCCTAGTATTCATCTCAAGAAAATAGAATTTACCACCTTCATATATAAATTCGACTGTCCCAGCACCCATATAACCAATTTTTTCAACCATATTCACTGTTTTTTCAAAAAGATCTTTTCTAACTTCATTATTTAAAACTGGACTAGGTGTCTCCTCAATAAGTTTTTGATGTCTTCTTTGGACTGAACAATCTCTTTCATGAAGATGCACAACTCGGTTCTTACCAGCTAAAATCTGTACTTCGATATGCCTAGGATTTTGAAAAAATTTTTCAATATAAACCTCATCATTTCCAAAATATTTTTGTGCCTCTGATTTAGCAGTAGAAAATAATGTTTCAAATTCCTCTTCTTTGTAAACGATTTTCATACCTTTTCCACCGCCTCCACCTGAGGCTTTAATTAAAACAGGAAAACCAATTTTTTTACAAAGTTCCTTAGCTTGAGCTATATCTTTAACACCACCCTCAGAACCTTCAATAACAGGCAATCCATTTTCTTTTGCAATTTTTTTTGCTTGAATTTTATCTCCCATCATCGCAATTAATTCAGAAGAAGCTCCAATAAATTTAATTTTATTTTCCTCTAATATTTTTGCAAAATTTGTATTCTCTGAAAGAAAACCATAACCAGGATGAACAGCTTCAGCATTAGTTAGCTCTATAGCAGACATCAATGCAGGTATATTTAAGTAACTATTTTGTGGTTGGTGGGAGCCTATACAGACACTCTCATCAGCAAGTCTAACGTGCATACTATCTCGATCAACATCAGAATGGACAGCAACAGTTGATATTCCCCATTCTTTACATGCTCTAATAATTCTAACCGCAATTTCCCCACGGTTAGCAATTAAAATTTTTTTAAACATTATTTATTCTAAAACGATAAGAGTTTGACCAAATTCAACTGGTTGTCCATCATCGATACATATTTCTTTTACAACGCCGTCCGATGAGGAGGGCACATGATTCATTGTTTTCATTGCTTCAACAATCATTATTGTGTCACCTTTTTTAATTTTTTTACCTACTTCAATAAATTTTTTTGCACCTGGTTCAGGCGCATGGTAAGCAGTACCGATTATTGGAGATTTAATTTCAATACCATTTTTAATACTTTGATTATTTTCTGAAATATTTTTTTCAGCTGGAGAATTATAACCAATCACTGAAGGCTGATTAATGTTAGATACTACATTTTTTGAGACTTTAATTTTAGTGTCTTTCTCAGTGATTTCTATTTCAGTAAGATTAAACTCTTCTAGATAATCATTTAATTCTTTAATAATTTTTTTATCGATTTTCATTTTCTATGATCTTTTGTATAGAAATTATGGCTAAAATATAACCTTCAGTACCTAAACCAAAAATACCACCAGTTGCTATGTCACTTATTAAAGATTTCTGTCTAAACTCCTCTCTTTTATAAATATTAGATATATGTAATTCGATTATTGGTTTTTTAAACAGACTAAGAGCATCTCTAATTGCTACTGATGTATGCGTAAACCCTGCAGCATTAATTATCATTCCTGTGTACTCTTTTCTAGCTTGTTGAATGATATTTACAATTTCACCTTCTAAATTTGATTGTGTAAAGTTTACCTCTAAACCAATTTCTTTTGATTTTGTTAAGCATTTTTCTTTTAATTGCTCAAATGTATCTGATCCATATTGTGATTGTTCTCTTTCACCTAATAGATTAAGATTTGGACCATTAATAATAATTATTTTATTAGTCATTCAGCACTTATATACGATGAAAAAAATAAAAATTAAAGTAAATGGTAAATTTAAAACAGTTTTGAATAACTCTAAATTGTCTGATCTCATGAAAAATCTTAAAATTCCAATAAAAAAAGTAGCAATTGAATTAAATCAAGAAATTATTGATAAAAAAAAATCTAACAATATAAAATTAAAAAAAAATGATAAAATTGAAATAGTTCATTTTATTGGAGGAGGATAGTTTGAAAAAAGATAAATTAATAATTGCAAAAAAAAAATTTGATTCAAGGTTAATAGTTGGAACCGGGAAATACAAAAGCATGGCAGAATGTGCAAAGGCAATAAAATTTTCTGGTGCGGAAATGGTTACAGTCGCTGTGAGACGTGTGAATATTTCAAATAAAAATAAACCACTCCTAATGGACTACATTGATCCAAAAAAAATTACGTATCTTCCAAATACAGCAGGCTGTTTTAACTCAAAAGATGCTTTAAGAACACTAAGATTAGCAAGAGAAATTGGAGGTTGGAAGCTAGTTAAGCTTGAAGTTTTAGGCGATAAAACGAATTTATTTCCAGACATGATTGAAACCTTAAAAACAACAGAAATCCTTGCCAAGGAAGGGTTTAGGGTTATGGTTTATTGTAATGATGATCCTTTAATGGCAAAACGTTTAGAGAATTCAGGAGCAGATGCAATTATGCCTTTGGCGGCACCGATTGGTTCTGGATTAGGAATATTAAATAAAATTAATATTCAAATTATTCGAAAGCAAACTAAACTTCCCATTATTATCGACGCAGGTTTGGGTCAAGCATCAGACGCAACGATTGCAATGGAGCTTGGTTGTGATGGTGTCTTAGTAAATACAGCAATAGCAAAAGCAAAAAAACCATTTGAGATGGCATTAGCTTTTAAAAATGCAGTTGTAGCTGGAAGACAGTCTTACAATTCAGGCAGAATAGCCAAAACATTAATGGGAAACCCTTCGTCTCCAAACGAAGGAATTATTTAGGTATTTTATAAAATCTTTTTTTTTTGTAAGTTTTTTTATAAGTTTTTTTTTCTTTATTTTTGATTATTTTATCTTCTTTATTTTGTAGTTCTAAATTTTTAAGTTTTTCATAATACTCAACCAATTCTATAGTTTTTTTAGACTTGTTTTGAATATTTATTATATATTCAGGAATTATTAACGAATTATCGCTAATTATATCTAATGTTATTTTATTTTTTTTTTCAAAATAAGTTAAATCATTAACAAAGTTTTCTTTTAAAAAATCAGAAATTTTTTTACAAACTTTTAACTCTACAAATTTTGCTTTGTTTAAAACCGCTTTTAATTCAACAATTTTAAGCAGTTTTTGTGCAAACGACTCATCTGTTAAAGTAACTTTCCACTTAATGGCACTTTCCCTTAATCTTTGCCTAGACATTTCTAAAAGACCGAAGTTACTTATTCTACCTATCTGTATTCTAGCTCTATCTAACCTACATTTTTCTTTTAATTTTCTCTCAACTAATCTCCTGTTTCCGTAACTTAGCATGTCAATAAAATCTATTATAATTAAACCAGATAAATCCCTTATTTTAATTTGTCTTGCAATTTCTTCTGCTGCCTCGATGTTTGTATCTAACGCAGTACTTTCAACATTTTTACCTTTTATGGAGCTACCCGAGTTAATATCTATGGATACTAATGCTTCAGTAGGGTTAATAACCAAATAACCTCCTGATTTAAGTTTAATTTCAGTGTCAAAGATTTGATTTAATTTTTGCTCAATATTTTCCTCAATGAACAAAGGTACTTTGCCTCTATATTTTTTTACTTTTTTAACACTAGATGGCATCATTGTTTTCATAAAAGACTGTGCCTTTTTATAACCATCTGTTCCCTCCACAATTATATTTTGGGTATTATCATCAAACATGTCTCTCAAAGTTCTTTTAATAATTTCACTTTCTTGATGAATAAGTGATGGAGCAATTGAATTAATTGCATTGTCTTTAATTTGACTCCAGGTTTTTATAAGAGTTGTTAAATCATTGTTGATTTCATTTTTAGTTTTATTACTACCTGCTGTTCTAACAATTAATCCCATTTCTTTTGGAATTTCGATTTCATTTAATATTGATCTTATTTTTTTTCTATCAGCAGGATTAAAAATCTTTCTCGAAATACCCCCACCTTTTGGTGTATTCGGCATTAAAACTATATATTTTCCAGCAATAGAAATGAAAGTACTAAGTGCAGCTCCTTTTTGACCTCTTTCATCTTTAATAACTTGAACAAGTATAACCTGATTTGGTTTTATAACTTCCTGAATTTTATATCTTTTAAATCTAAACTTATTTTCTTTCTTTTTTTCTTTTTCCTCCTCAGCATTATTCTTTTCTTCTAAAATTTCTTTGTTTACTGTCTGATTTTCTATTTCTTTTTCAATAGGATCATCTATCTCTAATTTTCCTTCAGCTATATTTTCTTCTTCTTTAGCCTCAATTTGTTTTGAAAGTTCTTCTCTAGCTTTCTCTTCTTCTTCTTTAATTTTATCTAAATCAGCCTTTGGTATTTGATAATAATCTGATTGGATGTCATTAAAAGACAGAAAACCATGCCTATCTCTTCCAAAGTCAACGAAAGCTGCCTGAAGAGATGGCTCAATTCTACTTACTTTACCTAAATAAATATTATTTTTTATTAGGTTGTTCTTTAAACCTTCGTATTCGTAATCTTCAATGTTTTCGTCAGATTTAAGAACAACTCTAGTTTCATTTGGATGCGAAGCATCAATGTATAAATTTTTTTCCATAATATTGTAATTGTTGATTTCATTAAATTTTCTTGGTTTAAATAAATTTTGTTTAATTCCTGTGCCTTATCTTTAACAAATTCCAAGATATAATGGAATTAAAATGCATAAGTTTTTAAAGAATATTCTTCTTATTTCTATAGCTATAGTTCTTTTAACAGGTGTTTTGATAGTTGGTGTGTTGTGGAGTTATTCAAATGATATTCCTGATTATAAATTTTTAAAAAATTATAAACCACCTGTTTCAAGCAAGGTTTACTCAGGAGAAGGAGAGCTTGTTGCAGACTTTTCTAAGGAAAAAAGGGTATTTGTGCCTTACAGCTCAATCCCTAAAAATGTAATAAATGCATTTTTATCTGCAGAAGATAAAAATTTTTTTTCACATCCAGGTGTAGATGCCAAAGGAGTGTTGAGAGCAGTAGTTAATAATATATCTAACATTATTTCATCTGAGCGATTAGAGGGTGCTTCAACAATAACGCAACAAGTTGCAAAAAATTTTTTATTAACAAATGAAGTGAGTATTAATAGAAAAATTAAAGAAGCAATTTTGGCTTTTAGGATCGAAAGAGCACTTTCCAAAGAAAGAATTTTGGAATTATACTTAAATCAAATATATTTAGGAAGTGGAGCTTATGGAATAGCAGCTGCTAGCTTGGAATATTTTGATAAATCAATTAGAGATATAAATTATTCAGAGGCTGCATTGTTAGCCGCATTACCTAAGGCTCCAAGTAGGTACAATCCATATAGAGATATTGAAGTTGCAAAATTTAGAAGAAATCTAGTTTTAAAAAACTTATTAGATAATAATTATATAACCTCTGAGTGGTATGAGAAATTAAAAAATAAAGAAATTATATTAAGTAAAAATAAGAAAATTTATCTTGAAGATGCACAATATTTTATTGAGGATGTAAGAAAAAATGTAATCAAAAATTTTACCTATGACAAAGTATATAAACAAGGGTTCAATATAAATACACCTATCAATTTAGAGTTTCAAAAAATTGCTACAAACTCTTTGAGAAACGGATTAATTTCATACGATCAAAGAAAAGGTTGGAGGGGACCATTAACTAGCAAGATTTATAAAAGTAATTGGAATAAAGATTTAAAAAAGTTTAATTTAGAAAAGTCAATTGATTGGTCATTGGCAATAGTAAAAAAAATAAATAAATTCTCAGCAGAAATTGAGACTGAAGATAAAATTCAAGGTGTTATTGAATACAAAGATATTTCTTGGACCAAAAAAGAATTTAAAAACTTATTTCAACTAGGTGACATAATATATGTAAAAAAAATAAGTGATAACAAATTTAGTTTACAACAATTACCTAAAATCAACGGAGGAATTGTTGTTATGGATCCTTATACTGGAAGAATTTTAGCACTAAGTGGTGGATTTAGTTTTAAAAAAAGTGAATTTAATAGAGCGACTCAGGCAAATAGACAGCCAGGTTCTGCTTTTAAACCATTTGTTTATGCATTAGCATTAGAAAATAATTATACTCCAACATCTTTAGTATTAGACGCACCTATAGTTTTAGATCAAGGTGACGATCTAAAGATGTGGAAACCTGAAAATTATGGGAAAAAATTTTATGGCCCATCTACACTTCGAACTGGATTGGAAAAATCTAGAAATTTAATGACTGTACGAATTGCTCAGAATCTTGGTGTTGAAAGAATTGTAAATTTCTCAAAAGATCTCAAAATTTATGAAAATCCAGAGGAATTATTGTCTATATCGTTGGGTTCTGCTGAGACTACTCTTATAAATTTAACCTCAGCTTATTCAGCTTTTGTTAATGGTGGAAAACTTGTTGAGCCAATATTAATTGATAGAATTCAAGATAGTGAAGGAAACACTATATACAATAATAACTTGAGACAGTGCATAGATTGTGATCAAATTTCTTACCTGAGTAACGATTATCCAAAAATTCAAAATAACTATAAGCAAATTTTTTCACCCGAAACTGCATATCAAATGACCTCAATACTTGAAGGTGCAGTTCAAAGAGGTACTGGCAAAAAACTAAGAGACTTGAACTTAAATATTGCTGGCAAAACTGGAACAACAAACAAAAACACAGATACTTGGTTTATTGGCTTTACCTCAAACTTATTAGTGGGAGTTTATGTAGGTTCAGATGACCCTTCACCTCTTGGAAAATATGAAACTGGCTCAAAAACTGCACTTCCGATTTTTAAAGATTTTATTAAGCAAGTTGTAAAAAAATCAGATGCCAGACCATTTAAAGCAGCCGAAGATACAATTATGATGGTAGTAGATCCTAAAACAGGGCAAAAGGCTAAATTTTCCACAAAAAATACAATCATAGAAGTTTTTAAAAAAGAAAATGTGGTTAATGGAAAAGTTCTTTACTCAAATACTGATAGATTAGATAGCAATAATATACTAAAGTTTTATTAATGAGTGATAATTTTCAAAATTATAAAGAAGAAATAAATAAGATAAATCAAAGAATTAAGGAGTATCTTTGAAAATAATAATATTTATTCAAAACTTCAGTCTCTGAATACAAAAATGCTAGAAGCCAATTTCTGGCAAGATAAAAGTAATTCTCAAAAAGTAGTTAAAGAAAAGAAATTTTTTGAGGATTTAATAAATTCTTTAAATTCATCTGTTGAAAAATTAAATGATTTTAAAGATTTAAATGAATTAGCTTTGGAGGAAAATAACTTGGACGTTCAAGGTGAAATTATACAGAATATTAAACAATTAAGATCGGAAATAAAAAAAAGTGAAATCAAATGTTTTTTATCAAGCGAAGCAGATCCATTAGACTGCTATATTGAGATTCATGCAGGTGCTGGAGGTACAGAGAGTCAAGATTGGGCTGATATGTTAAGACGAATGTATTTAAAATGGTCTGATAAAAAGAATTTTAAATCAAACTTAATAAGCGAACATAGAGGAGATGAGGCTGGAATTAAGTCAGCAACAATAAAGATAGAGGGGGATTATGTTTTTGGTTGGCTTAAAAAAGAGTCTGGTATTCATCGTTTGGTTAGAATATCTCCATTCGACTCAGGTGCAAGAAGACATACAAGTTTTGCAAGTATCTGGATATATCCAGTTGTTGACGAAAATATAAATATAGAAATTTCTGAAAAAGATTTGAGAATAGATACTTATCGATCTAGTGGAGCAGGTGGCCAACATGTAAACACTACCGATAGCGCTGTAAGAATTACCCATCTACCTTCCAAAATTGTTGTACAGTGTCAAAATGAGAGGTCTCAACATAAAAATAAAGAGACATGTATGAATATGTTAAAAGCCAGATTGTACGACCATGAAATTAAGAAAAGAGAAGAACAAAATCAAAATACAGAAAACTCAAAATCTGAAATTGGTTGGGGCCACCAAATAAGATCCTATGTATTACAACCTTATAGATTAGTTAAAGATAATCGAACAAATTTTGAAAGTACTAGTCCGGATAAAATTCTAGATGGTGATCTGGATGAATTTTTAGAACAATCACTCTATAAAATAAAATGAGAAAATTTTTAGTAAAGTTTTTTATAGCAATTACAGTTTTAATTTTTTTACCAATAATTTATTTAAGTACTATTGGAATTGAAACAGAAAGTTTAAATGAACAGATAAAAAATAAAGTTAACGAGAGTAATAAAAATTTACAAATAAATCTAAAAAAAATAAAAATTAAATTAGATCCACTTAGATTGAAATTTAATGCCAAAACTGTTGGTGCTACTGTTTATTATTATAATAAACCACTTGAATTAGAATATATAGGAACAGAGGTATCTCTTGCGTCAATAATTAAAAATAAATTTGTTTCATCAAATCTTGAAATAGGATCAAAATCATTACCACTAGGTGATTTAATTAAATTTGCTAAAACAGCTTACAAAGGTCCAGAATTATTTATTTTAGATAAAATTATAAAAAAAGGTCACGTAATATTTGATTTAAAAATTAATTACGACGAAAAGGGGAAAATTAGAGATGACTATGAAATAAATGGCATAATAAAGGACGGAAAAATTCAACTATTAAATAATTATAGTTACGAAAAAATTAATTTTATATTCAATCTAAAGAAACAAGAATTTAAACTCCAAGAAATAAAATTTGCGACAAGAAAAATCGATTTTTTTTCCAACAAGGTAAACGTTAAGCAAAAAGAAGATATTTTTTACATTGATGGAAATGTCAAAAGTAAAGATGCTGCTTTATCGAAAAATTTCTTAAAAATTTTTAAATTAAATTTAAAAAATTTAAATTTAGATAACACGACTTTCAGTTCAGATAATAGTTTTAGTTTCGAGGTTAATAAAAATTTTAAACTAAAAAATATGTTTCTTAAGTCTAATATTGATTTAGATCAGTTCAAATATAATAGAGAAAGTTATATCTCAGACTTTTTCTCAAACATAAATGAGGAAATCGTTTTAAAAAACCATAAATTAAAATTACAGTATAGTAATAATCTATTATCAATTATTGGGGAAGGAGAAATAAAATTAGAAGAAAATTTTAATAAAATTAACTATATCTTCAAAAATAATGATCAAAGTTATAATATTCAATCGAATTTAACTTTAGATGCTATTAGTTTAAAAAAACAAGATTTTATTAGTGTTTTTTTCCCATCTGCTAATGAGAATATTAATTTAAAAAACCAAAAATTAAATATTAAATATAATAACAAAAAATTATCTTTAGCAGGCGAAGGTAAAATAAAAGTTGATGATGAATTTGAAAGTATAAAATATTTAATATCAACAAAAGATAAAAAAATCAATTTTGATTTAGATATGAATTTAGACAAAACTGATTTTGAAGTAAATTTTTTTAATTATAAAAAAAATAATAAAATAGACACCCAATTGAAAATTGATGGTTATTATGAGCAAGATAAAAATCTTTCTTTAAACAATCTAATTATTTTAGAAGACAAAAATAAAATTGAAGTAAGCAACCTTACCTTAAATGAGAATAATTCAATTATTAATGTTGATTATGTTGAGTTTGATTATTTAGACACTGAGAATAAGTTAAACAAATATTCGATAAAAAAAATAAAAAAAGACGATTTTGATATAATTGGATTTAGTTTAAATGCAAATACCTTAATTACAAATCTTTTAAAAGGTAATGATAAAAAAAGAAATAATATTTTTCAAAATAATATTGCTTTAAATATAAAGTTAGATGAAGTTTCTTTAGATGAAGTTAATTATGTATCAGATTTAAAAGGAAATTTATTTATTAAAGATAATAGTGTTGTAGATGCCAATTTATCTGCACTTTTTGGTGATAAAAAAAATATTTCATTTTCAATCAATAGTGATGCTGAAAATAACAAGATAACTACACTATACTCCTCAAAAGCAAAACCATTAGTTGAACGATATAAATTTATTAAAGGATTTGATGAAGGATATCTAGATTTCTATTCATCTAAAAAAGGTAATATTTCTATATCTAAACTTAATATTTATGATTTTAAATTGAAAGAATTACCAGTTTTAACAAAAATTCTTACTCTTGCTTCTCTACAGGGAATTGCAGATATTTTATCAGGAGAAGGAATTAGATTTGATGAATTTGAAATGAATTTTAAAAATCAGGGAGATCTAATGACAATTGATGAGATTTATGCAATTGGTCCTGCAATTTCAATATTAATGAGTGGATATGTAGAGGATGATAAACTAATTAGCCTAAGAGGGACACTTGTGCCAGCAACCACTATTAATAAAACAATTAGTTCAATACCAGTTCTTGGGAAAATTTTGGTTGGAGATAAAACAGGAGAAGGAGTTTTTGGAGTAAGTTTTAAGATTAAAGGGCCACCTAAGAAGCTAGAAACTACTGTAAATCCAATTAAGACATTAACCCCAAGATTTATAACTCGTACTATAGAAAAAATTAAAAAAAATTAATTTAGCTCAACTTTAATGTGTCTTTTTTTTCCTATAGATAACTTGAGGTAATTTTCTTTAAAAAGATTGTGATCAATAATAAATTTTTCGTCAGATATAGTGTTATCATTAATTTTTATTGCATTTCCTTTTATAAGTCTTCTAATCTCACTTTTAGAATTTTCTAATTTAGACAGTAAAATAAGATCTAAAACGTTAATTTTTTTATCAACATTTTCTAATGATATATTTACAGAAGGTAAATTTGAACCAAGTGAATTTCCAGAAAATGCCTCTTTAGCTGCTTGTTCTGAGTTCTTCGCTGCCTTTTCGCCATGAAGCAAAGAAGTAGTTTTATTTGCAAGCAAAATTTTTAATTCATTTATGTCATTTTTTTTTAATTTTTCTATCTCGACAATATCAAGATCAGTAAACATTTTTATAAATTTAATCACATCCCTGTCATCAATATTTCTCCAAAATTGCCAGTAATCATAAGCTGATAAAAATTTTTCATCTAACCAAACTGCACCGTTTTCTGTCTTACCCATTTTTGCACCTGTAGCTAAAGTAATAAGTGGAGTAGTTAAACCAAAAGTTTGATTATTAGAGTATCTTTTAATAAGCTCAACTCCGTTTACAATATTCCCCCATTGATCAGAACCACCAATTTGTAAAACACAATTTTCTGTTTTATTTAATTCTAAAAAATCATATGCTTGCAAAATCATATAATTAAATTCCACATAACTAAGTGATTGTTCTCTATCCAGTCTCAATTTGACACTATCAAATGTCAACATCCTATTGATAGTAAAGTGTTTTCCAATATCTCTTAGGAAAGATATATAATTCAAATTTTTTAACCAAGAATAATTATTTACAAATATTGGTTTTGTGCTTGGGTCATCATTGTCTAAAAATTTTTTAAGAATATTTTTAATATTTAGAATATTTTTTTCAATTTCTTCTTCACTTAAAATTTTTCTAGTTTTATCTTTTCCAGATGGGTCACCTATTCTTGTAGTTCCACCACCAAGTAAAACTATAGGACGATGTCCATTTTTTTGAAGTAATCTCAAACACATTATTTGCAGTAAGCTACCAACATGTAAACTCTCTGCGGTACAGTCAAAACCAATATAAGCTTTGATTTTTTCTTTATTTAGTAAATTTGATAATTCATCCTCACTAGTACATTGGTAGAAATATCCACGATCTTTAAAATCTTTTAAAAATTTATTCATAAGTCTATAGTTACAATATACAAATTTTTAATAAAAAGAATATCAATGAAAAAAAAATTATATACATCTATAGGATTAATGAGTGGAACCTCAATGGATGGAGTGGATATATCAATAATCCAATCTGATGGGCAATATCAATTTTACAACATTTTAGATAAGTATTTTGAGTATGATGTCGAACTACAAGCAGAGTTAATTAGATTAAGAAACTTAGTTTTAGTAGAGAATGATTTATTTAAATATTCTAAACAATTGGGAAATCTTGAAAGAAAAATCACAATTTTTCATGCAGAAAAAATAAACCAAATATTGTTAAAATATAAGCATGAAATTGATCTAATTGGTTTTCATGGCCAAACTATATTTCACGAGCCACAAAAAAAAATTACAAAACAGCTTGGAGACGGAAAGCTGCTGTCTCAACTATTAAAAAAAAAGGTAATTTATGACTTTAGACAAAAAGATATTGAAAATGAAGGACAAGGAGCCCCTTTAACACCAATATTTCACTATCTCATATCTTATATTGTGAATGAAAAATTTAAAATAGGTTTTCCGATAGGATTTATAAATATTGGAGGAATAACAAATCTTACTAAGATTATAAGTATTGCCAGTAATTTTGAAGACAATATTATCGCTCATGATATTGGGCCTGGGAATTGTTTGATAGATGACTGGGTTAGAAAAAATTCTAATAAAAAATTTGATGAAAATGGAAATATATCAAAAGCAGGAAAAATTGATCAATTAATTACTAATCAAATCATTGAAAATTTTAACATAGATACATATTCAAAATCTTTAGATATTAAAGATTTTGACAACTCATTTGCTAGAGGTCTCACTTTTGAAAATGGTTGCGCAACAATAACTAACTTTACAGGCTATCTAATAGCTAAAGGAATAGAAAATATAGGCACTGATAGTAAAATTAAATACTTAATTTCAGGGGGAGGAAGAAAAAATATTGCTTTAATGGATTGTATTAAAGAAAATCTTAACAATAAATACAATTTTATTTTAGATAATATAGATAACTTTGGTTTCAATGGTGATTATATTGAATCTCAGGCATTTGGATATTTAGCTATTAGATCTTTTTTGGATTTACCTATTTCATTTCCAAAAACTACAGGATGTGCAAAGCCTACAGTTGGCGGAAAACTAGTAAAAAATTTTTAATAAAGAGCTGTCTCTTTTTTAATATATTTATCAAGACTTTTAATTAATACATTATCTGTTTTAGAAAAAAAATGATTGGCATCAGTTACAGCATGAAATTCAACTTTAATTCCTTTTTGTGCACTTAGTCTTTTATCTAGTTCTGTAATATACTCTAATGGAACCAATTCATCCTTTTTTCCATAAATTACCATTCCAGATGTAGGACATGGTGATAAAAAAGAAAAATCATAAACATTAGGTTGAGGTGAAATTGCTATAAATCTATTTATTTCAGGTCTTCTCATTAACAGTTGCATAGCTATCAATGATCCAAAAGAAAAACCAGACACCCAACATTGAGAATTATCAAAATTTTCTCTTTCTAACCAGTCCAACGCAGCAGCTGCATCAGCTAGTTCCCCTTGGCCATTATCAAATTCCCCATCACTTTTTCCAACACCTCTAAAGTTAACTCTACAAACAGAAAAATCATTTTCCATAAATGTGTGGAATGTATCTACTACAACCTTATTATTCATGGTTCCCCCGTATTGGGGATGAGGTTGCAATACTAACGCTACAGGAGATGTGTTTTTTTTACTTTTAAAATATTTAGCTTCAAGACGTCCAGCTGGACCTGGAATAAATATTTCTAAAATTTTGTTATCCATAAGCGCAATTGATTATTATTCTCAAAAAAAAGTTACGTTTATCATAACTGAGCGACAATATGTTAGTTTTTTTTTGTAGTCTAAACTTGACCATTTTAGTCAGGTATGTATAAAAATGCCATTATTTAAGGGTAAAATGAAACTAACATCAAAAGGAAGATACGCTGTTATGGCACTTGTAGATCTTGCAAGGTTTGACACTATTAATCCAGTGTCTTTGCGTGATATTTCATTACGACAAGGAATTTCCTTAGATTATTTAGAACAAATTTTTTCAAAGCTTAAAAAAAATCAAATTGTAAAAAGTACCAGAGGTACTCAAGGTGGATATGTTTTATCAAAAAAACCTAATGAAATAAAACTTACTAATATTTTTAATGCTGTTGACGAAAAAGTTAAAACTGTTCAGTGCAAAAAAGAGTCAAAAAAGGGGTGCAATGGAAAAGCAACTAAATGTGTAACCCATAACCTTTGGGATGAATTAGAAACTCATATTAATAGTTTTTTTGAAAAAAAAAGTTTAGAGGATTTATTAAAAAATAATTCAGAACGGATTAATTAAGATGGAAAATAGACAAAAGGAAATAGACAAATTAAAAGATTATAAATATGGTTTTTCTACTGATATAGAAAATACGAGAGCACCAAAAGGTTTAAATGAGGAGGTAATTAAATTTATTTCTAACATTAAAAAAGAACCACAATGGATGCTTGAATTTAGATTAAAAGCTTATGAAAGATTTAAGCAACTAAAAGAACCAAATTGGCAAAAACCAAAATATCCAAATATAGATTATCAAGATTTATATTATTATTCTGCACCTAAAAGTATGGATGATAAACCGAAAAGTTTAGATGAATTAGATCCTAAACTTTTAGAAACTTATAAAAAGTTAGGTATCCCTCTTCAAGAACAAGCAAGATTAAATGGTATTGCAGTTGATGCAGTTTTTGACTCAGTTTCAGTTGCAACAACTTTTAGAGAAGAATTAATAAAACAAGGTATCATTTTTTGTCCAATTTCAGAGGCAATTCAAAATCATCCAGAACTAGTTAAAAAATATTTAGGTTCAGTGATTCCGTTAACTGATCATTTTTTTGCAACTTTAAACTCAGCAGTTTTTACTGATGGTTCATTTGTATACATTCCAGAGGGTGTTAGATGCCCAATGGAACTTTCAACTTATTTTAGAATAAATGCATCTAATACAGGTCAATTTGAAAGAACTTTAATTATTGCTGACAAAGGAAGTTATGTTAGCTACTTAGAAGGTTGTACAGCTCCTATGAGAGATGAAAATCAATTGCATGCTGCTAATGTCGAATTAGTTGCTCTTGATGATGCTGAAATAAAATATTCAACAGTTCAAAATTGGTATCCAGGTGATAAAGATGGTAAAGGTGGAATATATAATTTTGTTACTAAAAGAGGATTGTGCAAAGGTAAGAATTCAAAAATTTCTTGGACACAAGTCGAAACTGGATCTGCGATCACTTGGAAGTATCCTAGTTGCATTTTAAAAGGCGATAATTCTGTTGGAGAATTTTATTCAATCGCCATTACAAATAATCATCAAAAAGCTGATACTGGAACTAAAATGATCCATTTAGGAAAAAATACAAAAAGTAAAATTATATCAAAAGGAATAAGTGCTGGCTTTTCAGATATGACTTATAGAGGATTGGTTGATATTTCCTCAAAAGCATCGAATTCAAATAATTACACTCAGTGCGACTCTTTACTGATGGGTAACAAATGTGGTGCTCATACAGTTCCTTATATCAAAAATAAAAATTCAGAGTCAAATATAGCTCACGAAGCAACAACTTCTAAAATAAGCGAGGAACAATTGCATTACTGTCAACAAAGAGGATTAAATGCAGAGGAGGCAGTTGGTTTAATTGTAAATGGATTTTGTAAAGAAGTATTACAACAACTTCCAATGGAATTTGCTGTTGAAGCACAAAAGTTAGTAGGGATTAGTTTAGAGGGAAGTGTGGGTTAATGTTAAAAATAAATAAACTAAATGCCAAAATAGAAAATAAGGAAATTTTAAAAGGATTTTCACTTAACGTTAATCCTGGTGAAGTTCATGCTGTAATGGGTCCAAATGGATCTGGTAAAAGCACTTTATCAAATATCTTATCAGGGAAGAAAGGATATGAGGTTTCTGGTGAAGTTCTTTTCGAGGAAAAAGATTTATTTGAACTTGAAACAGAAGAAAGAGCTCACAAAGGTATTTTTTTAGCTTTTCAATATCCATTAGAAATTCCTGGAGTAAATACTAATATTTTTTTAAAAACTTCATTAAATGCAGTCAGAAAAGCAAGAGGAGAAAAAGAGCTTGATGCGATAGAGTTTTTAAAACTTGTAAGAGAAAAATCAAAAGAACTTAAATTTGATGAGGAAAAATTAAATAGACAATTAAATGTTGGTTTTTCTGGGGGAGAAAAAAAGAAAAATGAAATTTTACAAATGTCAATGTTATCTCCAAAATTATCTATTCTCGATGAAACAGACTCAGGACTAGACATAGACGCATTAAGAATTGTTGCAGATGGCGTAAATACTCTAAGAAATGAAAAAAATTCTTTTTTAATAATTACACATTATCAAAGGTTGCTTGACTATATTAAGCCTGACTTTGTCCATGTTTTAATCAATGGAAAGATTGTTAAATCTGGTGGTCCTGATTTAGCTATAGAACTTGAAAAAAAAGGATACGAAAATTTTAATTAGATGAAAGAACAATTACAAAAAGATTTTGACAATACTATTAAAAATTTAAGTTTATCTCAAAAAGATATTGAAATAAAAAAATTTTCTTTAGATAATTTTATAAACAAAGGTTTTCCAAATAGAAAAGAAGAAGATTGGAAATTCTCAGATCTTAACCAGATAATTAATAAAAATATTGGGGAATTAAGTTTTTACAATGATTATACGTCTACCAACAAAGTTGACACTTCTGTATTCGTGGATGGATTAGAACATAATAAAATAGTCTTTATAAATGGTAGAATTGAAAAAATTGATTTTGACTATGAAAAAAAAGGTCAAATAGAAATAATTGATCAATCAGAAACTATTAATAAATTTGATAATAATAATTCTTTATCTGATTTAAATAATGCTTTTACTAATAAATGCTTTAAAATAGTCATTAAAACTGGCTATCAGTTATTAAAACCGCTCATTATTTACCATACAACTAACTCTAAAATTTGGTCAAAAAACATTAATTTAAGATTAGATTTTGAGTTGCAAGATGATAGTTGCTTAAGATTAATTGACTTATTTAACGACACATCCGAAAAAAATTTTTTAAATATTTTTTATAACTTTAATTTAAAAGAAGATGCAATTCTTAAAAATTATAAAGTAGATAAACTTGAAAATAAAAATATTAAATATTCTTTTAATAACATCGTACAAAATAAAAATACTATTTCAGAGACATTTATTTTATCATCAGGATCTAATTTCTTTAAAAGTGAAATTAATTGCAATTTAAAAGGAGAACATTCATCTGCTTTTGTCAATGGTATTTTCTCGCTTGATAAAAATAAACATCATGAAATCAGAACAACCATTAATCATTTAACAGAGAATACGAAAAGCTATCAATTAATTAAGAGTGTTTTAGAAGATAGCTCTAAAGCAGTATACCAAGGAAAAATATATGTAAATTCTGTTGCGCAGAAAACAGATGGTTACCAGCTTAGTAAAGCAATATTGCTAAATAAAGACTCTGAATTTAATGCTAAACCTGAATTAGAAATTTATGCAGATGATGTTAAATGTTCACATGGTTCAGCCTCAGGAAGTCTTGATGAAGACTCTGTATTTTATTTAATGTCTAGAGGTTTAAATTATAATCAAGCCAGAGAACTTTTAATAAACGGTTTTTTACTTGATGTAGTAGAAAAAATTACGGATTCAGAAATTAAAAACTTAATTAAAAATATGATTGGTATTAAAGAATGAAAATAGAAAATATAAAAAAAGAATTTCCTATATTCGATGAAAAAATCCAAAATAATGATTTGGTATATTTGGATAGTGCCAACTCTTCACAAAAACCAAAAGTTGTAGCAGATAAAATTAATGAATTTTACACCAAACAGTTTTCAAATGTAGGAAGAAGTGTTCATTATCTTGCAGTTGCAGCTACAAATTTGTACGAGACCACAAGATCTTCCGTTCAAAAGTATATTAATGCTAAAGATAAAAATGAAATAGTTTTTACGAAAGGTGCAACTGAAGCACTAAATTTAGTTGCAAATACCTTAGGACAAAATTATTTAAACGAAGGTGATGAAATTTTAATCACTGAACTTGAGCATCATTCAAATTATGTTCCGTGGCATTTTTTAAGAAAATCAAAAAATATCAAAATTAATTTTGCAGAAATGAACGAAGATGGTGATGTTTCTTTAGAGGAAATTGAAAAAAAAATAACATCAAAGACTAAAGTGATAGCAATTACACATTTATCAAATGTTACAGGTGCAATACTACCTGTTAAAGAAATAACTGATCTTGCACATTCAAAAGGAATAATTGTTGTGATTGATGGTTGCCAAGGCGCCCCACATCTTAAACTTGATATGCAAGACTTAGATTGTGATTTTTATGCAATATCATGTCACAAAATGTATGGTCCAACAGGACTTGGCGTTTTATACGGTAAAAAAAAATGGTTAGAGGAGTTGCCTCCGTACCAAGGGGGTGGGGGAATGATTAGAGAAGTTAAAAAAGATAGTATTTCCTACGGTGAATTACCAAATAAATATGAAGCAGGAACAATGGCAACTGCTCAAGTCATTGCCTTTGACCAGTCAATTAAGTTTATGGAAAGCATTGGTATAGAAAATATTATGCAACACGAAGCGGATTTAGTTGAATATGGACAAGAATTATTACAAAAAAATAATTCTGTTAAATTAATTGGTAGCCCAAAAAATAAAGGTGGAGTTTTATCGTTTACTTTAGAAGGAGTTCATCCTCATGATATCGCAACTATACTTGATGAAGATGGAGTTGCTATAAGAGCTGGTCATCATTGTTGTCAAATTTTACATGATAAACTAAATATACCAGCTAGCGCTAGAGCTTCTGTTGGAATTTATAATACTAAAGAAGATTTAGATATATTAAATGACTCTATCAACAACTGCAAAAAGATATTTAATTTAAAATGAATTTAAAAGAGCTATATCAAGAAATTATTCTAGAACACGGTAAAAATCCAAGGAACCTTGGTAAGACAGAAAATTTTAACAAAGATGCCAAAGGTAATAATCCTTTATGTGGAGATAATGTTCATGTTTATCTTAAATTAAATGGCCAAAAAATAGTTGAAGATATTTCCTTTGAAGGAAGTGGTTGTGCTATTTCTATGGCATCTGCTTCGATTATGACAGATTTAATAAAAGGCAAAAATGAAAATGAAGCAAAGGAAATTGTTGAAGATTTTTTAGGAATGATAAAAGAAAACCCAGAATTAAAATCTGAATATTTACATGAAGATGAAAAAACTAAATTAATGTGTTTATCAGGAGTCAAACAATATCCAATGAGAGTTAAGTGTGCTACCTTATCTTGGCATACATTAGTCTCAGCTTTTGATGATAAAAAGGAAGAGGTTAAAACAGAAAATTAATATGTCAAAGAAAGATCAAATTATTGAAGAAATAAGAAAAATTTACGATCCTGAGTTACCAGTGAATATTTATGAATTGGGATTAATTTATGATATAAAGGTTGAAAATGAAAAATCTGCTAAAATTAAAATGACATTAACCACCCCAAATTGCCCAGTAGCTGAAAGCCTACCTAAAGAAGTTAAAGAGGGAGCGATGCAGGTAGAAGGTATTGAGGATGTGGATTTAGAATTAGTATGGGATCCACCATGGACTAAAGATATGATGTCTGAGTCGGCTAAATTAGAATTGAATTTATAATGACGCAAATAATAAAATTAAGTGATAATGCAGCCTCAAGAATTAAAGAGATTATGACTAATGCTGAAAAAGATTCACTTGGAGTACGTGTGTCAGTTAAATCTGGTGGTTGTGCTGGAATGTCTTATGTGATGGAATACTCAAAAGAGATTAATCCAAATGACGAAATAATTGAAGATAAAGGTGTTAAAGTATTTATAGATTCGGCAGCGGTTATGTATCTTTTAGGAACTGAAATGGATTATAAAACTGAGGAATTATCCTCAACTTTTGTATTTAATAATCCTAATGAAACTGAGCGTTGTGGTTGTGGAGAGTCATTTAAAACATCATAAAATAACAATCCCATTTTGAACATATCAGATTTGCATTTTTTGCATATCTGCGATAGAGCTTAATAATGAATACATTTGAATTTAAAAATCTCGTTAAAAACCTTAAGAATTCTTTGAAAGAGAGATCTTTTTTTAAAGACCTTAGAAAAGAAGTAGATATTGGTGCCAATGGCACACAAGACTACGTTGTTAAAAAAGGTATTAACAAAGATACAATAGCAACAACTAAGCAATAATTAATTATTAGCTACTGTAGTACATCTCAAACTCAACAGGGTGAGGTGCATGCTCAAATTTATGAATTTCTTCAAACTTTAGAGCTATGTAAGCATCAATTTGATCGTCTGTAAATACGCCACCTTGAGTTAAAAATTCTCTATCTTTGTCAAGATTTTCCATTGCTTCTCTTAATGATCCACATACTGTCGGAATAGCTTTCACTTCTTCTGGTGGCAATTCATACAGATCTTTATCAAAAGACTCACCAGGATGAATTTTATTTTTAATTCCATCAATACCAGCCATAAGCATAGCAGCAAATGTTAAATATGGATTTCCAGATGCATCTGGGAATCTTATTTCACATCTTGCCCCTTTTTTACTCAAAGTAATCGGTATTCTACATGAAGCAGATCTATTTCTTGCAGAGTATGCAAGTAACACTGGAGCTTCAAAACCTGGGATTAATCTTTTGTAACTATTTGTGGTAGAATTAGCAAAAGCATTGATAGCTTTAGCATGTTTTAAAATTCCACCAATATAATGTAAAGCGGTTTCAGATAAGCCAGCATAAGCATCACCAGAAAATACTGGTGTATCACCTTTCCAAATTGATTGGTGAATATGCATACCGGAACCATTATCTCCTGCTACAGGTTTAGGCATAAAAGTTGCAGTTTTTCCAAATGAGTGAGTTACCATTTGAACAACATATTTGTACAATTGAACATTATCTGCCTGATCAACTAAAGTACCAAAATACATTCCAAGCTCGTGTTGGCTTGGAGCAACCTCATGGTGATGTTTTTCAACTTTAATTCCTACTTCTTTTAAATTTTTTAGATATTCGCCACGCATATCCTGTTCACTATCCACAGGTGGCACTGGGAAGTATCCACCTTTGATTGGTGGTCTGTGTCCCATGTTTCCACTTTCATATTCTTTTCCTGAATTATATGGACCTTCTTTACTATCAATTTTAAATCCACACTCATTCATATCGTTTTTAATTCTTACATCGTCAAATACAAAAAATTCTGGCTCTGGACCAAAGAATGCTTTATCACCTATACCTGAAGCTTTTAAATATTCCTCAGCTTTTTTAGCAACACCTCTTGGATCTCTTTCATAAGGATCTTTTTTTATTGCATCTAAGATATCACAAAACAAAACTGCAGTATTGTGGGAAGTAAATGGATCCATAAACATTCTTGCAGTATCTGGTTTTAAAATCATGTCAGATTCATTGATTGCTTTCCAACCAGCAATAGATGATCCATCAAAAAATACACCTTCATTTAACATACCTGCATCAACAATTGTTGCGTCCATTGTTAAATGTTGAAGTTTTCCTCTTGGATCAGTAAATCTTAAATCTACGAATTCAGCTTCTTTTTCTTTAATAAATTTTAAAACCTTTTCTGCACTCATTATGTCTCCTATGTAATTTCTGAGCATTAAGTAGCAAATAAACTCATATAAATATTGCTTATTTAATAAATAACACTTATGCAATTTTCACATAAGTAGTGTATTTAATCAATATTATTAATCATAATAGCAAATAAGTGAATTCCATTTTAGATAAAGAAACAGTTAAAAGAGTGGAGAAAATTCTTAACGACTTTGATCCAAATCTAGATGTTGTCATTTTAGAACAAACAGCAAGAACTGCAAATGATGCAGCTACAGCTTTAGGTTGTAATGTTGGTGCTATTGTAAAAAGCCTACTTTTTAAAATAGGCGATAAATTTTGTCTTTGTTTAGTTTCAGGGGACAAAAGATGCTCTTTAAATAAGTTAAAAAAAAAATTGAACGAAAAAGATGTGTTAATGGCAAGTCCTGAGGAGGTTAAGCAAGTTACTGGTTACACAATAGGAGGCGTATCTCCGATAGGTCATTTAGTGAAAATAAAAATATATATGGATAAAAATTTAGAGAGATTTTCAAAAGTTTTTGCTGCAGCAGGACATCCAAATGCAATTTTTGGAATTAGTTTTTTTGAATTAAAAAAATTAACCAATGCAGAAGTGGATGATTTAACAGAATGAAGCAACCAAAATTAATAGATTATACTTTATTAACTATATTATCTTTAATATGGGCATCTGCATTTTTTAATATTAAGATAGCAACTTATTCATTTGGTCCAGTCACTATTGCTTTTTTAAGAGTTTTTTTTGGAGCAATTCCAGTTCTTATTCTTTGCTATTATAAAAAAATAAAAATAGAGGCTTTTTCAAAAGACTGGCATTGGTTTGCAATGATAGGATTTATAAATTTGGTTGCACCATTTTTTTTAATTGCCTACGGAGTAAAATCTGTTCAAAGTAATTTAGCTGCAATTTTAATGTCAACAACACCATTGAGTTCCACAATATTAGGTCATTTTTATACGAAAAATGAAAAATTTAATTTAATTAAAACATTTGGAATTTTAACAGGTTTCTCAGGAATAATTTTCTTATTTTCTGACAATCTTTTAATTGATCAGAACAATTTTACTTCAGCTTTGTTAATTTTGCTTGGATCCACATGTTATGTAATTGGTGGAGTTTTAACACTAAAAATTAGTAAGAAAAAAAATGAAAATGTGACAGGTTCAATTTTAATTTGGGCAACAATAATTTTGTTACCATTAGTATCCTTTACTGAACAGCCATGGCAGGTATCACCTAGGACAGATTCTTTAATATCTGTTATTTATTTAGGGATTGTTCCAACAGGAATTGCATGGTTATTAAGATTTAAAATACTAAAGGAAAATGGATTAATTTTTCAATCACAAGTTTCTTATTTAATTCCAATTTTTGGTACAATTCTAGGATACATATTCTTAGAAGAATTAATTACAATTAAAGTTCTAATTTCTTTGACTGCAGTTTGTATAGGAATTTACTTTGTACGACGAGCGGATAGAAAAAAATTATCTTAGTTTAGCAATTTCCTCAATATCCTCTGGGGTAGTTTCACAACATCCTCCAAGTATTGTTGCTCCTTGTTCAACAAGCCTTTTTGAAAAATCATAAAACATCTTTGCTGAATTATTATCTCTTTTCCCAAGAGTAACGTTTGGATTTGTACCAATTTCATCTGGTTTAGCTGTATTAAATGTTTGAACTGGTGTTGGCTCTTCTACTTTCCAAAGGTTAGCCTTAAAGCCAAAAGGAATATTTAATTTTTTAATTTCAGATGTGCACTCTTCAGCAATTTTTGGAGAGACACATGCAGTAATTAATCCAATCCAATTCCCATTTCTGTATTTTTGTAAAACTTCAGTAATACTCTCATTAGAGGGGAGTAAGTTATTTCTTTTAACATGTATGCCCAATAAAACAGGTTTATTTAATTTTATTGCAACGTTTGAAGCTATATCAATTTCCCTTCCACTTGAGATCACATCTAAATATAAAAAATCTACATAAGGAGCAATAATTTTTGCTTGTTCATAAAAAGCTTTTTCTACTTCTTTACTATCTCTTTGATCCTCAAGATAAGTATCATTTTGACATGGCAAACTACCTGCAATTAAAACATTTTTTCCAGATTTTTCTTTTGCTTTAATTGACAATAGACAAGCTTGTTCATTTATATATTTAAAATGTTCATCAACTTTATTTTGTATTAATCTAATTTTTCGTGCCGCAAAGGTATTAGTAAGTATGACCTCAGATCCAGCATTTATAAAAGATAAGTGAACATCCACAACTAAATCATGAAAATTTTTATCTAAATTAGCAGTAGCAGACCATAAGGTACCTTTTGATATCAATCCTTTTGCTAGCAATTGTTGCCCCATACCACCATCCAAAATTCTAATATTTTTGAAAAAATCTTTATTCATGTATTATTTTCTAAAAATAATTTTTACATTAAAAGAAAAAGATCGTCTTTCTCCATTTATGTTAAATGGATATGCGGTATGCATAAGATAGTTTGGAAATATTATTAAGTCTCCAGTTTTTGGAACTAAGTTATAAATACTGTTACTTAGAAAAGCTTTTTGTCCATTTATAAAATCTATAGTTCCGTTAGTTATAATTTTTTTATTTTTAATTAAAATATTTTTGGTCATATTTTTTGGTAAAGTTAAATAGCCAACACCAGATAAATCTCCCTCATGATAATGAATAGGGTTATACTCACCTTTAAATTGTCTTACGACCCACAAATTTAATACTCTAATTTCTTTAATATTTTTAACTTTTTCTTTAGCTAAAAAAATTTTAATATTTTTTCTCAGCTCTTTTAATAAGTATTTTTTAATAAAGTTGTTTGAAATTTTAATTTCATTTTTTATTTGGCTAGCTAATTCTGAGCTATAATCAGTTTTTTTGAGATCTGATTTTTTATCAAATTCCTCGTTAAGTTTATTTAAAAACCTTTTAGATATTTTTGTTTTTCCAATTGAAGGACCAAATGGCTTAATATTTTTCATAGGTGAATTAAATATATTATTAATCTATAAAATCAATGTGATGGTTTAAAATTTAATCAGCTCAAATTTTTTTGTTTTTAATGATTTATTTGCTGTTTCAGCCAATATCAATGACATTCTTCCATCCTCAAAATTTGCCCGTGGTTTTATGTTTTTTTTACAAAGTCTTGCTAAGTCATTTAGCTGGTTTTTAAATGCCTCTGAATATCTCTCAATAAAAAAATTTTTAAAAGATCGTTTACTGCCTGTTGAATTTTTAAAATAAAATGCTGTTTCTAAATCTCTCTGATTTTCAGAAATTACCATCCCTTTATTACCAAATAACTCAACTCTTTGATCATAACCAAAACTGCAATGTCTTGAATTTGTTATTACACACTGAATACCCTTTTTTGTTTTCATTACCACTGTAGCTAATTCTAAATCTTTTACTTTTTTAAATTTTTTATCTTTAAAGTATTCACCTGTTGCAAATAAGTGCTTAAACTCATCTGAACCTACATAGTATCTTGCTAAATCAAAGTCATGGATCATCATATCTTTAAATATACCACCAGAATTTTTCAAGTAATCAGTTGAAGGAGGTGCAGGGTCCCGACTTGTAATTATTATTTTTTCTAATTTTCCAATTTTTCCATTAAGAAGATTTTTTTTCAAAGAATTGTGTCCTGCATCATATCTTCTATTAAAACCAATTTGAATCTTTGGATTGAACTTAGAAAGTTTTTTTTTGTATTCATTAATTTTTTTTAAACTCAAATCTAAAGGCTTTTCACAGAATACAACTTTTTTATTTCTAACTGCTTTATCAATATAATTTAAATGTGTTTTAGTGCTTGTGGCTATAAAAATACATTTTACACTCTTATCATTGAATGCAACATTGGGATTATTAATAAGAATTGACTTATATTTTTTTCCAAATTTCTTATTTAAATTTTTATCAATATCAAATGTATATTTTAAGTTGAATTCTGGATGATTAATTAAATTTAATGCATGCATTTGGCCTATTCTGCCAAGACCAAGTAATGCAATATTTATTTGATTTTGACCCATCTTTTATTTTTTGATGAAACTTTACAAGCATTTATAAATTTTGCTGTTTCTAATCCTTCATCCTCATTTGGATAAAAATATCTTTTTTTTGATTTATTTTTTAATGAGTCAGCAAATTCTTTGTAAATATTTGCAAATGCATCCAAATACCCTTCTGGGTGTCCAAATTTTATTCTTGAGAATTTTTTTGAAAGATCAGCATTGTGAAAACCTCTTTCAAGGTATCTTACTGCGCCCTTGTCTGGATTTAATTTTAGATAGTTTGGGTCATTTTGAACCCACTCTAAGCTTCCTTTAGATCCAAATACTCTGATTTTAAGACCATAAACTCCACCTTTAGCCATGACGCTTGTCCAAAACATACCTTTTGCACCATTTGTAAAATTAATCATTACTTGTGCGTTATCATCCATTTTAATTTTTTTTGAAATTTGTTTTATGTCAGCAAAAATTTTTTCTCCTTTTAGTCCTGAAATATATGTGGCTAAATGGTAAGCATGAGTTCCAATTTCATTAAGAACGGCAGATGCACCAACTATTTTATTATCTATTTTCCATTTTAGTTTTTTTTTGGCATTTCTTAAATTAATTTTTGTTCCACCAGACCAATCCTGAATATATTCAACATTCACATATTCAATTTTGCCAATTTTACCTTTTTCTATTAAAACTTTAGCTTCTCTAACCATCGGGTAAGCTGAGTAGTTATGAGTTAAAGCATATTTAATTTTTTTATTTGATTTTATTTTTTTATAAAGTTTTTTGGCTTGATCTAGATTACCAGCAAATGGTTTATCCGAGATAATATTGATATTTTTTTCAATAAATTTTTCAGCAATAGTTTGATGACTTGATGGAGGTGTCATTATCGAGACTACTTGAATACCATCATTTCTTTTTGACTCTTTCAAAGCCATCTCTTTAAAGTTTGAGTAACATCTATCTTTAGAGATGCCCAAAGTTTTTCCAAAGTTAATTGACAATTTTGAATTTCTTGAAAATACACCAGCTACTATTTCGTACTTGTCATCAAATCTTGCAGAAATTCGATGGACATGACCAATCCAAGATTTTGGACCTCCACCTACAATACCTAAGGATAATTTATTTGTATTCATTAGATTATGATTTTATATATCATAACAAATATAAGTATTATGTCAGTAAAATTAGGAATAGCACCAATAGCATGGAGCAATGATGATATGCCTGAACTTGGTGGTGACACTCCTTTGGATCAGTGTTTATCAGAAGCAAGTGAAGCAGGTTTTTCTGGAATAGAGTCTGGAGGGAAATTTCCAAAAAAATCAGAGGAACTCATTCCATTGTTACAAAAATATAACCTAAAGTTATGTTCAGGCTGGTACGGTGCAAATTTGAGAAAAAATTCTGTAAAGGATGAAATTATATTAATTCAAGAGCAACTAAAACTTTTTCAAGATTGTAAAGCACCATGTATTGTATTTGCCGAAGTATCAGATTCAATTGCGGGGAAGCCTAATAGACCTTTATCCAGTAGACCACAAATGAACAAAGATGGATGGAATGAATATTGTAAAAAAATTTCTGAGATGGGAAAATATTTAGAAGACCAAGATATGCCTTTAGCATATCATCATCACATGGGAACAGTGATCGAAACAGAAGACGACACAAAAAGACTGTTAGATAACACAAGTGACCATGTCAAATTAATACTAGATACTGGTCACATGCTATTTGCTAATGGTAATTCTGTAAAAATAGCAGAAGAATATAAAGACCGAATTATTCATATTCACTGTAAGGATATGAGAGAGGATATTTTAAATAAATCTCTTCAAAAAGATTGGAGTTTTAGAGAGGCATTTTTAAAGGGAGCCTTTACCGTACCAGGAGATGGATGTATTGATTATAAACCTTTGTTGAAATACCTAAAAAACATTGATTATGAAGGCTGGTTAGTTGTAGAAGCAGAACAAGATCCAGCTAAAGCAAATCCTTTAGAGTATGCAAAAAAAGGTTTCAAATATTTATCTGAAGTGTGTGAAGATATTGATCTAAAAATAGCTTTATAGTTTTACTTTTTTAGAATTTTCTAAATTACCATCAAAAAAATCAAATATATTTTGAACAGTCTCCTTACCCATTCTTGTCATGCATTCTTCTGTGAAAGCTGCTGTATGTGGACTTAAAAAGACTTTTTTATTCTGTAAAAGAGGATTGTTTTCAATAGGAGGTTCAGTTTCAAATACATCTAAACCAGCACCAAAGATTAAATCTTCATTTAAAGCTCGATCTAAATCAACTTCGTTTACGATACCTCCTCTTGCAGCATTAATTATTATACAATTTTTTTTCATAGATTTAAGTAATTCATAATTAACTATATTTTTAGTTTCATTATTTAAAGGGATGTGAAGTGATATTGCATCCATATCTTTTGAAGCTTCACTTAAATCCTCTACTTTTATACCACCTTCTTTTTCAATAAATTCTTTAGATACGTAAGGATCGTAAACAAAAACATTCATTTCAAAACCTAAACATCTCTTAATTAAGGCCTGTCCTATTCTACCAAATCCTGCAATTAAAATATTTTTATTCCAAAGCTCTACTGTTTTAGGTAATTTATTTCTTTCATTAAATTTTCCACTTTTTACAGTGTCATCGTACATATTGCCTCTTTTAGAAATATTCAAAATCATAAACATTACATGTTCAGCTACAGCCACAGCATTTGCAGTTGCTGTAATTGCTAAAGTGATATTCTTTTGTTTTGAGACCTTTAAATCAATATTATCATAACCAACTCCATGTCTTGAAATAATTTTAAGATTATTAGCAGCCTCAATTACATCTCCACTTAGTTTAGCAGTCCTGATCGAAACACCATCACAATTTTTAATCTTATTTTTTAAAAAATTTATTTCAATATTTTCTACAACTTCAAATTCGTATTCAGAGTTATTTTGTAATAATTTTATACCCTCCTGATGTATAGGCTGAATGATAAGAATTTTTTTCATGTAGTTTATTGATTTTATAAAGTTTATTTATCAGTAAGTACTTGACTCTTCTTTTTTTAAAGAACCTTTCATTTTATCTACTATCGCTTTTGCGCCTGAGCTCATAGCTCTTTGATCTGCACCGATAGTTACAAAATTAAAACCTTTATCAATCATTTTAAGAGCATACTCTGGGCTTCTGTTGTGAATACCAGAAAAAATATTATTTTTTTTTGCATGCTCAAGTATCCTTAAAATTTCAGAATATGCTTTTGACTCTGTTGGTCTGTCAAAACTTGGTGCTTCACCGATCGCCAAACTTAAATCAGCAGGACCAATATAAATTCCATCTAAACCTGGGGTAGACATTATTTCGTCTAGTTTTTCCAAAGACTCTTTTGTTTCAATCATTGCAAACTTAAGCAATTCATCATTAGCGTGATCTGCATAATCCCCTCCACCATAAATTAGACCCCTGACTGGACCAAAACTTCTATATCCATAAGGAGGGTACATGCACGCTTTAACAAACTTTTCTGCTTCATTTCGATTACTTACCATTGGACAAATTATGCCATAACAACCCGCGTCTAGAATTTTCATTATTTGACCAGGTTCATTCCAGTTTATACGTGCTAGAGGTGTAACATCGGTTGTAGATATAGTTTGAAGCATTGGAAGTGCATTGGTGTAATCAACTAATCCATGCTGCATATCAATTGTGAGAGAATCCCATCCTTGATGTGCCATTACTTCTGCTGAAACTGTACTTGGAATTTGTAGCCATCCATTAATGACTGATTTACCCTCCTTCATCATTTGTTTAATTTTATTTTTTCTCATTCTAAGCCTTCAGGGCCATATGAGTATATTTTACATTTAAATAATCTTTTATCGCCATTGATCCACCTTCACGTCCGTATCCAGTTTGTTTTATTCCACCGAATGGCGCTTCAGCAATTGCTACTGCACCCGTATTTACAGCAACACATCCTGTTTCTAAAAGTTCAGACCCTCTATTAGCTTTATCCATTGAGTTAGTATAAAGATAACTACATAAACCCAAATCATTATCATTCGCTCTTTCAATGACCTCATCAAAAGATTTAAATGCTAACATGGGAACTAACGGGCCAAATGGTTCTTCTTTCATAATCGTAAAGTTATCTTCTACTTTGTCAAAAACTGTTGGCTCATAATAAAAACCCTTATTAAAACCTGACGGTCTTTTTCCTCCCATTAAAACTTCTGCACCCTCTTTTTTTGTTGTATCAACTAATTTTTCAATTTCATCTAATCTTTTATCAGTAGTCAATGGACCAAGGTTTACTCCTTCATCCATACCATTACCAATTTTTAATTTTTTTGCTCTATTTATAAAAGCATTGATGAATTCATCTTTAACATTTTCTTGAATATAAAATCGATTAGGGGATATACAAACTTGGCCGTTATTTCTAAATTTAGCTGCAATAGCAATATCGGCTACATTATCAATATTCACATCATCACATACTATAAATGGAGAGTGACCACTTAGTTCCATTGTAACTCTTTGTACTTTGTCTGCAGCTTTTTTAAGTATTAATTTACCTACTCTTGTTGACCCTGTAATAGAAACTTTTTTAACAATATCAGATTCCAATAATTCATTTGAAATTTCTGCTGGATCACCAGATAAAAGATTTACAACACCATCAGGAACTCCAGCTTGTTTACAGATATCAACTAATTCCATGACAGCACCAGGAGTAATTACATCAGGTTTACAAATAACAGAGCAACCTGCAGCTAATGCTGTTGAAATTTTTCTTGCTGCTAAAACAATTGGAAAATTCCACGGTATCAACGCAGCTACTACTCCTACTGGTTGATAATAAACATGAACTCTAGTTTCTGGAAATCTACTTTGAACTGTTTGACCATAAATTCTTTTTGTCTCTTCTGCATTCCACTCAAAAATATCAGCTGCTCCTCCAACTTCACCAACACCCTCTGTCAAAGGTTTTCCAACTTCAAGTGTTAACCATTTAGCAAGAACATCTTTTTTTTCTCTCATTAAATCTGCTATTTTTCTAAGAACATATGATCTTTGCCATGGAGTTGTATTGCTCCAAACTTTTAGTCCTTTTTCAGCAGACTTAAGTGCCTTTTGAACTTCAATGGAAGATGCTTTTGATGCACTACCAATTATCTCTTCTGTTGCAGGATTAATAACGTCATATGTTTCTTTTTTCTCTGACTGTTGCCACTTTCCGTCGATGAATTGTCCAAACTTGTTATACATAGTTTTTTTGGTTTACTAAGTTAGGTTTTTTAATTTATAAATATACTCAAATATAAACACCATACGAAAAAAAAATATACAAATTTTATGAAAAAAGTAACCCTCACCTGCGCTCATGCAATAGTAAAATATTTAATTTCACAAAAAATATTAATTGATGGCAAAAAGCAGCCATTATTTGCAGGAGTATTCGGGATATTTGGACATGGAAATGTTGCATGTTTAGGACAAGCTTTAGAAGAAAATCAAAAAGATTTACCAACATACAGAGGACATCACGAACAAAATATGGCTTTAACAGGTATAGGGTATGCTAGAGGAAAAAGAAGACAGCAAATTTTTATAGCAACTTCGTCCGTTGGACCCGGTGCAACTAATATGGTTACAGCCGCAGCCGTTGCAATGAGCAATAGATTACCAATTTTATTTTTACCTGGTGATACTTACGCGAACAGAATGCCAGATCCAGTTTTACAACAAGTAGAACATTTTAATAATCCTGGAATTACAGCAAATGATGCATTTAAACCAGTCACAAGATATTTTGACAGAATAACAAGACCAGAGCAAATTATTCAATCTTTTCCAAATGCAGTTCAAACAATGTTAGATCCAGCTGATTGTGGTCCAGCATGTATATCTTTGTGTCAAGATATTCAAGGACAAACATTTGACTATCCAGAAGAATTTTTTATAGAGAAAATTCACTCAATAAGAAGACCAAGACCAGATGATTTTCAAATAAAAGAAGCTGCTGAAAAAATTAAAAATTCAAAAAATCCAATTATAATTTCTGGTGGAGGAGTTTTTTATTCTAATGCAATGGAGGAATTAAGTAACTTTGCAATTAAACATAATATACCTGTTACACAAACTGTAATGGGATATTCAACAATGAAAAGAGATCACTCTCATTATGCTGGTCAAATAGGGGGTCTAGGTGGAAAAAATACTAATGACCTAGCTAAAGAAACTGATCTTGCAATTGCAGTTGGAACGAAGCTTGCTGACTTTACTACAGGGTCATGGGCTAATTTTGAAAATGAAAACTTTAAACTTCTATCAATTAATGTTTCAAGATTTGATGCAAACAAACATTTAGCTCAAGCAGTAGTAGGGGATGCAAAAGTTTCATTAATTGAACTTTCTAAAGCCTTAGGAGATTGGAAAGTAGGTGATGAATGGAATCAAAAATCTCAAAGAGAATTAAAAATTTGGAATGAACACATAGATAAAGAGAGCGCACCAACAAACCAAGAAATACCCAGCTATATTCAAGTAATTGGAGCTATTTATAGAAATTCAGATCCAACTGATATAGCGGTAACTGCTGCTGGTGGTCTTGTTGGTGAAGTTGTTCAGGTTTGGCGTCCAAAAGAATTAAACACACATGAAAGTGAATGGGGTTTTAGCTGTATGAGTTATGAAATCTCAGGTGCGTTAGGTATAAAAATGGCTAACCCAGATAAAGAAGTGATTTCATTTGTAGGTGATGGATCATATTTACTCAACAATACAGATATCTATTCATCAGTGATTACAAAAAATAAGTTAATTATAATTATTTGTGATAATGGAGGTTTTGCAGTTATCAATAGACTGCAATTGTTTAAAGGTGGAAAAGAGTTTAATAATTTATTGAAGAGTTCTAAAACCCCTGGATTAGTTGACGTCGATTTTGCAAAGCATGCTGAAAGTATGGGAGCAAAATCAGAACACGTTACGTCAATTTCAGATCTTGAAGAAGCATTTCATAGAGCAAAGAAGTCAAAGGTGACTTACGTTATTTCAATAAAAACTCATGCTTATAAATGGGTGGAAGGTTCAGCTTTCTGGGATAGTCCAACTTTAGAAATTCCCTCAACAAAAGAAAACAAAGAAGCTTTAAAAATTCATAAAGATGGTAAGTCCAAACAAAGACAAGGTATCTAGTTTTTAATGAACAAAGTATTTAAGGTAGGTTTAATAGGGTGTGGACATATTGCTGAGACCTATTTTAGGGGACATCAATATTTTAATAATTTTAAAATTGTTGCTTGTGCAGATATTAATCCAAAAGCTGCCGATAAGTGTGCGAAATTGTATAATATTAAATCTAAAACAGTTAACGAAATTCTTAGAGATGATGAGATAGAGGCAATTCTTAATCTAACAATTCCCCAATCTCATTATTCAGTATCTAAAAGAGTTCTAAATGCTGGCAAACATGTTTATTCTGAAAAACCTTTAGCAACTTATTTTGAAAAAGGTAAAGAGCTGGTTGCTTTGGCAAAAAAAAATAAACTTTATATTGGCAATGCACCAGACACTTTTTTAGGTGGAGGAGTCCAAAAAGCAAGAGAGTTGATCGACTCTGATTTAATTGGAGATATAAAACTTGGTAATGCAATTTTTGCTTTTCCTGGTGTAGAGTCCTTTCATCCAAAGCCAGAATCTTGGTATAGAAAAGAAGGTGGCCCTGTAATTGATATGGGACCTTATTTTTTTACAACACTTGTTAATTTGCTTGGACCAGCAAAACAAGTACAAGGAAGAACATTAACAGCTTTTAAAAAAAGAACTTACGGAGCTGGGCCAAAAAAAAACAGATCTTTTAAAGTAGAAACGCCTACAACTTATTTAGCAACTATTCAATTTCATACAGGAGCGATTATTCAGGTCACTCTATCATTTGATGTAGTTAATCATCAAAGAAATCACATGGAGCTTTATGGAACTAAGGGTTCAATTATAGTGCCAGATCCCAATATGTTTGGTGGGTCTGTTTATATATCAGTTACTGAGGGAGGTAGGTGGGGAGAACATAAAACTGACAAAATGCATTTAGGAAAAATAAATATTACCTCTTCTAGTGTAAGGTCAAATGAGTCTCCTACTAACGCTAATTATAGAAGTGTTGGTTTATCTGAAATGCTTTATTCAATTCAACAAAAAAAGAAGCATAGATGTTCAGGCGAACTATCTCTTCATGTTTTAGATATTATTCAATCTACAATGAGAGCTGCTAGTACTGGGATCCCACAAAAAATAACTACTAAATGTGAAAAACCCAAAAAATTTACCGAAGAAGAAGTGAAGCGTTTACTTATTTAAATGAAAAAACATATCGCTATTCTGGATCCTTTTCCAAGAACATTAAAGTTAATTTTCTCTAAAGATAAATTCAAAAAATTAAAATCAAACTACAAACTTATTTATGCTCCAAAAAAAAATAAAAAAAATTTTTATGATAAAAATATTCAAAATGCCTCATTTATTATAGGACAACCTGATTTATCAAAAAATCTACTTATTAAAGCAAAAAATTTAAAAGCAGTCATTAATGTTGAAAGTAATTTTATGAATAATATGGATTATCAATATTGTTTTAAAAAAGGTATTCATGTAATTGCAACTTCTCCAGTTTTTTCAAAACCAGTGGCTGAAATAGCGCTGGGAATGACCTTGTCTTTACTAAGAAACATCCATACCGCTCATTCAGATTTTATCAAAGGAAAAGAAAAATATGGTCTAGAAAGTAATATTAATGCATCTTTGTTGTCAGGAAAAAAAATTGGATTATTAGGTTTTGGAGATCTTGCTAAATCTCTCTATCCATTATTGTTACCATTTTCTAGAGATATTAATGTTTATGATCCATGGATACCTAAGCTTAATATTCAAAAGTTAGGTTTTAAAAGTATCAGCTTAAATAAGATGTTTGAAAGTTGTGAAGTCATATATGTACTGGCAACTGTCACTACCAAAAATAAACACTTTATTGATAAAAAACTCTTAAATAAAATGAAACCAAACTCGTGCTTTATTTTAATGAGTCGAGCAGCAGTTGTAAATTTTAATGACTTAATAAAATATGTTAAAAAAAAAAATATACTAGTTGCAACTGATGTTTTTCCAAAAGAACCTGTTTCAAAGAACAGTTCGTTGAGAAAAGTGAAGAATATATTGTTTTCTGCTCACAGAGCAGGAGCATTAAAGTCAGCTTTTTTTGAAATGGGAGACATTGTTTTAAAAGATATGAGTTTAATAACAAAAAATTTAAAACCAAAATTCTGTAAAATAGCAAATAAGAAAACTGTCAATCTTCTTGCGTCAAAACCTGTTGCAATTAACTGATTTTTTTATAATTTCGTAATTTATGTCAACTTTGAATAATCCACTATTAGAAGCAAAAGGAATTACAAAATACTTTGGAACAATTACTGCATTAGAAAATGTTGACCTAAAAGTGCATGCAGGTGAATGCTTAGGAGTTGTTGGTGACAATGGAGCAGGGAAATCAACGCTGATGAAAGTTTTATCAGGGTTATATAAACCTAGTTCAGGTTCATTATATTTTCAGGGCAAAAAAGAGATTTTAGAAAGTCCAAAAGATTCACAAAACTTAGGATTAGAAATGGTTTATCAAGACCTTGCTCTAGCTGGAAATTTACCAATTGGAGAAAATATTTTTTTAGGAAGAGAACCAACTAAAAATGTGGGTTTCTTAAAATTTTTAGACTTTAATAAAATAAAAGAATTAACAAATGCTCACTTAGGAAAACTCAAGATAAATGTTAAGAGTGCAGATCAAAAAGTCGAGGAACTTTCTGGAGGTCAAAGACAAGCTGTTGCAATTGCTAGATCAACAGCATTTAATGCAAAAGTTGTTATTATGGATGAGCCTACAGCAGCCCTTGCAATTAAAGAAGTTGGAAAAGTTTTAGATCTTATTAATAGTTTAAAAAAAACAGGTGTTGGCGTGATTGTTATAAGTCACAGAATGGATGATATATTTTCAGTTTGTGATCGAGTAATGGCTCTATTTCAAGGCACAAATTTTGCAGAGTCTGAACTTTCAAATACGTCAAGGGATGAAGTAATTGGATGGATTATGGGTAAAAAATAAATGGAAGAAAAAGATAATAAAAAAGACAGTCTGTATTTAAAATTAATGCCCTACATTGAAAAGTACGGCATCCTTTTATTGCTTGTACTTATGATATTAGTAATGCACATTCTGCAGCCAGATGTCTTCTTATCATGGAGAAATGTAACCAACGTTTTTAAGCAAATCTCTTGGCAGTCAATGTTGGCTTTAGGGGTCTTCATGGTTATCGTAACTGCTGGGATAGATCTTTCTGTTGGTTCAATAATGATGTTGTCATTGATGGTTTTAGCAATTGTAGCTAAAGCAGGAGCGCCTTGGTTTATAGTTGTCATAACTCCTCTAATAGCAGGATTTATATGTGGTTTGTTTAACGGAGCAGGAATTACCTTTTTGAGGATGCCCCATCCATTTATAATGACCTTAGGGACACTTTATATATTTAGAGGAACAGGGAATTTAATATCAGGTGGAACTCCAATTAGTGGTTTCACAGATGAAGTTAGATATCTTGGACATGGTAGAATTGATCTTACTTGGTTAGGATTAGAAAAGTCACAGTATCTGCCTGTTAGTTTAGTTTTGATTGCAGTAGTATATATTATTTTTTGGTTCTTTCTTAATCATAGTAGAACAGGGAAGTGGATTTACGCAATAGGTGGAAACCCAAGTGCTGCTAGAGCATCAGGTATAAATGTAAATAAAATTTTAATCATAGTATATTCTCTTTGTGGGTTTTTATCAGGCATTGGTGCATTAATTTTAGCAGGAAGGACTGACTCTGGTTATCCTAATGCAGGTTTACAATCCGAATTAGATGCTATTGCAGCATGTATTATAGGAGGAGCAAGTTTTTTTGGTGGAAGAGGAACAGTGTTAGGAGTTTTTGCTGGCGTCATGATTATGGGTATTTTAAGAAATGGACTTAATTTAATGGATGTAAGTTCATTTTGGCAGCAGGTTTTAATTGGTTCAATTATTGTAATAGCTGTTTACATTGATGTTCTCAGAAGAGACCTAGGAACTAGAAAATAATTATAATTAGTTTTACACGTAAAAGTTGTTTTAACTTTATAAACAGTTGAATTTTTTCTCAAATTTTTATTTAATTCAGATTATTCAAATAACAATAGGGGAATAAATAAATGAAAATCTTAACAAAAAAAATTGTTGTCTTTTTTACAGCAATATTTTTATCAATTAGTTTAGGTTCAGTTTCTTTTGCTGATGGACATGGTAAAAAAATCTTGTTTAGCATTAAGGGTCCTGGATCTGGAAATCCTTTCTGGGCGTCTGTAACAAAAGGTGCTGAGGAAGAAGCTAAAAAATTAGGAGTTAAATTAATTTTAATTGCGCCTCCTCAAGAAGGTGATGTTCAGGCACAAATAAATCAAGTTGAGGACCAACTTGCAAAAGGTGTCGATGCTTTAGCGCTAGCACCAGGAGATCCAAATGCATTTGCACCAATTGTTGATGATGCTATTAAAAGTGGAGTTCCGGTAGTATTTGTTGACACCAAAGGAATAAACGAAGGTGTAACATTTATTGGAACAAACAATATGAATGGTGCAGAATTAGCTGCAAAATTTATATGTGATAAAACTCCAAAAGGTTCTGACGTTGCAATTTTAACGGGTATCGAGTCTCAGTCTACTGCGTTACTTAGAAGAGATGGTGCAATCAAAGGATTTAAAAATTGTGGTTTAAACATTGTAGCAACACAAACTGCAGAGTGGGATACAGCAAAAGGTAGATCTGTAACAGAGTCTATAATTTTGAAAAATCCTAACATCAAAGCAATATTTGCTTCTAACGACAACATGGGATTAGGTGCCATGCAAGCTCTTAAAGATGCAGATATGAATGATGTAGTAGTTGTCGGATTTGATGCTACTCCAGATGCAGCTACAAGTATCCTTAAAGGAGAAATGACGGCAACAATTGCTCAGTTCTCTTACAACATGGGTGCTTATGGTGTTAAATATGCTCTTGAGTTGGCTAATGGTGGAAGTATTGATATTAATATTGATACTGGTACTCAATTAGTAACTAAAGCAAACGCTAACGATTTTAAATAATCTTTAGAAAAAAATTAAAATTAAAGGGTGGGATTTTTATTCCACCCTTTTTTTTTATGTAATATAATATTTTGATGTTAATTAATATTAATCCAATCTTAAGTCCTGAATTACTATTTCATTTAAGATCGATGGGACATGGAGAAAAATTAATCTTAGCAGATGCAAATTTTCCAGCAAATACATCTAATGATAAAGTAATAAGATTAGATGGAGTTAGTATTAAAGAAGCTAGTTCAGCAATTCTATCAGTTTTTCCTCTTGATAGTTTTGTTGTTTCACAAGGTGGATCACCAGCTTTAAGAATGGAAGTAGATGATAAACCAGATGAATTAACAGAAACTCATAAAGAATTTATTGAAGTAGTTAAAAAAGTTTCAGGTGAAAATTGGAATGTTGGTTCTATTTCAAGACAAGACTTTTATAAAGAAGCCAAAAAAGCTTACTGTATAGTTACAACTACTGATGCAAGACCTTTTGGATGTTTTATATTAACTAAAGGGGTAATTTTACCAAACGGTAAGGTTTGGTCGTAAAAAATTAAATCATGCAGTCTATTTGTATATTTGGAGTTTTTGTAGCTGACCTTTGTTTTTATTCAAAAAAAATACCAATTAAAGGAGAGACAGTTCTAGGAAGAGATTATTTAGTTGGCCCGGGTGGCAAAGGCTCTAATCAAGCAATTGCTGCAGCAAGACTTAACGGAAAAGTAAATTTTATAACTAAAATGGGCGAAGATAGCCACGCAGATATGGCCTTTAAAATTTATAAAGATGCAGGTGTAATTACCAACTCCATAACAAAAGATAAAAACCTATCTACTGGTGTTGCTGGCATAATGATTGATAATGACGGTAGTAATGCAATTAACGTTGTACCAGGTGCAGCTGCTCATTTAAATAATAAAGATATTGATAATAATCTAGAAATTATGGAAAAATCTAAAATTTTTCTTACTCAAATGGAAACCCCAGATGAAGTTACAATTTATTCTTTAAAAAAAGCTAAGGAAAATAATTGTTTAACAATTTTAAATCCTGCACCAGCAAGAAAAATCAATGAGGAAAATTTCGCCCTATTAGATTTTTTTACACCAAATGAAACTGAGGCTGAATTTTATTTAAAAAATAAAATTACCACTGAGGAAGACATTAAGATTGCAGGAAGAGAATTTTTAAAAAAAGGGGTAAAAAATATTATTATTACTTTGGGAGAAAGAGGTGTCTATTTTGCTAATGAAAATGAGGAATATTTTATTGATGCTTTAAAATTAAAAGATCAGGTTGTAGATACTACTGGTGCTGGTGATGCATTTAATGGAGCCTTTGCAGTAGGTTTAGCAAATGATTTAAAATTTAAAGATGCGTTAATTTTTGCAAATAAAGTTGCAGGTATATCTACAACTAGAGCAGGGGCAGCAAGTTCAATGCCAACATTTAAAGAAGTAAATAACTATTAATTATTCTATTATTTTAAAGTCAGATTTATATTTGTCAGTTATTGTTAGACCTAGTCCTGGTTTATTATCATCTAGATCTATAAAACCATCCTTAGGAGCTGGATCTCCTTCAAAGATATAGTAAAAAAGTTCATTTCCAATCTCAACGTCATGAACAGGAAAAAATTCTGATATTGGACAATTAAAATTTGACATTGTTAAGTGGTAGTTATGCATTTGTCCTGCATGAGGAATTACTGGAACTTGATGAGCTTCTGCAATAGCATTAATTTTCTGAGCCGCAGTAAAACCTCCCACTCTATTGTTATCATATTGAATATAACTCACGGCTTTGAGGTCAAGTAATTGTTTGAAACCAAATATATTGAACTCATGTTCACCTCCTGAAATTGGTATCATATTCATTTTATTTAATTCTTCATAACCATGAATATCATCTGCAATCACTGGTTCTTCAAGCCATCTTGGATTAAATTTCATTAATTTAGGTATCATTCTTTTCGCGTAATCTAAGTTCCAACCCATATAGCATTCCATCATCAGATCTGTATCTTCACCAATTACTTCTCTGACAGCTTCAGCAAGCGCAATATTTTTTTTCATACCATCAGGACCATCTTTTGGACCCCAACCAAATCTCATTTTAAACATTTTAAAACCCTGCTTTACGTAACTCTCCGCTTCTTTTTGAAGAGCTTTAATGGGTTGGCTATAAAGCTTTGATGCATAAACAGGAATTTTTTCTTTAGTTCTACCCCCAAGAAGTTTAAATACTGGTTTGTTTGTGATTTTTCCCATTATATCCCAGATAGCTATGTCTATTGCTGAAATTGCAACCATGCCAATTCCCCTTCTGCCCCATGCATGAGTTCTTCTGTACATTTTCTCCCAAATATAGGCATAATCAAAAGGATCCTCACCAATTACCAATGGTTTTAAATAAGTATCAATAGTTTTTTTTGCAATTTGAGGAGCTAAAGCTGCATTACCAATTCCAATAACTCCATCATCAGTTTCTATTTCACATATTAGCCACTCATGAAATCTGAATGATCCCATTGCATCAGATTTTTCGAATAAAAGATCTGAAGCATTAGTACAAAAATTATTTTGAGGAGGAACAGTTTTTCCATTCCATTGATAAACCTTTGTTCTTATCTCTTTTATTTTACTCATTGTTTATTTTTAGCCATTGTTAATGCTAATTTAAAAGAATTTAATGTAGGCTCCAAGTTTGCTTTATTATCTCCAGCAATGTCAAAAGCTGTACCATGAGCTGGTGTTGTAACTGGTACACTTAATCCTCCCGAAACCGTAACTCCTCTATCGAAACCAAAAGCTTTTAGACCACACTGTAATGCATCATGATACATACCAACAATGCAATCATGATTTTTGTTTTTAAATGCTGTAATAAAAGAAGTATCACATGGTAGAGGTCCATCTGCATCAATACCAAGTTCTTTTGCCTCTTCGATAGCAGGGATTATTTCGTCTTTTTCCTCATTTCCAAATTCTGCGTGTGGGTTAAGTGCTTGAACAGCAACTCTAGGTCTTTCAATTCCACTCATTTTTAAAGTTTTATCTAAAAGCTTAATTGGTTTTAAAATATTTTCCTTGGTAATATTTTTTGCAACATCTTTTAGAGGAATATGCGAAGTAACTCGAGCTGTCCAAAAATTATCAACAACATTAAACTCACAACAAAATTCTTTCATTTCAAGTTTTGCTTGCATAAAGTCGTGCTCATCATTGTATTCACAACCACCCATTATCAAACTTGTTTTATTCATTGGACCAAAATTGATAGCATCAATTTTATTTTCTTTAGCAAGATCTAAAGCTAATTCCAATGCATCTAATACAGTTTTTCCAGATTCGGCTGAAACTTCACTTAATTTATAATTTCTATTTGCACCTTTTGAGATATCAAGAAAAAATTTATCTTCTCCATTAAAATTAATATCTTTAAAATTTTCAACAAATTTTAAATTTGTTTTTTTCCCTACTATTTTTTCTCCATCTTCTAAAATTTTTTTCTCTCCAATAACAACTATGTTAGAATCGTTACAAATTTTATTATCAAGTAACTTTACAATAAGTTCAGGGCCAATTCCTGATGGGTCACCTAATAAAACAGCTATATTTTTTTTATTGTCAGACATTTTTTTCTTTACCTCACATATTGGATTATGTTTATATATCGCATTATAAATTAACTAAAGAGGGAAATAATGAAAAAAAGCTTTAAGTTGTTTTTGGCTGCTGCGTTTTTGGTGACTGAATTCTTTGTTGTAGCACTTCCACTGATGATTACATCTGCTAAAGCAGATGGTCACCCAATTCAAGCAGTTACACATGCTGGTTTTGGTGGTGGTACAGACGTAACTACTAGAATGATGTTATTAAGAACTAGAAGATATCTAAAACAAGATATGCAATTAGTTAACAAAAAAGGTGGTGGTGGAGCTGCGTCTATGGATTATATGATGACTTTACCAGCAGATGGAAATCATACTCTAACTTGGACTACTGGACATGCTGTATCTATGGCTTTGGGAAAAACCAAAGTTAAATTAAGTGATATGCAACCGTTAGCGAGAGGAACTGATGATCCTCAATTATTTGTTGTTAATTGTAAAAATGACATCAAAGATGCAAAAAAGTTTATTAGTGCTCAAAAATCAAAATCGTTGAAATATGGAACAACACACGTAGGTGGTATTGATGATGTAAGTGCTATTGCTTTTACTAAAAAAGGAAAATTAACAGACCCAACAATCGTCGCTTATAAAGGTGTAGGACCTATTAAAACTAACCTTATCAAAGGAGATATTGATGTAGGTGTTTTAAATTTAGGTGAAGCTGTTACTGAAATAGAAGATGGTACTTTATGCGTGTCAGTAGTCTTAGCAAGTAATAGAATGGAAAAATTAAGTAATGTTCCTACTGCTACTGAGTTAGGGATTCCAGTTGTATTATCTACAGTTAGAGGATTTGTAACAAAAAAAGGTGTCCCAGGAGATAGAAAAAAACAATTAGAGGATGCAATGATAAAAGCTATGGAGCATAAATATTTCCAAAGTTTTTTAACTGACATTGGTCTTGACTCAACTAGTGTAGTTGGAGCTGATGAGTGGGGTAAGCAAATGGAAACTATGCTTGCAGAAATGACTGCTCAACTTAAAGCTTTAGGTTACATTAAGTAATTTTAATTAAGTACATTTCTCAATATGAATAATGTACGTGATAAAAAAAGGGCAAACAAAAGTTTGCCCTTTTTTTTTAGGACAGAATTTAAAGTTTTTTTTGCTATTATTTTAGTTTCAACAATTTTACTAATATCAACTTTTTCATTTGATACTGTTCCACCAATTTTAAACAGGGGTATTCAACCAGCAACATTCCCGAAGGGATTACTAGTCTTAATTATAGCGTTAACTTCAATTACTTATTATTTGTCTTTTAAAAAACCTTGGAAAAAAGAAAAAAATTTACCAAAGCCTTTTTTTCTTACAATTTTAAGTTTCATTATTTTTATAATAGTTTCAAAAACTTTAGATTTTTTTCTAGCAATATCAGTATTGTCAATTTTTGTTTCTTATTATTGGGGTGAAAGAAGAATTTTTTATTTATTACTAGTAAGTATAATTTTTCCATTAGCTGTCTTTATTTTTTTTGAAATGATTTTAGGACTAAGATTCCCTCCTGGAATAATCACTAATCTTTACTATTATTAAGATGGATAATTTAATTTTAATGATGGCTCCTTTGTTTAGTTCAAAACTATTATTAGTTTTGTTATTTGGAACTTTGTTTGGATTAATTTTAGGAGTTCTGCCTGGTTTAGGACCCACAACAGGTGGAGCATTAATATTACCTTTCACTATGACTTTAGATCCACTTTCTGCAATTATTTTGTTAACATCCATATATTGCGCAGGAACATATGGAGGAGCAATCACAGCCGTACTTATTAACACACCTGGTACTCCAGCAGCAGCAGCAACATGTTTGGATGGATATCCTTTGGCTCAAAAAGGTGAGGCGGGTAGAGCTTTAGGTATGGCAACGGTTTCAAGCACAGTTGGTGGGATATTTAGTGTAATCGTATTAGTATTTTTTGCACCAATACTCGCAAATCTTGCATATGAATTTGGTCAACCTGAATATTTTGCTTTAGCAATTTTTGGATTAACAATGTTGGCTTCAATCGGGGATGGTAGTCCAATTAAAAATTTAATAGCTGGAGCTTTTGGAATTTTAATTTCAACAGTTGGAAAAGATTTTATGACATCAATAGATAGATTTACTTATGGTATAAATGAACTTTCAGTAGGTATAGGATTTATTCCGGTTGTTGTCGGTTTGTTTGCTATTAGTGAAATGTTAACTCAATCTACATTACTCCATCAAGTATTTAAGAGAGTAGCCCTAAAAGCTGTAAAACTTCCAACTAAAGATGATTATAAAAAAACCTGGAAAACAATTCTTAGATCAAGTGGAATAGGATCATTTATAGGAGTATTACCAGCAGAGGGAGGGACTGTAGCTTCTTTAATCGGTTATTCAGAAGCAAAAAGATTTTCAAAAAATCCTGAAGAATTTGGCAAAGGATCTGTAGAGGGAATTGCAGGAGCAGAAGCAGCAAACAATGCTGCTACAGGTGGAGCTATGGTTCCAACATTAGCTTTAGGTATCCCTGGTAGTGCAACTACTGCAGTTATACTAACAGGATTAATTATCCATGGAGTAAGACCTGGACCAGATTTATTTAAAGAACAACCTGAATTTCTTTATGGAATTTTTGGAGCAATGTTAATAGCTAATGTTTTGTTTTTTATTTTTGGTTTCTTTGGTGCAAAACTTTTTGCAAGAATTACTCTTGTACCAAACAAAATTTTATGGCCAATGATATTTGCAGTCTCAGTTTGTGGAACTTACTCACTAAGCCAATCAATAATTGATGTATGGATAATGTTATTTTTTGGTGTGCTAGGTTTTTTTATGAGACGATATGGTTTTTCAGTTGTTCCAGTAATTATTGGATTAATTTTAGGTGAACTTGTTGAAGGAACTTTGAGACAATCAATTGTAATATTTGATGGAAATTGGCTCATGTTTTTAACTAGACCCATTGCCTTAACATTCTTTGTTTTATCTTTAATTGCACTTGCTTTTCCTTTAATAAGATCCAAAAAAAATAAAAAAATTATATGATACAATTTGATTTAAAAGATAGAGTTGCAGTTGTTACAGGAGGAGCCCAAGGGTTTGGTTTAGCAATTACACAAAGATTTATAGAGTCAGGAGCAAAAGTTGTTATTTGGGATATTGACGAAGGTGAAGCTAAAAAAGCTCTAGAAAAAATAAAGTCTAAAAATTTATCTTACCAAATAGTAGATGTCAGTGATTTCAAAAAGATTAATGAGAAATTAACTGAAACCGAGAGCATTCATGGAAGAATAGATATTTTTATAAATAACGCTGGTGTGGCAGGCATGAATACTACAGTTGCAGAATATCCTTTAGAGGAATGGAACAAAGTAATTAATTTAAATCTAAATGCAGTTTTTTATTGTTGCAAAGCTGTGGTTCCATTTATGGAAAAAAATGACTATGGAAGAATAGTAAACATAGCATCTATTTCTGGAAAAGAAGGCAATCCAAATGCTAGCGCATACAGTGCATCAAAAGCTGGGGTAATTGGTCTTACCAAATCACTTGGAAAAGAGCTAGCTCAAAAAAATATTGCAGTAAACTGTGTTACACCTGCTGCTGCAAAAACAAGGATTTTTGATCAAATGACTGAAGAACATATAAATTATATGCTTTCTAAAATTCCAAGAAATAAATTTGCAAAAGTTGAGGAATTAGCATCTTTAGTTACATGGTTATCTAGTGAAGAAAATTCTTTTTCAACAGCTGCTGTTTTTGACTTAAGTGGTGGTAGAGCCACATATTAGTTATGCAAATAGGAATTGATGTTGGTGCAACAAAAATAGAAAGTGTTGTATTAGAAGAAAATGGCCAAGAAAAACACAGGTCAAGAACATCATGTCCTAAAGATTATCTATCAATAGTAAATGCTATTAAAACTATTAGCCAAAAATTAGAAAAAGAATTCAAAATGGAATTACCTATTGGAGTATGTCATCCTGGTATTCACTCTCCTCAAACAGGTTTAGTTAAAAATGCCCCGAATTGTTACTGGCTAGAAAAAAAACCATTTCAAAATGATTTACGTAGAGCTCTTGGTAAAGAGGTTTTTTGTGAAAATGATGCAAATTGTTTTGCACTATCTGAAGCAATAGATGGGTCAGGGAAACATTATAAAATAGTTTATGGTATTATTTTAGGTTCAGGCGCAGGTGGTGGCCTTGTAATCGATAAACAAATTATAAGTGGACCAAATGGTGTAGCTGGTGAGTGGGGACATAATCAAATTCCTTATTTTGCAGCCAAAAAAGAAAATTTTGACTCTAATAATTCAAGAGAGGCAGAAATAGAAAGTTTTATCTCTGGCCTAGGTTTAGCTAAAAGATTTAATAAAATTTATGGAAAAAATTTAAAGACAAATGAGATCTTCGAGTTAAATCGCAAACATGACTTAGATGCAGAAAAATTTATAGATGACTTTAAAGTAAATTTGGCAATGTCACTTTCAAGTATCATAAATATTTTAGACCCTGATGCATTTATATTTGGTGGCGGAGTGTCAAACGAAATTGATTTTTTAAGTGAAGTAGAGTCGATGGTAAAAAAATTTGTTATCGGTAAAGAATACCAAGGAGTTTTTTTAAAACCTAAGTTTGGTGATGCAAGTGGTGTAAGAGGTGCTGCTCGTTTAGGACGGAATTCAGCTAAATAATATTACAACTTTAAATTGAATTATAAATTCAACAAAAAAATTTTTTCCTAAAAATACAGTTAAAAAAAACTTATTAAATAATATCAACTTTGAGTTGTAAAAAATCTTTTTAATTTACAATTGACCTTCAATCTACCTATAGTCTTTTTTTATATAAAAAACGTTAAATAACAAAAAGGGAAGAGAAGATATGAGAAAACTATTAATCGCTTTAATAGCATTTGCATTTACATCTACTTCATCTTATGCAGCTCCAAAAATTGAGGTTTTGCACTGGTGGACATCAGGTGGTGAGGCAGCTGCTTTAAAAGTTTTAAAAGATGATTTTGCCGCTAATGGTGGTGAGTGGTTGGACATGCCTGTAACTGGTGGTGGTGGAGATGCTGCTAACGTTGCTTTAAAAGCAAGAATTGTTGCTGGTGATCCTCCATCTGCCTCACAAATTAAAGGTCCTACAATTCAAGAGTATGATCAAGAAGGTGTAGTAGCTCCATACAACATTGACTCAATTGCTCAATCTGAAGGTTGGGATAATTTATTAGATCCTATGATTGCAGCTATTCACAAATGTGAAAATAACAGCGGACCTTATTGTGCTGCTCCAGTAAATATTCATAGAATCGACTGGATGTGGGCAAATAAAGCTGTATTTGATGCAAATGGTATTTCAGTTCCAACAACATGGGATGAACTAAATGCTGCTGCTGAAAAATTGAAAGCTGCTGGTATTATTCCTTTTGCTCACGGTGGACAAGCTTGGCAAGATGCTACAGTTTTTGAAGCAGTTGCTATGGGTTTAGGCGGCAATAACTATTACAAAAATTGTTATGTAGATTTAAAAGAAAGCTGTTTAAGAAGTGAAACTACTGTTAAAGTTTTTGATCAAATGAGAAAACTACAAAGTTATACTGACGAAGGTAGCCCAGGAAGAGACTGGAACGTTGCTACTGGTATGGTTATCGAAGGTAAAGCTGGTTTTCAAATCATGGGTGACTGGGCTAAAGGAGAGTTTACAGCTGCTGGTAAAGTTCCAGGTGTAGACTACTACTGTGCTGCAACTCCTTCAAACAACGGTTATTTATATAACGTAGATAGCTTTATTTTTTATAAATCTAGTGATCCAGACAAACAAGCTGGCCAACAATTATTGGCAAAACTAATGATGGGTAAAAACTTTCAAAAAGTTTTCAACTTATACAAAGGTTCAATACCAGCTCGTCTAGACGTATCAATGGATGAATTTGATAAGTGTGCAAAAACATCTAATGCAGATATCAAAACTGCAGGTGCAAAAGGTGGACTTGTTCCAAGTTTTGCTCATGGTATGGCTCAAGGAAATACTATGAAAGCTGCTCTACAAGATATTATCACAGAACACTTTAACTCTGATATGTCTTCAGTAGATGCTGCTAATGCTTTAGCTGACTCAGTTTTAGCAAATATGTAAAAATACAAAATTAAAAAGGCCACTTTTGATTAAGTGGCCTTTTTTTTTAAATCAAAATTAAATATTTTAATGTTTAAGTGGCTAGAAAAAAATTTACCTAAAATCGTAATGGCTCCCGCAGTTGGGCTTATTGGATGGTTTGTTTATGGTTTTGTGCTTTGGACTTTATATATATCTTTTACAAATTCAAAAATATTACCTAAATATGAATTATGGGGTTTTGGACAATATGAAAAGTTATGGGCATCAAGAAAGTGGCTTATTTCAGTTGATAATTTATTAGTATTCACTGCATTATTTTTAATATTTTGCATCGTTATAGGAATAATTTTAGCTATTTTTCTAGATCAAAAAATTAGAGCTGAAGGTGTATTAAGGACAATTTATTTATACCCAATGGCTTTGTCTTTTATTGTTACGGGAACTGCTTGGAAATGGATTTTAAACCCTACACTTGGTATCCAAAAAATGTTCATTGATTGGGGGTTTGAAAATTTTACATTTGACTGGCTAGTTAATCGAGAAATGGCCATTTACACCATTGTTATTGCGGGTGTTTGGCAATCTGCCGGTTTTGTAATGGCTTTATTTTTGGCGGGTTTAAGATCTGTTGAGGATGAAATTGTTAAAGCCGCTAAAATTGATGGTGCTGGTTTATTTACTGTTTATTGGAAGATATTACTTCCTATGATGAGGCCAGTATTTTTCACCAGCTTTGTAATTTTAGTTCATATATCGATTAAAAGTTATGACCTTATAGTTGCCTTAACACAAGGTGGACCAGGTATATCAACTACTATGCCAGCTTTGTTTATGACACAGGCTGCATTTCATAAAAGTCAAGTAGGATTGTCTGCAGCGAGTGCAATGATGATGTTCATGGCGGTAGCAGCTGTAATAATTCCTTATCTATATTCCGAACTAAGGAGAGAAAATGCAAGATAATCTTCAATCATCCTCTTATAAAGAATTAGAGCAAAAATCTAAATATACAAATATGTTTTTGAGGTGGTTTTTGTATTTTGTTTTAATTCTTTTTGCTTCGTATTTTATCTTTCCGCTTTATGTAATGGTTGTCACTTCTCTTAAAACAATGGAGGAAATTCGACAAGGAACACTTTTAACCTGGCCTAGTTCGTTAAATTTTGACTCATGGTTAGTTGCTTGGGGTGGAAGAGGTTATGGAGCAGGAGACACTTTTTTAAGACCCTATTTTTGGAATTCAATTAAGATGGTAGTGCCAGCAGTATTTTTTTCGACATTTATAGGAGCAATGACTGGTTATGTTTTAACTAAATGGAGATTTAAAGGAGATCAGTGGGTTTTTCTTTTTTTATTATTTGGATGTTTTATCCCTTTTCAAGCAATATTACTTCCTATGGCTAGAACCTTGGGAACTTTAGGAATATCAAATTCAGTTGTAGGACTTGTTTTAGTTCACACAGTTTATGGAATTCCATTCACCACTTTATTTTTTAGAAATTATTATATTTCTGTACCAACTGAATTAGTGAAAGCTGCAAGAATAGATGGGGCAGGTTTTTTTAAAATATTTTTTAAAATTTTACTACCTATTTCAGCACCAATTATAGTTGTAACAGTTATCTGGCAATTCACCCAAATTTGGAATGACTTTTTGTTTGGATCAACTTTTTCATTTGGTGAGGCTGCACCAATTCAAGTTGCTTTAAATAATATGGTTTTATCAAGTACAAGTGTTAAAGAGTATAATGTTGATATGGCCTCAGCTATAATAGCAGGTATTCCTACACTTATCGTATACGTTTTAGCAGGAAAATATTTTATTAGAGGATTAACTTCAGGAGCTGTGAAAGGATAAGCATGAAAACTTTAAAAATTGAAGAACTATCAAAAAATTTTGGAACAACAGAGGTATTAAGAAAAATTAATTTAGAAATTGATGAAGGAAATTTTTTGGTTCTATTAGGACCCTCTGGATGTGGAAAGTCAACTTTATTGAATATTATTGCGGGCTTAGAGACAATCAATGAAGGAAATGTTTTTATAGATGATTATAATGTCAGTAAAGTAGAGCCAAAAGACAGAAATATTGCGATGGTTTTTCAATCTTATGCACTTTATCCTTCAATGAATGTTAAAGAAAATATGATATTTGGCCTTAAACAAGCCAAAACTTCAAAAGAAAAAATAGAAGAACAATTACAAAAAGTTTCAACATTTTTACAAGTAGACAAATTATTAGAGAGAAAACCATCGCAGTTATCTGGGGGGCAAAGGCAGAGAGTTGCTATTGGTAGAGCTTTGGTAAGAGAGCCAAGAATTTTTCTTTTTGACGAACCATTATCTAATCTGGATGCAAAATTAAGAGTAGAAATGAGAAGAGAAATAAAAAAACTTCATCAACAACTAAAAACTACAGTAGTTTATGTTACTCACGACCAGACAGAAGCTATGAGTTTAGGGACAAAAATTGCCATAATGAACCATGGAGTAATTCAGCAAAATGATACTCCAGAAATCATTTACAACAAACCTAGCAATACTTTTGTGGCAGATTTTATTGGTTCTCCTTCGATGAATTTAATTAAAGGTAAAATAATCCATAATTCAAATAATATTTCTTTTATTGCTGATGGGTCTACTTTAGAGGTTCCAATCAATAATTATGACTTCAAAGAGAAGTCAGATTTAAATAATAAAGAAATATATTTTGGAATTAGACCAGAGCATATTTATTTCAAAAAATTAAATGAAGATGACTTTGATATTAATCTTCGAGCTGATTTAAGTGAGTATATTGGGCATGAACAAATAGTCACATTAGACTATTCAAATCAAGAAATTCTAGCAAAGTTCCCATCTACAATTAAGATTGAGCTTGAAAAAGAAATGAAATTATATTTTGATCTAAAACATACATCTTTATTTGATTTTAATACAAAGGAAAGACTTTAATTATGGAAGTAACATATTCAGATTTAAAAAATAAAAGAGTATTTATTTCAGGAGGTGGTTCAGGGATAGGAGCTACTATTGTAGAATATTTTTGTGAACAAAAAAGTGAAGTTTACTTCATAGACATTGACCTTAAATCATCCAATAAATTAATAAAAAAGATAAAAAAAAAGGGTTTTAAAGTTCCTAAATTCATTGAATGTAATATTTTGGATGTTAAAAAATTACAAAATATTATTAAAGATATCATTTCCAAAAAAGGCGCAATTCATTGTCTAATTAATAGTGCTGCAAATGATGACAGGCACACCACAGAACAAGTTGATGAGAAGTATTGGGAAAATAGAATGGGAATTAATTTAAAACATTATTTTTTTGCTGCACAAGCAGTTGTAAAAGGTATGAAAAAAATAAAATCGGGATCAATTGTTAATCTAAGTTCAGTATCATGGGTGTTAGGGGAAGGGGATAAAGTTGTTTATGAAACAGCAAAATCAGCTGTTGTCGGTTTAACTAGATCTTTCGCTCAAGAATTTGGGAAATACAATATTAGAACTAATTCTGTCATACCAGGCTCAATTGCCACTGAAAGACAGATAAAACACTGGCTTACACCTAAATATAAAAAACTTATATTAGATAGTCAGGCAATTAAAAGACAACTTAAACCAGATGATGTAGCTAGCTTAGTATTATTTTTATCATCTGATCAATCATCAGGGTGTACAAAGCAAAGTTTTGTTGTTGATGGTGGAATAACTTAATCCTAAGTAACAAACAAATTTTTATTAATTTATAAAAATTAAAATTTAAAGACTTGATAATATAGATTTAGAACATTCAATAGTATTGCTTTCACCGCCTAAATCCTTAGTTCTATTTTTTTCATTTTTTAAAGATTTTTCAATAGCTGTTACAATTGAATTTGCAGCTTCTTTTTCCCCCAAATAATCTAACATCATTGCACCAGACCAAATTTGTCCAACTGGATTAGCAACTCCTTTTCCAGCTATATCAGGTGCAGAACCATGTACCGGCTCAAACAATGACGGGTATTTATTTTCTGGATTAATATTACCTGATGGAGCAATTCCAATAGTTCCAGTACAAGCCGGTCCGAGATCAGACAAAATATCTCCAAATAGGTTTGAGGCCACAACTACATCAAACCACTCAGGGTTTAAAACAAATCTTGCTACCAAAATATCTATGTGAAATTGATCAGTGTTAATTTCAGGATAATTTTTTTTCATTTTTTCAAAACGTTCATCCCAAAATGGCATGGTGATTGAAATACCATTTGATTTTGTTGCATTTGTTAATTTTTTTCTTTTTCTTATTTTTGCTAATTCAAAAGCAAATTTTTGAACTCTGTCAATTCCATGAGCTGACATAATTGTTTCTTGAATAGCTATTTCACGATCTGTATTTTTATACATTCTTCCACCAACAGATGAATATTCTCCTTCAGTGTTCTCTCTAACAATCATCATGTCAATATCTCCAGGTTTTTTATTAGCTAATGGAGAGTTAACACCTGGAAAAAGTTTAACTGGCCTTAGATTTATGTATTGATCAAATTCTCTTCTAAATTGAAGTAGTGATCCCCATAATGAAATATGATCAGGAACTTGATCAGGCATACCAACTGCACCAAAAAAAATAGCATTGTGTTTACTTAATTTTTCTTTCCAATCATCAGGTAACATTTTTCCGTGCTTTTCATAATAATCACATGATGCAAAATCATATTCAGTGAAATTAATTTTAAATTGATGTTTTAGGGCTGCCTCTTTTAAAACTTTAAGACCCTCAGGTATAACTTCTTTACCTATTCCATCTCCTGGTATGGCTGCAATATTATATTCTTTCATAAATGTAGGTTTATACGTTAAATATTTGTTAAATAATATTGTTAAATTATCTTTAAAATTTTAATCATCCATTGTTTTGACATATTTAATTTGTTAACTTTAAATATGAAAAATTTAGTTTTTGTCTTTATATTTAGTCTATTTTTTATTTCAAATTCAAACGCAGCTTGTGATGACCCTTTAACTGAGGGTGTAGATTATTCAAATTGTAGATTTTCTGACGCACAAGATTTACAAGGAAGTTACTTCCCAAATTCTAACTTATCTTTTGCAAGTTTTATTCAGGTTAATTTAGATAAAAGTATAATGATGAACTCCAATTTATCATTTGGAACATTCCCCGAGTCTACATTTGTGAGAGCTAATCTTTATGAAACAGTTTCTATTGGTGCCAATTTTGAAAAAACAAACTTTACAAGTGCAAATTTAACAAGAGTTGATTTTATGGGGGCTACTTTAATTGAAGCTAATTTTCAAAACGCAAATTTAATGGAAGCAAATTTTACATCCTCAAATATAACAAATGCAAATTTTGATGGCGCCAATTTAATTGGAGCAACCTGGACTAATGGTCAAACATGTGGACCAGAGTCAATTGGAACCTGTAACCAGTAATTAATGAACAGCTCTGTTAAGACTGATGATGTAATTTTTAATTTTTTTAAGCAAATTTGTGATGAAAAAGATGATCAAAAGTGTGTTGAACTTGGGAAAAGTTGGATTAAAGCCATGGAAAGCAATTTATCTAATATGGAAGCAAATTTAGACGGTGCTGATAAACTAAAACATAAGGATGATATTCAAAGTAATCGAGATCATTTAGATAGCCTGAAGATTAAAACTTCATCTGAATGGAGAGATTATGCAACACAGTGTATGGTTGAAATACTAAGTCATAAAGATAAGTAACCAATTTTCATTTACTGTTTGATTTAAAGTAAAATTATAATAATATTTCTTTAAGGGGTGTCTTTATAGACTGAGATTATACCCTAAGAACCTGTCCGGTAATTCAGAAAGGGAGAAAATGGATAATACATACTTTATAAGTCAATCAACATCACTAACACTAGTAATAACTATTAGTTTAATATTTGTAATATTTGGAATTGATCATTCAAAAAAATTCCAAGGTATTAATAATTATTTAACAGCAAAAAGAAATATTGGTTTATTTTCACTAACAACAAGTTTAGTTGCATCAGCGTTAGGTGCTTGGATTTTGTTTGGCCCAGCATCTGCATCAACATGGGGTGGAATTGGAGCAGTAATTGGTTACGCTCTAGGAACTGGTTTTCCAATGATATTTTTAATTTATTTAGGAAAAAAAATAAGAAAAGACTTTCCTAAAGGTTCATCTTTAATTGAGTACATGAGACAAAAATTTGGCAAAAGTTTATTTAAATTAATTCTGCTAATGACTATTTTTTATATGTTCATTTTCTTGTGTGCAGAAGTTACTGCAGTAGCTGTGTTAATTAACTATATATCTGGAACTGATTTATGGATAACGGCATTAATAGTGATTATTTCAACTTTGACTTACACTTTATATGGAGGCTTAAGAGCTTCAATATTTACAGACAATATTCAAATGTTTGTTATTGGAATTTTGTTATTAATAACTATTTCATATATTACATTATTTAGTGGTGACAGCTTTTCTTTTTCTTTTATAGAGAGCAAAAACCCTCAATTATTAAGTTCCTCCTATATACCTAGCTACACTGCAGGTTTAACTTTTTTTATTGCTGTAGCTGCAACCAATCTTTTTCACCAAGGTAATTGGCAAAGAGTTTATGCAGCTAAAAATTATGAAACTCTTAAAAAAGGTTTGATTATTTCTTTTTTAATTATTGTTCCAATTGTATTTTTGATGGGCTTTATAGGGATGGTATCTTTTTCTATAGATCCAGCTAATAGACCGGATCTTGGATTTTTTACTTTATTATTAAAAGATCAGACTGAATTGTTGTCATTATTAATAATTGTACTTGGATTGGCGTTAACTATTTCAACAGTAGATACATTAGTAAATGCTATATCTAGTTTATTTGTGGTTGACGGTAAAGCGACGTTTAATTTTGACAAGAAAACAGATTATTTAAAACTTTCTAAATATTTTATTATCGCAATTTCTGTTGTTGTATTTTTTGTTGCTTCAAAAGGATTTGATATCTTGTATTTATTTTTACTAGCTGATTTATTTTGTTGTGCTTTTGTTTTAACTGTTTTCTATAGTTTTTATAATAAGAAGATTAATGAAAAAACTGCATATATTTCAATAATAGTTGGATTAATTGCAGGATTTTTAATGTTTCCATTTCCAGATTTTTCCAAAAGTTTATTGGTAGGAGTGTTAGTCCCAACAGAAGTATTTAGTCCTTTTGTTAGTCAATCTTTATTATTTTTATCTTTCTTAATCGCAACTTTTCTACCTGCTGCAATATTAAAAATTAAAATGAACTAATGATTGTTAGTTGCCAGCAATTTGGGAATAGATTTTTTCTTTATTAGTTTGACCAATGCTTCGTGAAATTTCTTTATTGTTTTTATAAACAACAATCGTAGTCCAGTAATCGATATCTAATAGTTTAGCTATATCTTTGTCTTTAGTTTGTTCGTAACTTAGAAAAACAACATCCTCAAAGTCTTTCTTTGCTTGATCTAATATGATTACTTGCTTAGCACATGTACCGCAGGTTTTATTCCATGAGTTAATAACAACTGTCTTTCCACTTGCTTGAGCGTCATTAAATATCTCATTAGTAAAAGTTGTACCTTTTCCAAATGAAATTGAGCTAAAGCTAAAAAATAACAACAAAGTAATTACAATTTTTTTCATAGATCAAATACTACACAGTTTAATGTTATTGTAATTGATTAAAATGTCTCTATATATCCACAAATCACATGTCTACTAATCAAATAACCATTAACAATCTCTCAAAAGTTTACGATAACGGATTTGAAGCTCTTAAAAAAGTTAACTTAGATATAAAAAAAGGTGAGATTATAGCTCTCTTAGGACCAAATGGTGCGGGTAAGACAACTTTAATTAGCGTCATTTGTGGTATTGTTACACCTTCCTCAGGAAAAGTAACAGTTGAAAATTTTGATATTATTGAAGATTATCGTGAGACACGTTCTAGAATTGGATTGGTCCCTCAAGAGTTGACATTGGAATTATTTGAAACTGTTTTTAATAACGTTTCTTATTCAAGAGGGTTAAATGGAAAAAAACCTAGCCCAAAACATATAGAAAAAATTTTAAAAGATTTGAGTATGTGGGATAAAAAAGATCTAAGGTTAAGACAACTATCTGGAGGAATGAAGAGAAGAGTTTTAATTGCAAAGGCATTATCTCACGAACCTTCAATATTATTTTTAGATGAACCAACAGCAGGAGTTGATGTTGAGTTAAGAAGAGATATGTGGAAAGTTGTTGAAGATTTAAGAAAAACTGGAGTAACGATAATACTAACCACTCATTATATTGAAGAAGCAGAAGCAATAGCAGATAGGGTAGCAGTTATTAATCAAGGGGAAATAATTGTTATTGATGAAACAAAAGAATTACTAAAAAAAATGGGTCAGAAAAAGTTAAGTGTAAATCTTCAAAGTGAAATAAGCGAAATTCCTGATAGTTTAGGTAAATATAATTTAGAAATAGGTGAAGATAAAAAAACGGTAGAATATACCTATGATGTTAATTCAGAAAGTACTGGGATAACTAACTTACTTAAAGATATAAAAGATGCAGGTTTAAAGCTACAGGATTTAAAAACTGAACAAACTACTTTAGAAAAGATATTTGTTAGTTTAGTAAAGGAGAATAATGAAATTTAATTATTATGCATTTAGAGCTATGTATCTCCATGAAATGGATCGTTTTAAAAGAACTTTGATGCAATCTCTTTTTTCACCAGTTCTTTCAACCTCTTTATATTTTATTGTTTTTGGTTCAGTTATAGGTGGCTATGTTGAAAAAATTGATGGAATTAGCTATGGATCTTTTATTGTTCCAGGTTTACTGATGCTTACCTTGTTAACACAATCAATTAGTAATACTTCGTTTGGTATTTTTTTTCCAAAATTTAATGGGACGATGTATGAAATTTTGGCAGCACCAATTTCTACATTTGAAATTGTCCTTGCTTTCGTTGGAGCTGGAGCTACCAAAACATTATTAGTAGGAGTAGTAATTTTTATTACAGCTACTTTTTTTGTAGAAGTTCAGGTGATGTATCCATTGTTAATGATTTTTCTATTAGTTCTTGTGGCTTTTACCTTTGCTTTATTTGGGTTTTTAATTGGCTTGATGAGTTCTAACTTTGAACAAATGTCAATTGTCCCAACTTTAGTAGTTACACCAATGGTTTTCTTAGGGGGAAGTTTATATTCCTTAGATATGTTGCCAGAATTTTGGCAAACTGTTACTTATTTTAATCCGGTAGTATATTTAATTAATGGTTTAAGATATGCGTTCTACGGAGTTTCTGATTTCAATATTTGGATCAGTGTAAGTTCGATGGTATTTTTTTTAATAATATGTGTAACAGCCATATCAGTTTTACTGAAAAAAGGCTATAAAATTAAATCCTAGTTACTGGCAATTTTCTTTTTTGGATCGTAAAAAGGTTTTTCTACTATTTTAGCTGTAAATTTTCCTTTATTTGTTTCAACTTCAAGATCAGTTCCAATCTCAGAGTTTTTTATATTCACCATTGCAAGAGCAATATTTTTTTTTAATCTTGGTGAATATACAGCAGAGGTTACTTTACCAATTTCATTATTATTTTTTTTGATAGGCCAGAAAGTTGTGTTTGGACCAGATAGTGGTTCACAATTAATCTCTAAGCCCACTTGTTTTCTTTTTATTCCTTCGGCTTTGATTTTTTTTAAAGCAGCCTTTCCTATAAATTCAATATCGTTATCTAAGGATACTAAACGGTCAAAACCTAATTCAAATGGATTTGTATGGATATCAGCATCGGCGTGATAAGACAGCATTCCTCCTTCAATTCTTCTTATAGAAGAGGTATGACCTGGCTGAAGACCATGATCTTTTCCAGCATTCATTATTTTTTCATACAGATCATTTCCTTTAGAACCATCTCTTAAAAATAATTCATAACCAAATTCACTTGACCAGCCTGTTCTAGAAACAATTAAAGGGATGCCATCTAAATCAAATTCTTTAAACCAGTAATATTTTAAATCTTTAATACTTTCACCGAAGAGTTTAACCATGATGTCTTTAGAAGAAGGACCTTGTAACTGCAATGGCGAAACATCGGGTTCAGATATATTGACATTTAAACCTGAATTAACAGCAACACCTTGGGCCCACAACAATACATCACTGTCTGCAAGGGAAAGCCAAAAATGATTTTCAGCCAATCTTAATAAAACTGGATCATTTAATATTCCTCCCTCGTTATTAGTGATTAAAACATATTTACATTGACCAATCGAAATATTTGAAAGATCTCTAGGAGTTAAGAGTTGAGTGAATTTGTGTGCATCTGGTCCAGTAATTTCTACTTGTCTTTCAACAGCAACATCACAAAGAATTGATTTTTCAATCAAATTCCAAAAATTTTGCTCAGGATCACCAAAATCTCTAGGAATATACATGTGATTGTAAACTGAAAAACCAGTTGCGCCCCATTTTACTGTTGAGTCAAAATAAGGAGATTTTCTAATTTGTGTCCCAAAACCAAAGTTTTTATCAGTCATTTTGAAAAATGCTTAACAGACGGTGTAAATTTTGTAAAGAAATTCAAGACATTTATAGCCCATTTAAGGGCTATAAAAATATGAGAGAGAGTTATTATTTTTTAAAATTGTTCCGACTCTGTAGAGCCAGTCATTGCGTTTGTTGAGCTTTGACCACTGCTAATAGTATTTGATACTGCATCGAAATAAGATGTACCAACTTCTCTTTGGTGTTTCACACTGGTATAACCATCTTTTTCTCTTGCGAATTCTTGTTCCTGGATTCTTGAGTAAGCAGACATACCTTCTTTTCTATATTTTTCAGCAAGTTCAAAAATTGCAATATTTTGTGTATGAAATCCTGCTAAAGTAATGAACTGAAATTTATAACCCATTTTAGAAATCTCTTTTTGAAATGACGCTATTTCATCGTCACTTAAATGTTTTTTCCAATTAAAAGAAGGAGAGCAATTGTAAGCTAACATTTGTCCCGGATATTTTGCATGAATTGCATCAGCAAATTTTTTAGCTTCTTCTAAGTTAGGAGTGGCTGTTTCGCACCAAATTAAATCACAATATGGAGCATAAGCTAAACCTCTTGAAATGGCTTGATCAATTCCATGTTTTACATAATGAAAACCTTCTGGTGATCTTTCACCGGTCAAAAATGGTTTATCATTTTCATCATAATCATTAGTAATAAGTTTTGCAGCATTGGCATCAGTTCTTGCACAAATTACTAATGGAACATCAGCGATATCTGCTGCAAGTCTTGCAGCCTTTAAATTTTTTACTGCTGATCCTGTTGGAATAAGAACTTTACCACCCATATGTCCACATTTTTTTTCACTCGCTAATTGATCTTCAAAATGAACACCTGCTACACCAGCTTTAATAAATTTTTTAGTAAGTTCAAAAACATTTAATGGACCTCCAAAACCGGCTTCTCCATCTGCAATGATTGGCAGCATATAGTCTATCTTGTTTTCTTTAGTCATATCTCCATCAGCAATTTCCATATGCTGAATTTGATCTGCTCTTAACAAAGCGTTATTTATTGACTCAACTAATTTAGGGGCACTATCATAAGGATAAAGTGATTGGTCTGGATACATCTCACCAGCTGTGTTTGCATCAGCAGCTACTTGCCAACCACTGAGGTATATAGCTTTTAATCCTGCTTTAGCATGTTGAACTGCGTGGTTACCCGACATGCAACCAAGAGTATTAACATAATTTTCATCATTTAGTAATTTTCTTAATTTTAGAGATAATTGTTTACATAAAGAATATTCAATCTTAATTGAACCTCTTAATCGCTCAACGTCTTGTTTTGTGAATTCACTATCAAATGAAGTTATGTTATTTACTTGATCTATAATTTTCTCAGCGCTCATATGCTCCTTATTCAGCTATAATTTCGGAAAATAAATTTAAGTAAAAAAAACTAATTATTATCGCTTGAAGTTTCGATAAGATCGTTCATTCCACTTGAACCCCAATCACAGTGATCATCTCTCATGTAGATACCTCTACTATTATGACGATCTAAATCTTCTTTTCTGATGATTTGAGCTTCATTTTCGTTATTTTTGATTTTTTTGTTCATGTAAACCTTATAATTTACTAAATTTACAAAAGCTATAAAAAATGACAAAAAGCTTGTAAATGCTATAAAAAAAATGTAAAAATAAATTTACAAAATTTACAAAAAGTAAAATGAGTCAAATAAATCTAAAAATAGGCCCAAAAATCAAGGCATTTAGAAGACAACTTGGACTTCAAGCAAACAAATTAGCTGAAGATTTAAACATTTCTCCTAGTTATTTAAATTTAATCGAGAGTGGTAAAAGAAAAATTGATGGTGATTTACTTTTAAATGTCTGTGAAAAGTTAAATATTCAACTATCTGACCTTACATCAAAAACTGACATTAATCTTCAAAACACAATCTCAGAAATTCTAGATGATAGTTTGTTTGAGGATTTAGATATTTTAGGACCTGAAGTAAAAGATTTAGTTAGCACAAACCCAAAAATTGGAAAAGCAATAGTTAGATTAGGAGATATTTTAAAGAAAAAAGATCATGAATTAATAAATAAGATTGAAACACTTTCTGGAAAAATAGTAGACAATAGAAAAAATTCTTTTCCAGGTGAAGTAATCTCTGACTTTTTACAGGACAATAAAAATTACTTTCCAAAATTAGAAGAATTTGCAAATAATGTTTTTGATAAAATCCAAAAAAATAATCGAACTAGATATATTTCACTTTGTGAATATTTATATAGTGAGTATTCTATAACAGTAAAAGATGTAATCCCTGATGAGAAAAAACCTTTTTCAAAAATTTACAAAAAAAATAAAAAAGAACTTTTATTAAGCGATTATAGTTCTTTAGAGACTAAAAAATTACACGCTGCCGCTCAAATAGCTCAAGAAGGAGCGAGTAAAGAAATAGATAATTATTTATCAGGATTTAATTTTCCATCTGAAGAATCTAAAAAATTAACAAAAGTTGCTTTGTTAAATTATTGTGCTGCTGCAATTTTAATGCCTTATAAATTATTTCATGCGGAGTGTAAAAAACTTAAATACGACTTAGAATTATTACAAAATACATTTGCAACATCCTTTGAACAAGTTGCGCACCGAGTAACATGTTTGCAAGATCCAAAACTTCCTGGAATTCCTTTTCATTTTTTAAGAGTGGATATGGCTGGGAATATTTCTAAAAGATTTTCATTGTCAGGAATAGATATTCCAAGATATGGTGGCGCTTGTCCTAGATGGAATGTTTATTCTGCATTCACGCGACCAGGCGTTATCCAGGCAGCAGTAAGTAAAATGAATAATGGAGAAAAATATGTTTGTATTGCAAGAACTGTTGAAAAAGGAATTGGAAGATTTGGGCAAGCTAAAAGTGTTTTATCTATTGGTCTTGGTTGTGAGGCAAAATATGCAAAAGAATTTGTTTATACTGAAAACGTAAATATAAATGATAAATCTTCAGAAATACCAATAGGGGTATCTTGCAGAACATGTGACAGATTTGATTGTTCACAAAGAGCCTTTCCACCTTTACATAAAAAGTTTGATGTTGATTTAAACTCCAGAGGAGTTTCTGTTTACGTTAGTGATAGTAATTCCTAAAATATGATAAAATATATAATTCCAGCCATTCTTATTTTTTTAATCGTTTTGTTTTGGGAAAAAATCACTGAATTCTTTGAAAAAAAACTAAATATTAAACTCAATTATATTGTTGTTAGTTCCATAATAGTAGTTATAGCAGTTGTTCTTTTACTCTTAAATTACTAGATCTAATGGCAAAAATTGATCTTTCAAAATATAAAATAGATGAATCTGATGGGGTTTTTACCTTTAAAAATGAAAATACAACATTAGGATTTGTAAGATTTAACAGTATCGGTGAAGTCGAATATATCTTTGTAAATCCATTATTTAGAAAGCAAGGTTTGGCTACCAAATTGTTAAAACTTGTAAAAGATAAAACCGGAAAAGAAATTATACTTCAAAAACCAATAAGTCCTCTAGGATCAAAATTACTGAATTCTTTAAAACGATGGAATTAAATCTATTATTTTTTTTTACTGTTTTTCCTGCAATAGTTTTATTTGGAATAGCTAAATCTGGTCTAGGTGGATCTATAGCGCTCATTTCAATTCCTTTAATGACCATTTCAATGCCTTTAACAACAGCACTAGGAATTATTTTACCAATTCTGATATTTTCAGACTTTATAGCAACCTATAAGTATAGAAAAGAATTTGATTTAGGGACTTTAAAATTAATAGTTCCTTTTGCAGCCATTGGTATAATTATTGGATCACTTACCTTTTCATATTTTTCTGAAGAATTACTAAAATTTATAATTGGTTTGATGGGATTTTTGTTTGCAGGTCATTATTTCTTTTTTAAAAAAAATAAAGAAGCAAAGTCAGAAAAAAATTTATTGAAAGGTGGAATTTGTTCAACCATAGCAGGTTTTACTAGTTTCAGTGTTCATGCGGGCGGTACACCGACTAGTATTTATTTACTTCCTTTGAGAATGAAAAAAGAAATTTATGTTGGAACTAGAATTATTTTTTTTACTTTTGTAAATTTAATTAAACTTCCTCTTTATATAAATTTATCGATGATGAACCTTGAAACATTCAAGCAATCATTAATTTTGTTTCCTGTTGCACTTATTGGAATTTTAATTGGTTATCAACTCCTAAGGATAATTGAAGAAAAATTATTTTATAATATTTTGTATGCTTTAATTTTTATTACTAGCTCAAAGCTAATTTTTGACTTTTTATAAACATATATTCTAACAAAGATTATTGATTTCTTATAAGTGGATAGATTTTAGGATTTAAATATCTTAAATTGGTAATTAAAATCAATATCAAAGTAACCAACCCAATAGAAAAACCTAAATAAATTAAAACTTTAAAGTCAAACTGCCAAACTAGTTCAAATATATTTTCCATAATAAACTTAGACCCTATTACTGCAAAAAATGTTGCAATCAAAATTACAGACATGAAAATAATAATGAATTCAATTAAAGATGAGAAAATAATTTGTTTTTTTGAAAAACCTAAGATTTTAAAAACTAGATTTTGATATTCTTTAATTTTTCCCTGAACCATAATTGCACTTGATATTACAATTAAGCCAATAATAATTGTTACAGCAGAAATTAAAGTAACAGCAATAAATACTTTGTTTAAAACTGCAGTTACTTTTAAGAGATAATCTGCAATTTTAATCATTGATAAACTTGGCATTATTTCCAACATTTCTGTTTCATCAAATTTATCAGAATTAAATTTAGCTGTTGCTAAGTATTCATGTGGAATTTGCTTAGCAAATTGGGGGTTAAACAGCATTGCAAAATTAATACTTAGATCTCGGTAATCTACTTCTCTAAAATTAATTACTTCTCCATCAATTTCTCGCCCATATAAGTTTAAAGTAAAAATATCACCTAATTGAATATTAAAATCTTTTGCAACTTTAGCATCCAAGGATATTTGTAACTGATTTGGCTTAGATAAATCCCACCATTCCCCCTCTAAGATTGGATTATCTTTTGGAATATTTTCTACCCAGGATGATCTTCTTTCACTTCCAATTACCCAATAACTATCATTATCAGGCTTGATGAATGTATTAGGATCAACTCCGTTAATTTTTACAATACCAGATGATACCATTGGGACTATTTCAATATTTGCATCTTTATCCATATTTAAAATACCTTGTTCAAATTTTTCTCGCTCTCCTTTTTGAATACCAACAAAAAAATAATCTGGCGCAATATCAGGGATAGACTTAGCAATTTCTCTTTTAAAGTTAGTGCCCACTAAAGCCAAAGTTAACAATAAAGTAACTCCTAACCCTAAAGACATTACAGTAATAGGAGTAATACTTTTTGTTTGAGTAATATTTTTAATTGAGACTTTAAGTGAAACAATTGAACTTGATTTAAATTTCTTTAGAAAAAAAATAATTAATTTTGAAAGCAAGAAAAAAACTATTAAACATACAAAAAAAGCTACAAAATATCCTAAACTATAACTTGGTTGTTCGGTGCCAATTGTAAATAATATAATTAAAATAGATAATAAAACAAAGCTTACTGCGACCGATTTTTTTGAATAGTAAAACTGTAAATTTTGAAACACATTCCTAAATAAGTTAGAGGCTTTGACTTGATCAATAGAACTTATTGTTGGTATAGAAAAAATCACAAGGACCAGCAATCCAACTAAAAATATTTTGAAAAAATTTAAAAAAGAAAAAACAGGATAAACATTTAATCCTAAACCATCAGACAAATATTTATCTGCTATTGGAACAATTAAGAAACTAGACCCATAGGAAATTACAGTAATAACAAACAGTAAAATAAATAATTGAAGATAATAAAGTGTTTTTATATTTCCAGAATAAAATCCTACTGCTTTTCTAACAGCAATTGACATGTTGTTTTGATTGATAAAAGACAATAAAGTATTTGCAATTCCAATTCCAGCAATCAACATTGCACTTATTGATACAAGAGATAAAAATTGAGAGAAATTGTTAATAATTCTTTTAATACCACTTGCTGAATTTTCAGGGTATCTAAGTTTTACTTTTTGATCATTTTTGAAAATATTTTCAATTTTTTTTTCAATTTGTGCAGGATCATCATAATTGTTAAATTTTACTTTATATTCATAATTTAAAAAACTTCCTATTCCATTTAGTTTTAAAATTTCTAAAGTTTGTTTGCCAGCTAGGGCCCAATCACCAAATGCAACAAATCCGCTTACATCTGGTACTGATTTAATTATTCCTATGACGGTGAATTTTTGATCTTGAACTTTAACTTGCTCATTAATCTTTATATTTAGTGTTTTTGATAAACTTTCGTTAATTAAAATTGTATTTGGCTCCCTTTGCATTCTTTCATAAGCTTCGATTGGCTCATAATCAACTTCACCATAAAGTGGATATTTTTCATCCACAGTTTTAATTCTTGTAAATAAAGATTTATTTCTCTCTCTTCCAGTTGTTGAGAGCATCGTACTAAATTCAATCATTTGAGAAACCGTTGCAAACTCTTTAACTTGATTTACCAAATCCAAGTTTCCTTGATTACGATTGTAATCAATCTCTAAATCTCCACCTAATAATGCTTTGGCATTATCATTTAGCTCTTTTTTTAAGCTATCTTCGATTGTGAAAATAGCACTTAGAATAAAAAGACTAATAAACAGAGTTATAATAATGCTTGAGATTTTGTGATAATTTCTACTCAAATCTTTTAAAGCATATTTAAGTATTAAATTGAATTCTGAAGAGTTATTTGATTTTTCCATCTTTAATTTTAATTTTTCTTTTTGCTTTATCTGCAAGTTTGGGATCATGGGTTACCATAATTAAAGAAGAACCTTCTTCTTTTACATATTTAAACAATATATTTGAAATCAATGTAGAGTTCTCGGTATCTAAATTACCAGTTGGTTCATCAGCTAAAATCAATTCGGGCTTCATAGCAATTGCTCTTGCTATGGCTACTCTTTGCTGCTCGCCACCAGATAATTGACTTGGAAGGTTATTAAAACGATGTTTTAAACCAAAACGATCTAACAAAATCTTTGCTTCTTTTTCTGGATTTTTAAAATTATTTAGCTCAAGCGTTAAAGCAACATTTTCAACTGCGGTATAATTTGGGATCAAATAAAATGATTGAAATACAATTCCAATATTTTTCTTTCTAATTTCTGATACTTCATCCTCATTAAGGCTTGTAATTTCTTGATTTTGAAAAATAATCTTTCCAGAGGTTGGCTTCTCCAATCCACCAACTAGCATTATTAAACTAGTTTTTCCTGAACCACTTTCACCAACAACTGAAACAGTTTCTTTTTTCTTAATATTTAAATCTATATTTTTTAAAACTCTGATATTGTCTTTGCCAGTTTGATATTTAAGATTTATTTTTTTTAATCTTAGAAGTGTAGACATGAATAAAAGTTTATTTATAAAAATTTTGTTAATCTTTCTAGTGCACATAAATGCAAGTGCAATAGAAAAGGTAGTATTATTCGGAGACAGCTTAATGGCTGGTTATGGCTTACCTAAAGAACATCATTTATCCTCAGTTTTAGAGAATAATTTAAAACAAGCTGGATTTAATATTCAAGTTATAAATGGAAGTGTTTCAGGCAGCACATCTTCAGGTGGATTAAATAGGGCAGAGTGGAGTTTATCAGATCCAGGGATAGATCTTATTATTTTAGGAATGGGCGCAAATGATATGCTTAGAGGAATTCAGCCAGATGAAACAAAAAAAAATTTAGAACAAATAATAAAAATTGCAAAAGAAAAAGAAATAGAAATAATTTTAGCTGGCATGATTGCTCCAACAACGCATGGAACAAAATATAAGAAAGACTTTGATGCGATCTATCCAAAATTATCCAAGAAGCATAATTTACAATTTATACCTTTTCTTTTAGAGGGTGTGGCACTTAACCCAAGTTTAAATCAACAAGACGGAATACACCCTAACCAGCAAGGAACAATTAAAATAAGTGAAAATATTCAAAAAAGTATTATTGCTATTTTAGATAAAAAAAAAAATTTATAATTTTATAAATTTATCATTTATTATTAATTTTATATTTATATGGATAAAATACCCTATCATCATTTACCAGACGGCACTTTTAGAAACCCTTTAGGTTCCCCAAAAGTTGATCGAAATTTTAAATGGTCTTTTAAAGTATTTAATAAAGAAAAAAAGAAACTCAATATGACTGTTCCAAAGGATCATGTTGTAGATAAGGAACAAGTATTAGTTGATATCAAAAAATATAAAGATGGTGATTATATTGGATGGATAGGGCACGCAACTTTTTTGATAAAATTAGGGAATACAACAATTATAACTGACCCTGTTTTTTCTAAAAATGCAGGACCGTTAATATTTGGACCAAAAAGATTTACTGAACCAGCTTTAAATTTAAAAGAAATCCCTCCTGTAGATATTTTTTTACTAACCCATAATCATTATGATCACCAAGATATGATGACAATCAGAAGATTTCCTTTCAAAAATACCAAAGTAATGGCTCCTTTAAAGCTAGGTAAGTATTTTAAAAGAAATGGATACAGCGATGTTAATGAAATGGATTGGTATGAAGAAATTATCATTAATGAAAAAATGAAAATAACATTTCTACCAGCGGTTCATTGGTCTAAACGTAGTTTAACAGATACCAACAAAACCTTATGGGGAAATTTTTTAATTGAATATGATGGTAAAAAAATTTTATTCGCTTGTGATACTGGAGTTGGAAATGTTTATAAAGAGATAGGTGAAAAATATGGTCCAATAGATATTAATATTATAAATATTGGAGCGTATAATTTTTATCCAATAACCCCATATAAAGATAAATCATCTTATCACACTAGCCCTGAAGAGGCGCTTCAGATTTCTAGAGATTTAAAAAGTAAAAAAGTAATTGGTATGCATTGGGGTACTTTTGTATTATCGTTAGAGCCAATTATGGAACCAAGAGATCGATTTAGAGATAATGCAGAGAAATATGGCTTTAAAAAAGAGGATGCACTTGTTTTTAAAATTGGCCAAATTACCCCATTAAATGAAATTTTTAAATAATATTTTATGAAATATTTTATTTTGATAATTACTTTTATTTTAACTAGCAATGTTTATGCAAAAAATATTAATATTTCAGTTAAAACAGATTTAGATCTTAATTGTAAGTTTGAAAAAGTTATTATTAAAAACGCAGAACATAATTTTGTTTCTTTTACGAATAATCAAATTAAAAGAGAAAATCTTAAAAGTTTAAAAATAATCGCAAAAAATCCAGATATCTTAATTATCGAAAATTTGTCAAAATTTATTAACAAGATTAATTTGGAAGTAAAAATATCTAATAAAGATATAATTTTGATACAAGCTTTTGATCAAGAACGAAATTATTCTGAGTCTGCGGTCTTTACTAGAAGCACTGGAGAGTTTATCCATGAAATCACCAAAAAAATAAACTCTGATGAAAAAGAGAAAGATATTTCATTTTATAGTTGTAAAAAAAACAACCAAGACACTTAAGACCAAAGACTCTAAATCCTTTTTTTGATAATATTTAAATATGAAGAAGCTTTTTTTAATATTGGTGTTTTATTTATTTTCGCAGACAATTACCTTTGCAAATGAAAGAGACATAAGGCTTAATCAGTTATTTAATGAATTAAAGGTTAATAAGGCAAAAATAGCATCAATTGTTGAACAAGAAATTTGGAAAATTTGGAGTACACATCCAAGTGATGCAAAGCTTACTGCAAGGTTAGAGGAAGGCTCACAGTTTGTAAGAAATCAGCAACTAAATAAAGCAATAGAGATTTTTACAGAGGTTATCAATCTTGATCAAAATTGGGCTGAAGCATGGAATAAACGAGCTACAGTTTTTTATATGATGGGTGAATTTGAAAAATCTCAAGATGATATTGATAAAGTGTTAGCATTAGAGGCAAGACATTTTGGTGCTTTAGCGGGACAGGGATTAGTTAATATACAATTGAAAAATTATGAAAAAGCAATTTTTAGTTATCAGCAGGCAAAAGAAATACACCCTTCAATGCAATCACCAGAAATTATGATAAGAAGAATAGAAGAATTAATTCAACAGCAATCAATATAATGTGTGGAAGATATGTTGTTAAAAACCCAGTTACTAAAACTTCCTCATTAGTAAAGTCTGCTATTCAAGTTGAGGATACAGAAAATTATAATGCTCATCCTTATCAAAAACTTCCAGTTATCAAAAAATATAAAAACGGAAATACTTTAGAATCTTTAAAGTGGGGATTAGTGCCTAGTTGGGCAAAAAATAAAGAATTCAAAGCTTTGATAAATGCAAGATTAGAGACAATTGATGAAAAGGTTTCATTTAAAAAACTGATAAAAAATCATCGATGTGTTGCTGTTGCAGATGGTTTTTATGAATGGAAGAGGGAAGAGAATGAAAAAACTCCTCATTACTTTGTTAGAAAAGATACTAATATAATTTATTTTGCTGGTATTTTTGAACAGGATCAATTTTGTTTAATTACAGAAGAGGCAAAAGAAAATATTAAAGAAATTCATCACCGACAACCGGTTATTCTAAATCAAGCAGATGTTAATCGTTATTTGAATTTAGAGCTACAGGGCTCAACTTTTTTGAATGAACGTAAAGTTCCTGATCTTGTTTTTCATGAGGTTTCAAAGGATGTGAATAAACCAACAAACAATACAGCCTCATTGATCCAAAAGATTTCTAATTAGATCTTATTTCTTTTTATGTTTTTTAAATGAAAATTTTTTAGGTCTTTGTCTTTTTTTGAATTTTTTTCTTCCTTTAAAAGAGGATCTTTTGTCGTCTTTTTCAATTACATCATCTGTTTTTTTACCAAAATATTTAGGATTATTGGTAAAGCCAAAAGATTTTTTCTTGTCCTTAAATTTTGATTTTTTATCTTCATCTTTTTTAAAGAATTTCTTTTTGCCTTTAAAATTAGATTTTTTATCATCATCTCTTTTAAAGAACTTCTTTTTATCCCTGAAGCTACCTTTTTTGTTATCATTAAATTTTCTTTTTTTGTTAAATGGAGCCTTACCTTTTTTACCACCTCTAAAACTTTTCTTTTGACCCCTATCTCTTTGAGGTGGTTTATAATTTGGATCTATTAATTTACTTATAGAATTCCACATGGATCGATCATTTGGAGTTAAAAAGGTTAAAGCGGAACCCTCTTTACCAGCTCTACCGGTTCTTCCTATTCGATGAACATAATCCTCTGGAACTTGTGGTAGATCGTAATTAATAACATGTTTGATAACTGGGATATCTAATCCCCGTGCTGCAACATCAGTTGCAATTAGGATACGACTGTGTCCATTTCTAAATCCATTGATAACTCTATCTCGTTTACTTTGTCTTAAGTTTCCATGAATAGCATCAGCTTTATGACCATCATATTTTAATCTTTTAACTATTTTATCTGCACCATGTTTAGTTTTAACAAATACTAAAATGGATCCACTTCTCTCTACAAGTTGATTGATTAGTTCATGATATTTTTTGTCCTGCGAAACTTCATATGTTTCTTGTTTAATTTTATCAATTGGGGCTGATAAAGATCCAACAGATATTCTCTCAGGATTATTTAAATATCTTTGAGATATTTTTAATATATTGTTTGGAAGCGTTGCTGAAAATAATAATGTTTGATGTTCTTTTGGGACAAAATTTAAAATCTGTTCTATTTGAGGAGTAAATCCCATATCAAGCATTCGATCAGTCTCATCTAAAACTAAATAATTAACTTTAGATAAATCTAAACTTTTTCTCTTTAAATGATCATTAATTCTTCCAGGGGTTCCAACGATTATCCTTGCACGTTTGCCTAACTTTCTAAGTTGTTTTTGCATACTCTCACCACCAATTAAAAGAGCATTACCAATTCCTATTTCTCTAACATTTAATTTTAAAACAGTTGCCATTACCTGTGTTGCAAGTTCTCTTGTAGGACAAACAATTAAAGCCATTGCCTGTTTATCTTTAATTAATTTATTAATCATTGGGATGGTAAAGGCTAAAGTTTTACCGGTTCCAGTTTGAGCAGTTCCCAAAATATCTCTACCCTCAAGACTTATTGGAATTGATTGACTTTGAATTGGAGTTGGAGTTTTAAAATCAGCAAGCTCGATTGACTTTTTAAGCTTATTTTCGATTTGTAGATTTGAGAAATTCATTAGGATAGGGAAAGGTATATATTAAGTATTTATGATGGATGCTTATATCTTTTTAAACCAAATACAATGAATAGTTTGATCAAGAATTAATCTCTAAAGTTTCCAAAATCTATTGGAAGACCTATATCAATGGATTTTATGGCATTCATTGCTTCTTGAAGATCATCTTTCTTTTTACCATCCACTCTTAATTCTTCACCTTGAATTTTAATTTGTATTTTTAGCTTAAGCTTTTTTATATCAGCTATAACTTTTTTAGCATTTTCCTGACTAATTCCTTCTTTCAATTCACTTACTTGTCTAATCGATCCTCCAGATGCACCCTCAGAGCTTTTAACTTCTGATACTCTAGGATCTACTTTTCTTCTAACTAAATGGGTTTGCAGCAATTCATTAACTTGTTTTAATTTTAATTCGTCAGGTGCAGTAGTTGTAATCGTTTTGTCTTTTCGCTCAATTGTAATGTGAAGTCCTTTAAAATCATATCGATTACTAATTTCTCTTAAACAATTGGCTAAAGCGTTATCAAATTCTTGGTAATTAATTTTGCTTATTACATCAAACGAAGGCATGATTTATTTATATAATAATTATAAATAAGTTTATATATATTAAAAAAGGAAGATGTGAATAACAACGTTCACAAAAATTGTTATCGAGTGAGAGGCAGAGGTTTTTTATCTTTGTTACTTTTTACTTTATTTTTTTGATCACAATATCTCTTAAGAGTATAAGCTGCTGATACACCACCAATTAACATAAATTTTAATATCTTTAATTTAATGAGTGTTTTAATCATGATTAAATATCAAACTTTTCTAACAAAAAGTGGATTAATAAATTGTAGAAAAATACAAAACAAGAAATATAGAATAGAAAAATTACTCCTTTAGAATTAAAGATGTATCCAGTTGAAGTTAAAAGAACAATAAAAAGGCTAATTGATAATGCGAGTTTTGATTGTGATTTTTTTTTTAAGTGAGATTTAAAAATATCTTCTTTCATTAGCGTAATAATAATTATTAAAGATATTTATTCATCGTTAATTTTGTCCTACTTATTGATTTATCTATTTTGAACTGGTTACATTATTTTCTCAAGTTTCCAAGCTTCATCTTTAGCATTAAACTTTGCGTTCCAGTCTTTAGATCTTTGATCCTCAAATAAGGCATAAAATTTTTCTTCATCAGTGACATTTGCAATAAAAATCATTTTACCTTCACGAATATGCGCCCATTCAAATGATGACGTGCATTTTGCAAGATCATCTTTAAACATACTGTATAATTCATCTGCATCTTTTTTAGTTCCTTCATATGTTGTTGTTCCAACAAAGTTCATGGTTTTTCCTTTCTTTAATTAACTAGACTAATTTAACAAATCCTGAACTAAGAGTCTATTTGCTTGAAATAGTAAAGACAAAAAGTATCAGTATTATTATTGAATAGAGGGTTGTGAAAAATTTATTATTCATTTAAAATATTAGATATGCTTAGTTATATTGTTCCATTTTTAGTTCTAATTTTAGTTGTGGTATTCATTCACGAATATGGTCACTATTATTTTGCTAGAAAATATGGAGTAGGCGTTACTGATTTTTCAATTGGATTTGGTAAAGAATTATTTGGTTGGAATGACAAACACGGAACGCGTTGGAAAATATGTGCAATTCCACTAGGGGGTTATGTTAAATTTTTTGGGGATAGAAATGTATATTCTCAAGCTGACCATAAAGAAATACTAGAAAAATATAGTAAAGAAGAACAAGAAAAATTGTTCACTTTAAAACCATTGTATCAAAGGGCGTTAATTGTTTTTGGTGGACCTTTAGCTAATTTTTTGTTGGCTTTAGTTATATTTTTTTCAATTTATACTTTTATTGGTAAAGATTTTACTCCAGCGGTTATAAATGAGGTACAAAAAGATAGCCCAGCAATGACTGGAGGTCTTAAAAATCAAGATATAATTTTAGAAATAGATGGAAATAAAGTTCAAAGTATCATGGAAGTTTCTAAATTTATCTCCATGTCCACAGGAGACGTTATAGATTTCAAAGTTAAACGTTCTTACGATGAATTAATTTTAAAAATTAAACCTAACATCGTTGAAGGTGAGGATGGATTAGGTAATAAAATCAATAAAAGAATGGTTGGAATAAAACTTGGGGCTTATAATAATGAAGTAAATCACGTAAAATTAGGTCCTGCCCAGGCAATATACCATGCAGCTCATGAATTATATTACGTCAGTACTTCATCTTTAAAATACATTGGTGGAATGATCATGGGAAAAGCGGATACCTCTCAACTTGGAGGTCCAATTAGAATTGCAAAGATCTCTGGACAAGTTGCAACCTTTGGTGTGATAGCTTTTATAAGTATGATGGCTTACATTTCGATCAGTTTAGGACTAATTAATTTGTTTCCAATACCTATGCTTGATGGAGGTCACTTAATGTTTTATGCTTTTGAAAGTATTTTAGGGCGTCCTTTGTCACAAAAAACACAAGAGGGATTTTTTCGAATCGGTATGTTTTTGTTGCTATCATTAATGTTTTTCACAACCTTTAATGACCTAAAAGATTTAGGTTTATTTAGTTAATAAAAGTTTTCTCATCATCAAAAAATCAAGTAAAATCAGCATTTATTTAAATTTTCACAAGATATTGTGGTATTTTTAATTTTTAACACTAAAAAAAAGCTTGATTTATCAATGTTTATGGCAAGTATAAATATTAACCAACAAAACCGGAGCTAAAATGAACAAAAAACAACTGATTGCACAGCTTTCTGGCTCATTAAATTTGAGTAAAGCGGATGCAGAACGAACATTTGATACGATTACCAACACTATTTTAGATGCTTTAAAAGGTGATGATTCAGTAAAAATTGCTGGATTTGGTACATATAAAGTAGCAAAACGTAAAGCAAGAGTTGGAAGAAACCCTAGAACAGGAGAGCAAATTCAAATTGCTGCCTCTCAAAAGGTAAAATTTTTACCAGCAAAAGCTTTAAAAGAAGTATTCAATAAATAGTCTTTTTTTTTAACAGCTCTAATGTAAGAATATACACGTTAGGGCTGTTTCTATATGCAAATACTGCATATCCAATTTTCCTAATCAGCGTTAGTTTTCAATTTTATTAAAAAATATAACTCCATGCTTAACAGTGGAGGTCTTATGACTAAATTAATAAAAAGAATATCTGCGCCACTTCTTAGTTTAATATTTTTATTAAGCATGAGTAGTGCAGGAATGGCAGAAACAACTGTTTCTGCTGAAGTTCAAGCTATATTCAATTCACTACTATTTCTAATTTGTGGTTTCCTTGTCATGTTTATGGCGGCGGGTTTTGCGATGCTAGAATCTGGTATGGTAACTTCAAAAAGTGTTTCAGTAATTTGTGCAAAGAACATTGGTCTTTACTCAATTGCCGGAATAATGTTTTGGTTGTTTGGATATAACTTAGCGTATGGAATTCCAGAAGGTGGATACATTGGAACATTTACTCCATGGTCAGATGCAAGTTCAGTTGATACTGGATATGCGGACGGTTCTGACTGGTATTTCCAAATGGTTTTCTGTGCAACAACAGTTTCAATTTGTTCAGGAGCAATGGCTGAAAGAGTTAAACTTTGGCCGTTCTTTCTATTCGCAGCAATTTTAGCTGGAATTATTTATCCTATCGTAATGGGTTGGCAGTGGGGTGGAGGCTGGTTAGCAGAACTTGGCTTCTCAGATTTCGCTGGTTCAACTTTAGTACACTCAACAGGTGGTGCAGCTGCACTAGCTGGGATAATGTTGCTAGGTGCGCGTTCAGGACGATTTGACAGTAAAGGTGAAGCTAAAGCGCTTAAACCTTTTGCTGCTTCTTCAATTCCATTAGTAACTGTAGGTGTATTTATCTTATGGTTAGGTTGGTTTGGATTCAATGGTGGATCACAATTAGCTATTGGAACATTTGATGATGCAGTAGCTGTATCAAATATATTTATCAATACCAATCTTGCTGCTTGTGGTGGTGTAATGGCCGCGGCTATAATTACAAGATTGATATATGGTAAAACAGATGTTGTACAAATGTTAAACGGAGCAATCGGTGGATTAGTTGCAGTAACTGCAGAACCATTGGCACCAACTCCATTAGCTGCAATTTTCATTGGAGCTATTGGTGGTTTAATCGTTGTATTTGGAACTAAATTATTATTCAGTTTCAAACTTGATGATGTTGTAGGTGCAATTCCAGCTCACATGTTTGCTGGAATTTGGGGAACACTTGCAGTTCCACTAACAAATACTGATGCATCTTTTAGTGCACAAGTAATTGGTGTGCTATCAATTAACATTTTTGTATTTGTCGTGTCATACATTGTGTTCTCGGTTATGAAAGGAACATTTGGAATTAGACTAAGTAAAGAGGCTGAGTCCAAAGGTACTGACGTAACTGAAACAGGTGTAATCGCATACGCAATACGAGACTAATTGCATGCAATATAGGGGCTCTTCGATCTCCATGTCGTTATCTCATTGAAGAGCTCCTAACTAAACAAAATTAGCTTAATATCTCTCTCTTGCTAGTTAGTTAAGGCCCCGAAAGGGGCCTTTTTATTTTACGATACCTTTAAGAGTTTCTAACACTTCTATAGCATGGTCTTTGGCTTTGACGTTGTTCCAAACCTTTACTATTTGTCCTTTTTTATCTAGTAAATATGTAGTTCTAACCACACCCATGAATTCCCTGCCCATGAACTTTTTCTTTTGCCATACTTTATATTTTTTTAGGACTTTTAATTCTTCGTCAGCTAATAAATCAAATTTAATTTTATATTTATCTCTAAATTTATCATGACTTTTTAAGCTATCTTTTGAAATACCATAAACTTCACATTGTAATTTTTTAAATTTAGGCAGTAATTTGTTAAATTCATTAGTTTCAATTGTACATCCAGGAGTATCATCTTTTGGATAAAAATATAAAACGACGTAATTTCCAACAGAATTTTTTAAAAAATACTTTTCATTAGAAGTTGACGGTAAATCAAAAATTGGCGCTTTAGAATTTAATTTCATCTATTGATAATTATTTTTGTCCCACAGTTCTTTCCAATTTTTTAAAGGGGAGAGCCCATAAATTGAATTAATGTTTGTTAAGTGAAGACTTATAGAAGGCATTGGAGAAAAGCAATAAATTTTTTTATATAAATTATGAAGTGGTTTTTCGTACGGATCATAATTATTTAAAAACATATCTTCATAATATGACCAATATCTTTTTAGAGTTTGTTTTGAAATTAAATATGTGCACAAGCTTTGGTTTACTTGTCTCCAATGTCTCTTATAGCCAATTAAATTTTGGGTATGTTCAGTATTTACATATAAATAAGGATAATCTGAAGGGCACAATACTAATTCGTTATTTATTTGAGATGAAATTTTTTGATAGCTGTATATCATTTCACACAAAGCATCATCTTCATGGATATAATCATCTTCAACAAAATAAATTAAATCAAAATTAGAATTAATAGCATATTCTTTTGACTCATATATGTGACAGTTGTGGGCTAGCATTCTTTCATTATTAGAAAATTTCATTTGTTTTTCATATTTATTTTTATCAAGATTACTCATTTCGTACTTAATTTGATATCTTTTACATATAACTTTAATTTGTTCTTTTATATTTTCGTTTGAATTATCATCAATTATTTTTAAAAAAATATTAATATTTTTCATTTCTTCTTGAATTTTAATTATATTTTTACAAATCGATTGAAGTGATCTCAGTGTGTATTCTTTTTTGTCTTTTTCAAATAATCTTTTTTTATTTTGAGAAAGAAGCTTATCTTCATTTGTAAAAGATCTAAAAATTATTAACAAACTCTCTATTTTTCTTGTTACTTTTACTTCACCCAAAGGAAGACTTATGCTTTTTGAATTTAAAACATTTAAATTATCATTAAGGTTTTTTTCGTTTGTTGGCAAAGTGAGATTATTTTGATCAATAATTTCAAAACCTAATTTCCTTGCAAGTTTTATAAATAATTTAACTAAAAATTTTTTATCCTTAATATTTACTTTTTTCATAATATAATTAATTAAAAATTAAATTTATATCCTCATTTCTTTTAACACTAGGGTAATCAATGTTTGCAATAGGATATTTTTTTAAATTTTTTTTATTTTTATATTTTATTTTTTTTGAATTTACGAAAGTTAGCTCTAAAGCATAAGGATATCCAGATGAGTCTAATTTATTTATGTTATTGCCGTGTATATGTATTAATTTAAGATTTTTTATTTTATCTACAAAATTATAGATTTTATCTAAATTTTCTCTCACTGAGTGAAATTCTATAATTAAACAATTGATTTTCTTAAAGTTGGATAAAATATCCTTTAGAATTTTATATTCTGCACCTTCTATATCTACTTTTAGCAAAACATTTTTTCTTTTGCTTAAAATTTTTTTAATCGTTATCTGCTGGTTTGAAATATTTTTGTCACTTATCATTAATTTTAAGTGCCGATTTTTTTTTGAAAAAAAATTACGATAATCAATATATTGTAATATTTTGATTATTTTCCAAATCCTAAGTTTTTTTAGTAGAAACAGACCAATTAGATCATTAAAAAATCTTCTTATCCAAAAATTTGTATCCACAGTATGATCGTAAGCTAATATTTTTACTTTATCATTCATGTTATAGAATTTTTTTTCAAACTCCCAATCATCACTTAGACCACAAGTAATAATATGATCTATTTTATTTATAATTCTTTTATCTAAAACGTAACCACCATCTCTCTTAGGTCCTATTCTTATTAGGTTTGTATTTTCTACAAAGACTGGTTTTAATTTTTTTGAAAACATGATAAGTAGGTATAATTAATTATGACCATAAAATCAGCACAATCTTTAGTTCAGGCTGCTTTAGATGTAATAAATACAATTGATAAGGATGAAGCTTTCAAATTGTATGATGGCCAAAAATGTAATTTAATCGATATCAGGGACGTAAGAGAATTAGAACGAGATGGAAAAGTAGAGGGTTCGCATCATATACCTAGGGGCATGCTTGAATTTTGGTTAGACCCTGAAAGCCCTTATTTTAAAGAGGGAAAGCTTGATCAAAATAAAGAGATGGTTTTATTTTGTGCAGGTGGATTAAGATCTGCACTCGCAGCAAAAACTTTAAAAGATATGGGATTTAAAAATGTTTCTCATATTGATGGTGGATTTGGAGCGATCAGACAAAGTAAATTTAAAATAGTTTAATTACTAGTCAATTCATCTATCGCATATTCTAAACGGTCTTGTCCCCAAAAAATTTTGTTATTAACAACAAAAGTAGGAGCTCCAAAAATTTCCCTTTCAAAAGCTTCATGAGTAAGGTTTTTTAATTCATCTTTTATTTCTTGTTCACCAATACTTTTAAAAAATTGTTTATGATCGATACTTAAATTATTTAATAATTGAATGATACTATCTTCGATATTTAAATCTATATCATCCTGCCAATACGCATTAAAAAAAGTTTCTAAATATTTATTTTTTTTATTTTCTTCTACAAACAAGTAGCCCCTCATTATATAAAGTGAATTAATTGGAAAATTTGAGTTCCAAATAAAATTTATTTTATTTTTTTTTGAAATTAATTCACAATCATTTTTCATATTTTTTAATTTAAATTTATTGAAAGCTGGAGCTGTTATCCCTACTAAGTTATGTAGGCCACCTAGTAAAATTGGTTTAAAGTTAAATTTAATGTTTTTAATATTAATAATATTTTTATACGCAATGAAAGCGTAGGGGCTGATTATATCAAAATAAAAATCTACATGATCATTCATACAGATTTATTCTTTTCGCGTAAAAAATTCTGATTATCCAGTAAATAAATATACCAATCGGACCCACCAAATATGTCATTATCAATGGTAAGGCAAGGAGAATTTTATTAATGGAAAATTTTTGAGAGTCTTTAACAATCCATCCACCAACAAATAAATTAATAGCAATGAAATGAGTCCAGAAAATCATCAAGTACAAGGAGTCTTCAAATAATCTTGATAATTCATTTAAACCTAAATAAAGACTAAAATTTCCATTAAAATCGTAACCATTAAGGAAAGATTTATACAAAATAAAAATATAAGCACCGCTTAGTAAAATAAATGGGAAAATTGAGGTTATAAAAAATCTACATAAGTAAGATTGTGGAAAAAAGATTAAAATAAGCCAGAAGGGTACAACTCCTAGATTAATCCACATATAAAGTGTTTCAATAGTAAAATAAGTATAAATTTGTTCGATCATTTAAGTATATTATATTCAATCTAATCATGATTCCTATAAGAAATAGAAAAAAAACTCTTCAAGTCACAGTAGATGAAATGAGAAGTTTTGCATTATCATATGTTGAAAAGTATGCACCCTCTAAACAACAGCTAAAAACATACCTGTTAAAAAAATACATGAAACTTTCTGCATCTGACACAAGAAAAAAAGATGTTAACAAACTAATCGATATTGTTTTATCTGACTTAGAAAAAAATAAATTTATTAACGATCAATTTTACTCTGAAAGTAAAGCAAAAAGTATGGTTCAAAGAGGAAATTCACTGAATAAAATTCGTAACTACTTAATGGGAAAAGGAATAAATCAAGAGTTTATTAAGGAGACAGTAAATAAAATTAGAGAAGACAATAGCGATCAAGATTTCTTTTCTGCAATTAAAATTTGTAAAAAAAAAAGAATAGGACCTGCAAGAGCTGAAGATAATAGAACTTTATTTTACAAAAAAGATATATCACTATTGGCAAGAAATGGTTTTGATTTTGAAACCTCAAAAAAAGTTATGGATATAGAAAAGGATGAATTTTTAAAAATTATTAATTTACTCTAAATTGTTTTTATCCTCATCTTCTAAAAGACGATTAATTTTATTTCTAATATAATTTTTTACAAAAACAAAAACTAATAACCCAAAAATTGAGACTGACACAATTATAATTAATATAATTCTTAACTGTTCATCCATTATAATATAGTTTTGCTTTTTAAAATTAGACTTGTATTTTTTAAATTTGGTTTGCCATATAAAATTTCATTTCCATTAAAATCGGTAACTTCTCCACCAGCATGAGTTAAAATTGCGTGACCAGCTGCAATATCCCACTCATAAGCTCTTGGTTCTGCAACATAACCATCGTATTCACCTGTTGCAACTACACAAAATTTTAAGGAACTTTTCATTTTAATATTTTTCTTCACGCCCAGATCATCATAAATTTTTTGAATCTCAGGCTTAATTTTATTTGAGTATGATATAAATTTAATTGGGCTCGTATTTTTTATAATTTTGTCACTGAGATTTAATTCTTTCCCATTTTTAAGTTCATATGCATTACCTTCTCCATAAGAGTAAAACATTCTTTTTTTAGCTGGAGCATTAATTAGTCCTGCAACTGGCTTATTATCCATTATTAATCCAGCATTAATTGTAAATTCTTCTAAATCATTTATGTAATCGTGTGTTCCATCGATTGGATCAATAAGCCAAAAATTTTTTAAATTTGATTTGTCTTTATTTTCCAAACTTTCTTCAGAAATTATGGGAATTTCTGGTGTTATCTTAGATATTTCTTTTGTAATAAGCTTGTTTACCTCTATATCACCATTGCTCACAGGTGTGTTGTCTGATTTAATTTCTTTAATTAAACCTTTTGCTCTTAGTTCAATAGCTAAGTCTCCTGCAATTAAAAAACTTTCGATTAAATCCTTAACAATCTTTTTTAAATCCATTTTTTTATTTACCAAGCTTTCTTAGTTCGACGTTATGTGCATTAATTACTTTTTTACCTACATTTTCAAAATTCACAGTGACTTTGTCATTTATTATTGATTGTACCTGTCCTATTCCCCATTCTTTATTGTTCGGATTAGTGACTTTGTCGCCTGGTTCATAATCTAAAATCATTTAATTTAACTTATATTGTAAATCAGTATAAATACCACCTTATGAACGAAGAATTAAACTCTTTAGGTTTTAATAAAAAACCATCAGATACTACTGTGGTTGTAGCTATGTCTGGAGGTGTAGACTCTTCTACTGTTGCAGGCATGATGAAGAAAGAAGGTTATAACGTTATAGGTATCACCTTAAAGTTATACGATGATGGTAAAGAAGTAGCAGCCTCAAAACAATGCTGCTCTGGCCAAGATATTATGGATGCAAAACGAGTGGCTAATAAATTAGATATTGAACATAAAATTTTGTATTATCAGGACAAATTTAAACAAGGGGTAATAGATAATTTTGTTGAAAGTTATTTAAAAGGTGAAACTCCTATTCCTTGTGTGCAATGTAATCAAACTGTAAAATTTAAAGATTTATTTGAGGTATCAAAAGATCTTAATGCTGATGCTTTAGTAACAGGTCACTATGTAAAAAGTATTACAGAAAAAAATACAACAAACATGTACAGAGCAATAGATGAGAAAAGAGATCAAAGCTATTTTTTATTCAATACAACTAGAGAGCAATTAGATTATTTAAGATTTCCCTTGGGTGGAATGTTGAAAGATAAAACTAGAGAGATAGCAAAGAATTTAGATTTAAATGTTGCTGATAAACCAGACAGCCAAGATATTTGTTTTGTTCCAAATGGAGATTACGCATCAGTTATACAAAAATTTAGACCTGACTCATTTCAAAAAGGAAATATTAAAAACTTAAATGGAGAAGTTGTAGGTGTTCATGATGGTATAATTAATTTTACAATAGGTCAGCGAAAAGGGATAAAGGTTTCAGATAAAGAGCCTCTTTATGTACTTAAAATTAATTCTGATAAAAATGAAATCATTGTAGGTCCAAAAGAAAAACTCGGAAAACAAACAATTTCATTAAAAAATATAAATTTACTAGCCCCTAATAAAGATTTAGAAAAAAAAATTTTTGTAAAAGTAAGATCTACAGGAGATTTACTGGAAGCTAATATAAATTTAAAAGATAATAAAACAGGTGTTGTTAATCTAACTTTGCCAGAGGATGGTATTTCACCTGGACAAGCTTGTGTTTTTTATAACAAAGATCAGTTTGGCTATAAAGTTCTTGGTGGTGGGTGGATTAAAGAATAGAAGCTGATTTACTTCTTCTTATTTTTTCTTTTAGCTCTTCTTTTTTTTGAGCCTTGTTTTCTTCGACCTCTGTGTTTTTTTGGGTAACTCATTCAATCCTATTTTAATTATATTGACGTTTTTCATGGGATATAGCATTGTCTTTTAAACATATCAAATTTTATTATGAGTAGCTCTTTTAAGACTTTTCTTAAGCATACAGCTAAAGATTTTCATAATCAGTCAGTAAACCCTCCGGTAGTTAGAGCGTCCACGATAATTTTTAAATCAATGAAAGATATAAGAAAAACTCAGGCTAAAGCTCAAAAAAATCCAATTGGTGGTCATTATGATTATGCAAGGCAAGGCACATCAACTACTTATATTTTACAAAAAATTTTAACTAAGCTTGAGGAAAGTTATCATGTTTTTACAACACCAACAGGTTTCGGGGCAGTTTTTTTGGCAATTTTTAGCGTCACTAGACCTGGAGATGAAATTATTGCAGCAGATCCAGTTTATAGTCCAACAAGAATATTGACTGAAAATTATTTAAAAGATTTCAATATTAAAACAAGTTTTTATAATCCTCATGATCTTAAAACTTTAGAAAAAAATATTACCAAAAAAACAAAGTTAATTTTCGTAGAAAATCCAGGAAGTAATTCATTTGATTTTCAAGATCTAGGAAAAATAATTTCTATTGCCAAAAAAAATAAAATTTTAACTGCTATGGATAACACTTGGGGAACACCATACTTTTTAAAACCAATAAAACTTGGATTTGATATGGCAATTGTTTCTGCAACTAAATATTATTCTGGTCATTCTGATGTTATGGGAGGATCTTTAGCAGTAAATAAAAAAGTATTTCCCAAAGTCAAGGCTGCAGAGAAGATTACTGGTTTAAGACTTGGTCCTGATGATGCTTATTTGATTACTAGAGGTTTAAGAACCTTAGATGTCAGACTAGATAGACACAGAGAAAATGCAAAGAAAGTAGCAAAATTTCTCTCAAAATTTAAAAATATAAAACTGCTTTATCCTTATAAAAAAGGTTCTTACAATTTTAAAATGTGGAAGAAATATTATTCAGGAGCTTCAGGTTTAATGGGTTTAAAAATAAAATGTAAAAATATTAACTCTGTTAGAAAATTTGTTAATTCATTAAAATTATTTGGTTATGGTTATAGTTGGGGTGGATTTGAAAGTTTAGCTTTACATCAAGAGTATAGAGAAACCGGAACTCGAAAATTTTTAAAATTAGCAAAAGATGAACATCTTGTGAGATTACATATTGGATTAGAAGATCCTAGCGACCTTATCGCAGATATAAAGCAAGCTCTCAAACATTTAATATAATTTGTTATGGCCAATGAAAAATTCTTTAGAAACAAAACAGCTCTAGTAACTTTAATAGCTGCTTGTCTGGTAGTTCTAATATCATTAGGGGTTAGACAAACTTTTGGTTTGTTTTTTATGGATTTTAAAGAAGATTTAGGAATTTCATTAACAGAGGCTGGACTTTCAATAGGATTACAAATGTTAATGTGGGGACTTACTGGACCTATATTTGGTGCAATAGCAGATAAATATGGTGGACATAAGGCTATAGCCTTAGCGTTTGTTTTTTTTATTGCAGGGATTTATTTTCTTTACGCAGGTCCAAATACAGGAATATTTTTTCAAATAGATATGGGCATTTTGGTTGGAATTGGTTTAGGTGGAACTGCTATTAGCATCCCTATGGCTATAGTTGGTAAACATTTTCCATTATCTAATAGAACAATTGCAATGAGTTTAGTCACAGCAATAGGTTCATTTGGATATTTTTTGTCTCCACTTTTAACAACGTATTCATTAAGTGAAAATGGATGGCAAATTACATTAATTGCTTTTCTTGTTGCCTTATTTATAGGTTTAATAGTTTCTTATTTTGTAAGATCTCCATCTTTAGAACAAAGTATTGAAACACCAAATTCGCAAAGTACTTTAGAGGCAATTAAAGAGGCATTTGCTTCAAAAAGTTATATTCTTTTAGTCTCTGGTTTTTTTGTTTGTGGTTTTCATATTACATTGGTAGGAACACATGTTCCAACTTATGTAATTGATAGAGGATTAGAAAGCTGGACTGCAGCAGCAATATTATCTTTGATTGGATTATTTAATATAATCGGTTCACTTTTGAGTGGTTACTTATCAACTAAAATTAGTAAAAAAATTATCTTGAGTGTAATTTATTCTTTAAGAGGGCTATCAATTATATTTTTCATATTTCTACCAGCTAGTAATATTAATGCTTTTATTTTTGGTGCTAGCTTTGGTTTCTTGTGGTTGTCAACGGTACCCGCTACAAGTGGAATAGTTGCTCATATGTTCGGAACAAAATATTTAGGGCTACTTTATGGGATTGTCTTTTTAAGTCATCAAGTAGGTTCATTTTTTGGAGCATATCTAGGTGGTTTATTTCATGATCTTTATGGTTCATATGATTATGCGTGGTATTTAGCAATTGCATTGTCAGTTTTCGCTGCAATAATTCATCTTCCAATAAAAGAAGAAGCAGTATTAAGGTTAAAAACAAGTTAAATTGAATACTTTTAAAATTTTAAACGATATTAATTCGTCAGGAAAACCTTACGTTATTTACAAAACAACAAAAGGGTTTGATTTATTTACAGATTTTTCAAAAAAAATAATCTTGTCTAATAAAAATATACTTAATTTTTTTAAATCAATTTCTTCCAATAAAAAAAAAATCAAGAAAACTGATCTTTATATTGGTTTTTTTGGTTATGAATTATTAAATCACCTAATTGGAATTAAATTTCCCAAACAAAAAACTATTCATTTTCCAAAGGGAATTTTTTATAAACCTGAAACTTTATTAAGTTTAAATGAAACTTTATCTTTCAAAGCTCCACTGATAGAAAATAAAAACAAAAAATTTAAAATAAATATAAATAGAAAAAATTACACAAAAATTTTTAATAAGTTTAAAAAAAAAATAAGACAAGGTGAAACATATCAAATTAAAATTTGTACTAAATATAAAAATAAATCAAAAATAGATCCTTTAGATTTCTTCTGTAGATTATCTAAATCCAATCTTGCACCAGAGGCTTTTTTAATTAAAGACAAAAATTATTCAGTAATAAGCTGCTCTCCAGAAACTTTAATTGAAAAAAAAGGAAGATCAATAGTAACTAAACCAATTGCAGGCACACTAACGAAAAATAAAAGTTTAAATAAAAGCAAAGCTCTTCAATATTTCAGGAAAAATATTAAGGAGACTAAGGAACATAATATGATTGTTGATATGGAACGTAGTGATTTATCACGTATTTGTGTTCCAGGATCAGTTAAAATTAAAAAAGAAAAAACTGTGGAAGAATATAAGGACCTTTTTCACTATGTGAGCTTGATAAAAGGTAAATTGAACGAAAAAGCTAAAACTATTGATATAGTTAAATCAATGATGCCTGGTGGTTCGGTAATAGGGTGTCCTAAAATAAGCACACTTAATCTTCTAAATAAGCAAGAAAAAGAAAATAGAAATATTTATACAGGCAGTTTTGGTTACATTAAATTTAATGGAGATATGAGGTTTAACATTATTATACGTTCAATACTAAATTTTAAAAATACTTCAGAAATTTCAGTCGCCTCGGGTGTTGTCATTGATAGCAACGCCAATCATGAGTTTAATGAAAATTTTATAAAAGCAAAAGCCTTAATTGATTTGTTTAAATGATATATGTGATCGATCATAAAGACTCCTTTACTCATAACGTTGTCCATCAGTTATCTTTGTTCGACAAAGTAAAATGCACAAATTATAATCAGATTAATAATCAATATTTAAAAAGAGCATCAACAATTGTTTTATCTCCAGGACCTGGTTCACCAAAAGATTATCCAATCACTAGCCAAATTTATAATAATTATAAAGGAAGAAAAAGAATATTAGGTATCTGCTTAGGATTTCAGCAGATATTATATTCCGAAGGTGCCAAAATAATACAACAAAAACAAATTTATCATGGCTTCCAGTCTGTAATTAAAGTTATCAGCAGAAATTCAATTTTTCCACATAATAATAAATACAAAGTAGGTCGTTACCATTCTTTAAAGTTGAAAGAACCTTTTTACTCGCAAAATTTTGACATAACAATGAGATGTGCTATTTCAGGTTCGGCAATGGCACTAGAAAATAACACTGATAAAATCTATGGATTTCAATTTCATCCTGAATCTTTTTTAACTGAAAATGGTAACTTACTTATTAAAAAAATCTTATCGGCTTAAAGATCTTAAAGAAATCGAATTTCAAGATCTTTGGGGAGATTATGGAGTATTCACAACAATGTGGATTTATAACTCCCCCCCTAAGATACTTTTTTTTAAAGAGCATATTCAAAATTTGTTAAATTCTATAAAAAAATACAAAATTTATAAACCCTCAATAAAAAAAGATATCAATAAATTAATTAAAAAAAATATAGATCTTAATAAAAATTATAACCATCTATTGAGAGTAGCATTAAACAAAAAGATAATTTCAATTTCTTTAAGAAAAAGAGTTAAACCAAAACTAGATTTTAATTTAAAACTTGTAAAATTAAAAAGAGAAAAACCAGAATTTAAAAACTTAAAATATAAAGAGATTTTAAAATATCTATCCAAAATGGATAATTCTAGATCTGATATTGGGCTATGTTCAGATAAAAAAATTTTTGAAACAGGAACGTCAAATATATTTTTTATAAAAAAAAATAAAATATATTCTCCTCCTATCAATTGTTATAAAGGAGTTACTTACAAATTTTTTAAGTCTAAAATTAAAAGTGTCATTAAAAAAGAAATATTAATTAAAACTTTAAGTGAATATGATGAAATTATTCTGATAGGATCTGGTAAAGGAGTGGCTTCTGTAAAGACTGTTGATAAAATTAAGTGGAAAAGAAAAAGTTTAAAAATATTTCATTTACTAAATAATCATTATTTAAAGGCAGTAAAAAAATACCCAAGGTATAGATAAATGATTAAAGATCCAAACAACCCCTGTCTTTTTTGTAATTCTAAAATTAGCGGAATTGCTCATGAAAATGAATTAGCATATGCAAGTTATGACACTTATCCTGTATCCAATCTCCATTGTTTGATTATACCCAAAAGGCATCTTAGTGATTATTTTGATTTAACTAATGATGAACTAGTTGCATGTAACGATCTGATTAAAGTTATTAAAAAAGATATCTTAGAAAAAGATAATACTGTTAGAGGTTTTAATATTGGAACAAATGCAGGAAAAATTTCAGGCCAATCAATTATGCATTGTCACATTCATCTTATACCAAGAAGACAAGGCGATGTAGAGAATCCCCAAGGGGGCGTAAGGTCAGTAATTCCTAAAAATCAACACTACAAACGAAAATATAAATTGTGAGTTGTTATTAAGGACAAAATAACCAATAGTTTAGGTTGATTAGAAGATTTAACTAGATTAGAAAATCTTTTAAATTAGAGCAAAATAATTTAATTTAAGGGTAGAATGTTAAATACAAATCCATTTGCAATTTTAGCAGAAACTATATCACCCCTTGCAATGCAAGGCTTTATCATTGCTATGATAGTTCTGATTGCAGCTGGAACAATTATCCAAATGATTTCACATAGAAATTTAACTTATTTTTTTGATAACGCAAAAAAAGCAAAACTTAATGCAACTAAAGAATTAGGTGTTGGAGAAAAAGTATCTATCGTTGCAAAAACAACAGTATACGATATCGGCACTACATCAGAACTAGGATTTGGCAAAAGAAGATTGGCACATGTTTTAGGTATGTATGGTACTATTTTATTTTGGGTTGCATCTGCTGTACTAGTTTTTTGTTACACTGGTGCTAACAAACCAACCTCAACTACTTGGTCAACGATATGGCATGTGGGTGCAATACTGACTTGTGTTGGAGGATACTGGTTTTGGTTTTTTTTAAGAGTAGACGTTTCAGCAGAAGCGCATCCATGGTATAGAATAATAAAAGCAGATTTATTTGTGTTGGCTTTGTTAGCCTGTGCCACATTTGGTTTAGTATGGTCCTATACTCAATTTAACGGACAAACTGGATTATCATATTTATTTTTAACATTATATGTTGTTGCAAATTTAATTTTATTTGGAGGGATTTATTGGTCCAAATTTGCACATATGTTTTATAAACCTGGAGCAGCAATTCAGAAAAATTTAGCAGAAGCTGACGGATCAAGAGATAATCTACCACCCCCAGCTGATGCACCTGAACAATTCGGTTTAGGGATAAAAAGAGAGCAACCTAAACATTATTAATTATGATAAATTTAAATAAGGAGAAAAAATAATATGTCAACTTTTGTATACATGACGAGATGCGATGGCTGTGGTCATTGTGTAGATATTTGCCCATCAGATATAATGCACATAGATGAAAATATTAGACGTGCCAAAAATATAGAACCTAATTTTTGTTGGGAGTGTTATTCATGTGTGAAAGCTTGTCCTAATCACGCTATTGATGTTAGAGGTTATGCTGACTTTGCTCCAATGGGTCATAGCGTAAGAGTTAGAAGAGAAGAAGAAAAGGGGACTATCTCTTGGAAAATTAAATTTAGGAATGGAACTACTAAAGACTTCGTTTCTCCTATAACAACTAAGCCTTGGGGTAAATTTATACCTAAGTTAGCAGAGGGTGATAAACCTAATCAAGGAGAGATTAATTCTCAAAGATTATATACTGAGCCAGAGGGACTTAACATTGACGGTGAACTGCCTAGCGTTCCAAAAGATTCTTTTAAAAAAGGAGTTTACTATTAATGGCTAAGCATAAAACACATTACGAAGATTGTGATATTTTAGTCGTTGGTGGAGGAATGGCAGGTACAGGTGCTACTTTTGAAGCAAGACACTGGGGTAGAGATATGAAAATTGTTTGTGTTGAAAAAGCTAACATAGATAGAAGTGGTGCTGTTGCTCAAGGTCTTTATGCAATCAATTGTTATATGGGAATGCAGTGGGGCGAAAATCAACCCGAAGATCATGTTCGATATGCAAGAAATGATTTAATGGGAATGGTAAGAGAAGATTTAGGTTACGACATGGCTCGTCACGTAGACTCCACTGTTCATATGTTTGATGAATGGGGTCTTCCTATGATGAAGAACGAAGAAACTGGAAGATATTTAAGAGAAGGAAAATGGCAGATCATGATACATGGTGAAAGTTATAAACCAATTGTTGCAGAGGCAGCAAAAAAATCTGCAGATAAAATTTATAATAGAATTATGATTACTCATCTTTTAATGGATGAAGCTCAAGAAAATAGAGTAGGTGGTGCTGTTGGATTTAATATGAGAACTGGAGATTTTCACGTTTTTAGAGCGAAAGCAGTAATTGTTTCAGCAGGTGGCGCTTCACATATATTCAAACCTAGAGCCGTTGGCGAGGGAATGGGTAGAACATGGTATGCTCCGTGGAGTAATGGTTCAGCTTATGCATTACCTATTGCTGCTGGAGCTAAAATGACACAAATGGAAAATAGAATTGTTTTATGCAGATTTAAAGATGGTTATGGTCCTGTTGGAGCATACTTCTTGCATTTAAAAACTTATACACAAAATGCTAATGGCGAAAATTATGAGAAGAAATGGTATGACCAAACTAAAGAATTAGTTGGTGAATACATTGATCATCATCCAACTCCAACTTGTCTAAGAAATCACGCGTTTATTCAAGAAACTATGGCAGGTGGCGGACCAATTCAAATGGTTACAACAGAGGCATTCCAAGATCCACATTTAGAAACTGTAGGCTGGGAGAATTTTTTAGGAATGACTGTAGGTCAAGCCGTAGTTTGGGCATCCCAAAATATTGATCCAAAATATACTAATCCAGAGTTAACTACTTCAGAACCATATGTAATGGGTTCTCATGCTACTTGTTCAGGAGCTTGGGTTAGTGGGCCTGAGGATTTATCTCCTCCAGAATATTTTTGGGGATACAACAGAATGCTTACAATCGATGGTCTATTTGGTGCGGGAGACACTGTAGGTGGAAGCGCACATAAATTCTCTTCTGGCTCATTTACAGAAGGTAGATTGGCTGCAAAAGCTGCTGTTAAATATATCGAGGATAAAAAAGCTGAGGGATTAAAGGTATCAGATAAACAATGTGATGATTTTAAAGCTAAAGTTTACAAACCACTAGAAACTTACAAAGTTGCCCAAAATGAAATAACTGGTGGAACAGTATCCCCGAGTTATATTTCTCCTATTCAAGGATTACAGCGTTTACAACGAATTATGGATGAATACGTTGGTGGTATAGCTACCAATTACATGACTAATGCTAATATGTTAAAAAGAGGTTTAGAACTTTTGACATGGTTGGAAGAAGATCTAGAAAATGTAGGGGCTGAAGATTATCATCAACTTATGAGAGCCTGGGAGCTTAAACACAGAGCTCTAACATCTCAATGTGTAACAGAACACACTATGTTTAGAGAAGAAACAAGATGGCCAGGTTATTATTATAGAGGAGATCATATGAAACTTGATGATGAAAACTGGCATTGCCTAACAGTTTCTAGAAGAGATCCTAAAACAGGAAAATTTAGTCTTGAGAAAGTTCCTGTTTACCATATGGTTGATGAGAACGAGAAGAAAAAAGCCTCTTAAATTCAATACTAATTAATTATTATGGATATTTTATCAAAATCGGATGATGAAATATACGAATTAGCCAAACCAATTTGGGATAACTTAGTAAAGTCATCTAATCTTAAAGATTATGGTGGATTTACAAGAGACTTCTCTACCCAGATGCTTTTTGGAGCAAATGAAGTTGAATTAGGTAAACAGTGGGCAAATAATAAGCTTATTGTTAATTTACAGGAAACATTTGAACCATTTGGATGTTTAAGAAGAGGGGAACACGTCACTGTTTTGATTAAACAGACAAACAAAGAACTTCCAGGAGAATTCTTAGGAAGATTGGTACTAGGTGTAGAAGATAATCTGATAAAAGTTTTTGGTGCAACAATTTACTAATCAAAAAAAATTATCTTAATTTAAATAATTATTTGACAAATTATTTACTGGGTGTATGGACTTGTTAGATGCATCTTTCAGAAATAAAAATTTTTCATAAACTCCCTAGATTTAAAACATCATATATTAAAGCAGGTATTTTAGTGAGTTTACTTGCATACTGGGGTGTAATTTTAGTTGGAACTTTTGTTACTTTTAACTAAGTTGTTTTTTAACAGCATTTTAAGTTTATATGGACGTTTTTTTACCGATAGCACAAGTATTTGTTAATCCTATAGAAATACTTTTACTAAGTGCAATTGTTGGAGTTCTTTCAGGATTATTTGGAGTCGGAGGTGGTTTTTTAATGACCCCTTTTTTAATTTTTTTAGGTATTCCTCCTGCTTATGCTGTTGCAAATGAAGCTAATAATATTTTAGCAACATCTGTTTCTGGATCCACTACACATTATTTAAAAAATACACTTGATTATAAGATGGGACTTATGATTGTAATTGGTGGTGCGATTGGCACTTCATTGGGAATTTTTACATTCTCTTATTTCAAAGGTATTGGAAAAATAGATACCGTCATTTCTCTAGCCTATATGTATATTTTAGCAATTATAGGAACACTAATGCTTGTAGAAAGTCTCAGAGAAATTGACCAAGCTAAAAGAAATGTTCTTTTAAAAAAAAAAGCACATGTTCATTATTGGATTCATGGTCTTCCACTAAGAATGAGATTTCCAAAATCTAAATTATATGAAAGTATTTTTACGCCCATAATTATTGGTTTAATTGTTGGTTTTATTGCTGCAATTATGGGGATAGGTGGTGCTTTTATATTAGTTCCAGCAATGATTTATATAATTAAAATGCCAACTAAATTAGTTCCTGGAACTTCTTTATTTGTTACTATTTTTGTAAGCGTAATTGTAACTTTCTTACACTCCTTTAATTATGGATCGATAGATTTACTTCTAGTGCTTATGTTGGTCATTGGTTCAATTATTGGAGTTCAAATTGGTCAAAAACTAGGGGAAAGAATTGATAGCTCTGGTCTAAGAGCTTTGCTAGCAATTTTATTATTAGTTGTTGGAATAGCAATTGCTTATGACACATTTTTTGCAGAACAAGTTCAAGTTAAAATTCAAGCAACAGTAAATACAGAACTTAATTTTTTCTCATCATTCATAATTGATTTTTCAAAAGAGATGCCTTTCTTTTATGGTTTGTTTACAATTATGTTTGCTATTATTTTAGGGGTGGGCGCAGCTTTAATAAGACGTTTTGCATCAAATTTAAAAAGTAAAATTTTTATTAAGTCTTAATTAAAAAAATTTATATAAACTTCTATTGTGGTAATCGATATTAATCCAACTGTAGCCATAGCTACAAAGCCAACTACAAAAGGTTTGTAGCCCATATTTTTTATATCTCTTAAGTTTGTTGAAAGACCAATTGCAGCCATAGCCATTGTTAAAAATATTTTAGATAAGAATTTTATATTTATCACTGTGTTTGCCCAAATCTCATTTTGAGAGGTTATAAATATATTATCCCCAACATTTCTAATGATTATCATGCCAACGAAACCTAATACAAAATATGGAAAAATACTAATTATAGAGTATTTTTTTTCTTTAACTTGCCCTCGATTGTACAAAAAAGCAAATAAAGGGATCATAATGATTAAAAAGGTATTTCTTATTAATTTAGTAACTGTTGCGATATTTAAAGTTTCTGGACTATTAAATTGCTGGTCATAAATAAGTCCTGCAGCAGCAACTTGAGCAGTTTCATGTATGGACGTACCTAAAAACAACCCAACTAATAAAGACTCTCCATTAAAGTAAAAATTTGCAAAGTAAGGATAAATAAGCATTGAAAGGATTCCAAATATTGTAATATTTGCCACCGCATAAGAAATTTCATTTTTCTTTGCACCTATAACAGGAGCTGTTGCCATTATTGCTGTAGTACCACAAACTGTACTTCCAATTGAAATTAGATAAGACATTCGTCTTGGTATATTTAATTTTTTTACTAAAACTTTTATTACTATTAAAACGCTGACTATACAGATAATTATTAACGGGATTGCGATTGCACCAAATTCTAAAAATTCAAACGGTTTAAGTTGAATTCCTAAACAAATAATTCCTAATTTAAGTATATTTGACTGTGCAAAATTTAAACCTTTAAGAAATAAATTTCTTATTTGAAATATATTTCCTAATAGAATTCCAAACAATATAGCAATCATGGCTGTAGATATGGGACTTTTTTCGTACCCCAGAAGCTCAATTCCAATAATGTTATTAATTCCTTGAGATAATGTGTAAAGAACAAAAGCTAAAATTATACCTGGTAAAAATACCAAGTACTTTTTATAACTCATTAAATTAATTCTAATTAGGCACTTCGATAAAGTTTAGTCATCACAAATTCTTTATGACCCAAAGCTTCAGCGCACGTTAATCTTCCATTGGCTACTCTAAGAGTAGTTTTAATTAATTCATCTCCAGCTTCAGATAAATTCATTTCTCTTGAAAGAATTTTTGATACATCACAATCAATATGTTCACCCATACCTTTAACTGTTAAAGGATTTGCTGTTAATTTAACTACGGGTTCAATTGGATTTCCAACAATATTACCTTGACCGGTTGGAAATAAATGAATATTGAAACCGGCGGCTGCTTGTAAAGTTACACATTCAGCTGCGGCTGATGAAGTATCCATAAAGTACAAACCTTTTCCTTTAGTTGGTTCTTCAGCAGGTTCTAGAACGTCAATAAACTTACAGTTTCCAATTTTTTGAAAGTTTCCAAAAGCTTTTTCTTCAATTGTAGTTAGTCCACCTGCGATGTTTCCAGCTGTAGGCTGACTTTCAGATAAATCATCGGTAGCTTCCTTTAATATGAAATCATTATACGCATTCCATGTATTCATAAACTTTTCAGATGCTTCTTTGGTAGCTCCTCTTGTAGCACAAACTTTTTCAGCCCCAGTAAGCTCTGAAGTTTCACCAAAGCACAAATGAACTCCCAATGGTTCTAATTTATCCATCAAATTTCCAACTGTTGGATTAGCTGCTAAACCTGATGTAGTATCAGACTCTCCGCATTTTACTGATATCCATAAATCACTTAATGGACATTCTTCTCTTTGTTTTTCAGATGCCCACATTACAAATTCTTGCGCTTTTTTTGAGGCTTTCATTGTTGTACCGATGTCGCCAGTTCTCTCAATGTGAAATCCTTCAACTGGTTTTCCAGTTTTTGCAATTCCATCAACTATTTTTTTAGTCCATTTAGGTTCAATTCCAATAACAATCACTGCTGCCACATTGGGGTTACAACCAGTACCAATCATTGTTCTAAAATGAAGTTCTAAATCAGCTCCAAATTGAAGTCTTCCATAAGAATGCGGGAGTGCAATTGTCCCTTTAATATTGTTTGCAACGGCTTCAGCACATGCATTTGAAATGTCATCAACAGGAAGAATAATTACATGGTTTCTTGTTCCAGCTCTTCCATTTTCTCTTTTGTAACCTAAAAAACTTTTTGGAATTTCCATTTTATTACCACTTCTTAGTTTTTACATTATGAACATGCACATGTTCACCCTTTTTTGTTGATTTTACTACTTTACCAATATCGTGACCATATTTTAAAATTGTATCACCTTCATTAAGATCAACCATCGCAATTTTATGTCCTAGAGGAATTTCATCCAAAGATTGTATATCTACTGTACTATCATCTTCCATTATCCAACAAGAACAAACTTGCTTTGGAGTGATTTTTTCTATTACTACTACTCCCACATTATCTTTTTTGTCATGAATTATAATGTCTGTGGCCATATATAGTGTCGATTTGTTTGTTTGAATTTTTCAAAATCTTATATATTAATCGCTAAAATTAACAAACGAATTTTAACAGTATTAAATTTACACATTAGAGAGGTTCTATTTTTATGACAAAAATGACAACAGAAGAAGCTTTTGTAAAAGTTTTACAAATGCACGGAATTGAACACGCCTTTGGAATTATTGGTTCTGCTTTTATGCCAATTTCAGATATTTTTCCAGATGCTGGTATTACATTCTGGGATGTTGCTCATGAAACTAATGGTGGATTAATTGCAGACGGTTACACAAGAGCTACAGGAAAAATGTCAATGGTTATAGCTCAGAATGGTCCAGGAATTACAGGATTAGTAACACCAATTAAAACTGCTTATTGGAATCATACACCACTTTTATTAGTTACCCCACAAGCTGCTAACAAAACTATGGGACAAGGTGGTTTCCAAGAAGTTGAACAAATGAATTTGTTTAAAGACATGGTTTGTTATCAAGAGGAAGTTAGAGATCCATCTAGAATGGCCGAGGTATTAAATAGAGTTATAGAAAAAGCTATACGAGGATCAGCTCCAGCTCAAATCAACGTACCAAGAGATTACTGGACACAAGTCATTGATATTGACCTTCCTCCAATTGTTAGATTGGAACGACAAGCAGGAGGTGTTGATGCAATTAAAAAAGCTGCAGACTTGTTATCTAATGCAAAATTTCCAGTAATTTTATCTGGAGCAGGTGTTGTTATTGGAGGTGCTATTGAGGATTGTAAAAAACTTGCAGAAAAATTAGACGCCCCGGTTTGTTCTGGTTATCAACATAATGATAGTTTCCCAGGAAGTCATCCTTTAGCAGCAGGACCTTTAGGTTATAATGGTTCAAAAGCTGGAATGGAATTAATTAAACAAGCTGATGTTGTTTTGGCATTGGGAACTAGGTTAAATCCTTTTTCAACTTTACCAGGTTATGGCATGGATTATTGGCCAAAAGATGCAAGTATTATCCAAGTTGACATGAATTCAGATCGTATTGGTTTAACAAAAAAAGTTTCAGTAGGTATTTGTGGAGACGCAAAACTAGTTGCACAACAATTATTAGCCCAACTTTCACCCACTGCAGGTGATACAGATAGACAAAAAAGAAAAGATATAATTCATCAAACTAAATCAGCATGGTTACAAAAATTATCAAGTTTAGATCATGAAGAAGACGATGAAGGAACAGTTTGGAACAAAGAGGCAAGAGAAAGAGACGCAGATAGAATGTCTCCTAGACAAGCTTGGAGAGCAATACAAGCTGGTATGCCTGATGATGTAATTATTTCAAGTGACATCGGAAACAATTGTGCAATTGGAAACGCTTATCCAACATTTGAAAAAGGAAGAAAGTATTTAGCTCCAGGATTGTTTGGTCCTTGTGGATATGGCTTTCCATCAATTTTGGGTGCAAAAATTGGCTGTCCAGATACACCTGTAATTGGTTTTGCAGGTGATGGAGCATTTGGTATCAGCATGAATGAAATGAGCTCATGTGCTAGAGAAGAATGGCCTTCAATTACAATGGTTATTTTTAGAAACTATCAATGGGGAGCAGAAAAACGAAATTCTATTTTGTGGTTTGATGATAATTTCGTCGGTACTGAACTTGATCCAGAACTAAGTTATGCAAAAGTAGCTGATGCTTGTGGTTTAAAAGGGATAACAGTCAAATCAATGGAAGAAACTACTAATGCTATCAAGCAATCTTGCGAGGACCAAAAAAAGGGAATTACTACATTTATTGAGGTAATTTTAAACCAAGAACTTGGTGAACCATTTAGAAGAGATGCAATGAAAAAACCTGTAAAGGTTGCTGGTATTAATAAAGAAGACATGAGAAAACAACCTTCTTTGAATAACTAATATTTAATTAGTCAAAGTTTATTCTAGTACAGACATTGGATCTAAACGTGTTTGGAACCAATTAATTCGAAAGTCTAAATGAGGTCCTGTTGATCTACCTGTTGAGCCTACAGTTCCAATAATATCACCTTGATTTATTTGATCACCTACTGAGACAAGAACATTCTCTAGATGAGAATATATTGAGGAAATACCATGTCCATGATCCATAATAACAGTTCCTCCTGTATAATATAAATCATCTTCCGCCATGGTAACTGTTCCAGATGCTGTAGATTTAATCATTGTTCCTTTTTTAGCAGCAATATCAATTCCATAATGGGGCCATCGAGGTTTACCATTTAAAATTCTTTGACTACCATATACACCACTTATAATTCCTTCGACAGGCATAATAAATTTTTCTTTAAAGAATTGTAAATTGGAATTAGTTGCCCTTGCTTCCCCAATAGCATTATTTTCTTTTTTAATTCTTTTATACACAGATTCAGGCGGGGTAACCTTACTTTCTGCTAGTCCATCAATTCTTTGAATATTATATTTTCGCTTAAGAACTTTTTTAGTAATTGTTATTTTTCTTCCTTCTACGATTTCTGTGAAAGTAAGATCATATTTTTGATCTCTATCAATTCCAAAAACGAAATCTCCATCTTTTGAAACTTTTACTTCTTTTTTTCCAACAAAAATTCTTGCTTTAGGGTTAGTTTTTCCAAGTATATAATGACCTTGTAAAAATTTTCCCTGAAATTCAATTGTATGAGCTGGTGAAATTAAGAATAAAAAGATTAATAAAATTCTATAAATTATTGAGCTGTCCATCCACCATCTATTATTATTGATGTACCTGTAATCATTGACGCTGCTGAGGAAGCTAAAAAGCATACCGAAGTAGCTATATCACTTTCTGTAGCAACTTTTCCTATTGGAATTTTTCCTAAAACTAGTTTTTTAAACTTACTATTTTTAAAAAATTTTTTTACCATTGGGGTTTCAACAAATGTGGGAGCAACAGAGTTTACTCGTATATTTTTTTTTGCCAACTCAACACCCATGCCTTTTGTTAAACCTTCAATTCCAAATTTAGTCATATTGTAAACATTTCTTCCAATCATCCCTACGTGACCAAGTTGAGAGGACATATTAATAATTGAACCAGGTCTTTTTTTATTTTTAAGCATTATTTTTACAACTAACTGAGCTACATTGAAGGCCGCTTTAAGATTTAAATCTACTAAATAGTTCATACTAGTTTGTTTTATTTTTTCAAAAGGTTCTGGAATATTTGTTCCAGCGTTATTAACTAAAATATCAATAATCTTAATTTTATTTAATTTTTGCTTTAAATCTTGGTAGTTCATTACATCACATTTAATTTTTATGATCTTACCTTTAACTTTTTTAATATCTTTTTCTAATTTATTTAAATCAGATTGAGTTCTGCTTAGCGCAATTACAGTTGCTCCTGCTTCAGCTAAAGCAATAGAGCATGCTCTTCCAAGACCTTTTCCAGCACCAGTTACTAATGCATACTTATTTTTAAGATTTATTTTTTGAAGATACATCACAAGAACAATATTTTAATATCTGTATAAATCAACTCAACTGCTACTAATAATATAGCTAATAATCCTATCCAAGCTATCCATCTGTATTTTTTTATCCATCCAGATATTAAAGTTGCTGCAGTTGCCATCAATATAATTGACAAAACTAAACCAAATACAAGAAGGCCATAATGGTCTCCTGCTGCACCAGCCACACCCAAAACATTATCTAAACTCATTGTGAAATCAGCTAACAGCACTGTCCAAATTGCTTTTAAAAAATTGGAATTATCTACTTTAATGTCTTCCTCGTTTTCAGATCCTTTGATTACATCTACGTATAGTTTGTAAACGATATAAAGCAGTAATAGTCCGCCAATAAGTCTTAAACCCGTGATCTGTAAAAGATAAGCTGTAAGAAGTGTTAATATTATTCTTAAGATTACAGCACCACCGATTCCCCAAAAAATAACTTTCTTTCTTTGTTCCGGTGGAAATTTAGATGCAACCATACCGATGATGATTGCGTTATCTCCAGCTAAAACTAGATCAATGAAAATTATTTGTGTTAAGATTGCTATTTGTTCAGGAGCAAATAATTCAGCAAACATTATTGCTGTAGTATCATGTCTGCACCTTTTTCTGCAATCATTATTGTTGGAGCATTAGTATTACCAGAAGTTATATTTGGCATTATGGAGGCATCGATTACTCTTAAATTCTTTACTCCTCTGACCCTTAGCTTTTCGTCAACAACCGACATTTCGTCTTGACCCATTTTACAAGTACCAACAGGATGAAAAATTGTTTGAGCATAATTTGATGCTTCTTTTACAAGCTCTTCATCATCATTTATACTTATTCCTGGTCTATATTCTTCTGGTGAATACTTTTTAAAAGTTTCAGACTCCATTATTATTTTTCTAGTTAATTTTAGACCTTTAGCTGCAATCATTCTATCATTATCAGTTGATAGGTAGTTTTGTTTTATTTTTGCATAAGTCCTTGAATCTTTATCAACTATACTGACATGACCTCTACTAGTAGGTTTTATATTAGACACCGTGGGAGTAAAAGCATGAAAGTCATGATTTTTAGTTGCACCTAATGTATCCATACTCATTGGCTGAACATGCCATTGTAAATCAGGTAACTCTAGTGAAGAATCACTTTTAGCAAACATACAAAGTTGACTTGCCCCCATAGTCATTGGACCCGTTCTTTTAAAAATATACTCTAGTCCAATCAGCAAATTTCCAAAAAGACTATTAATTTTTTTATTCAAAGATTTAAGACCATTTATTTTATAAATAGGTCTTAACATAAGATGATCATGCAAATTTTCACCAACACCATTTAAATTTTGCACTGTTTCTATTCCAAGATTTTTTAATTTTTCCATATTTCCAATCCCTGATACTTGTAAAATTTGTGGTGAACCAATAGCACCTGAGGATAATATTATTTCTTTATTAGCTTCTACTTTTTTTAACTCATCTCCTTGCCAAAATTCAACTTCTTTAGCTATTTTATTTTCAAAAATTATTTTTTTGACGTGTGCATGAGTGATAATTTTTAAATTTTTTCTGTTTTTTATAGGATTTAAATATCCAACTGATGTACTACATCTAAAACCATCTTTTTCTGTAACTTGGAAATAACCACATCCATGATTATTTCCTGTATTAAAATCTTTAGTTTTTGGTATACCAAATTCTTCAGCTGCATTTTGAAACTCATCTAAAAGTGGAAGATGAATTCTTTGATCAGAAACGGATAATGGTCCATCAATCCCATGAAATTCATTTTCTCCTCGTTCCTGGTTTTCAGCTTTAATAAAATAGGGTAATACATCGTCCCATCCCCAACCAGTATTTCCTAATTGTCTCCAAACATCATAATCTCTATTTTGACCACGTATATAAAGCAATCCATTTATAGATGAACTTCCCCCTAGCGTTTTCCCTCTTGGATATCTAATAGAAATATTGTTCATACTTTCATCAGGCTCAGTTTTGTAACACCAGTCAGTTTTTGGGTTGTGCATAGTTTTAAAATAACCTACTGGTATGTGTATCCATGGATAGTTATCTTTACCGCCTGCCTCTAAAAGAAGAACTTTATTTTTAGGATTTGCTGACAGCCTATTTGCAAGCACGCAACCCGCAGATCCAGCTCCAAGAATTATAAAATCAAAATTATCCATATTTTAGAACCTTTATAAGTGAAAATTTTTTTTTTTGTAATAAATCTGTGCAAAAAAATTGTAAATATCAATATTAGCACTTGTTTTGGATTTCAATATTTGAGAAGCTAATTTTTTTAAAAATAAAGAGAGGGAAAAAAATGAAAAAAATCATTTCAATGTTATTTGCAGTTGCAATGGTATTTGGATTTATTTCAAATGCTAATGCTGCAAAAACACTAAAATGTCAGACAGTTCTTAACACTAAAGCTGATGAAGTTAAGATGTTAAAGGATTTTACTGACACTGTTACAACGTTAACAGCTGGATCTCTAAAGTTTGAAATTTTACCTGCAGGAGCTGTTGTTGGTGTAAAAGAAACTTTAGATGCAGTTGATAAAGGTCTAATCGATTGTGGTTTCGCATGGACTCACTATTGGTCAGGAGATCACCCTGCAGCTATGTTATTTGGTTCGCCAGTAGCTGGTGGTGGAGTAGGTATTGATAATATCGCATTCTTATCTTGGTTCCAATACGGTGGTGGTAAAGAACTATATGACCAATTATGGAAAGAAATGGGAAGAGACATTAAAGGATTTATGATTCAACCAGTTGGACCAGAAGCTTTAGGTTGGTTTCCTAAACCAATTAAAGACATGGCTGACTTTAGAAAATATAAATTCAGAACTCCTCCAGGAATTCCAGGACAAACTTACAAAGACATCGGTATTGCATCTGTAGCTATGGGTGGTGGAGACATTCTTCCAGCTTTAGAAGCAGGCACAATTGACGCTGCTGAATGGTGTTGTCCAAAACCAGACTTAACTTTTGGTTTCCAAAAAGTATTAAAGCACTACTACTTACAAGGTTTACACCAAGTAGTCGTAAATGCTGACTTCTATATTACTGGAAAAACTTACAATGCAATGTCTGATCATGAGAAGAAGTCTCTTGAAGTAGCTGCTAATGCGTCATTAGCAAAATCTTTAAGTTACAGAATCTATGAAAACGGTAAAGCTTTAAGAGAGTTAACTACTCAACACGGAGTAATTTTGGAAGATACACCTTCTGATTATTTCACAGAATATATGGCTGCTGCAAAAGCATCTTTGAATAAAAATGCTGCAGAAAATAAATTTTTCAATGAAGTTTATACTTCAATGAAAAACTTTGCTGATATTGCTGTTCCATTCTGGAGTGGTGCTCAAATGTCTAATGCGAAGCTAGGAATGGCTCACGCAGCAACATTAAAGTAATCAGTAATTAATCATAAATTATATAATTTTAGAGCGGACTTAATTGTCCGCTCTAATTTTTTTAATAGAATTTATATGGCAGACGAACCAACTAAATTAGATATATCTGATGAAATGATTGCCGAAAGGCGAGGTGGTTCAGGTAAAATGCCAGAAGATATGCCATCATGGATGGCAAGCTCTATAGTTAACATTGATAAATTTAGTAAATGGGTTGGTAATGTTGTTTGCTGGATTTTAATGCCATTAATTTTTGCGATGACTTATGAAGTTTTTGCTAGAAAATTATTTTTAGCTCCTACAATTTGGGCTTATGACATAAGTCGTTTTTTGTATGGAGCATTATTTATGCTAGGTGCTGCATATGCCCTTTCTAAAGGTGTACATATAAGAGCCGACTTTTTATACAGAAATTTTAAAACTAAAAATCAAGGTAAGATAGATTTTTGGTTATATCTTTTATTTTATTTTCCAGGTTTATTAGTTTTTCTTTATATGACAATTGGATTTGTTGGAGAGTCTATTCAAAGAGGTGAGAAAGGTATGGATACTACATGGATGCCGTACATGTGGCCTATCAAATCCTGTTTATTAATTGGAATTATTTTTTTATTAATTCAAGGAATTTCAGAGTTATTTAAAAGTTATTGGGCTGCCACTAAAGGTGAGTGGCCTGGAGAAGAAAAATGATTGCTGAACTTATAGATCCAGCTATTTTAGGTTTTATTCTTGTAGGGGTAATGCTCTTTGCTATCTTCGTTGGTTTCCCTATTTCTTTTACGTTAATTTTTTTAGGTTTTGTTTTTGGTTATTTAGGATTTGGTAAGCTAGTATTTTATCTAATGACCCTCCAATTCTCTATGGTCATGACCGAACAAACACTCGCCGCTGTGCCGCTCTTTGTCTTTATGGGGATAATGATGGAGCAAGCAGGTTTGATGGAGAGATTATTTTCTTCATTTCAAATGATGTTAGCAAAAGTAAAAGGATCTTTATATTATGCAGTATTATTTGTTTCTGTGATTTTTGCTGCTGCAACAGGTATTGTTGGTGCTTCAGTTACAATTTTGGGAATTATGGCTGCTAAGTCAATGAATAGATCAGGATATGATGTAAGGTTAGCAGCAGGGACTATAACTGCTGGGGGGACTTTAGGTATATTAATACCCCCGAGTATTATGCTTGTTGTGATGGGACCCATCATGGAAATTCCAGTAATTGATTTATTTGCTGCAGCTATAATTCCGGGAATTCTTCTTGCAAGTTTATATGCTGGTTACACTACAATTAGATGTATGATTAATCCAAAATTAGGTCCTGTTCTTCCAGAGGAAATGCGAGCTGCTAGCATGAAAGAAGTATGGGTTGAATTTTTCTTAGGATTAGTTCCGCCTGCAGCTTTAGTTTTTGCAGCTTTAGGAAGTATTTTATTTGGATTTGCTACGCCCACAGAAGCGGCAGGTTGTGGTGCAATGGGTGCTTTACTTCTCTCAATAGCTTACAGGAAGCTAACCCTACCAAAATTACAAGATGCTTTAGTTAAAACTCTTGAAATTACAGCATTGATAATGGTTTTAGTTGCTGCATCAAACTTTTTTGGAGCAGTGTTTGCAAGATTAGGTACCCCTACACTATTAACAGAGTTTCTATTAGGCTTAGAAATGAATAAGTACTTAATTTTGGCCATGATAATGGTTATGATTTTTTTGTTAGGATGGCCATTGGAATGGGTGCCAATTGTGATGATTATAGTGCCAATTATATTACCTTTAGTTGAGGCATTAGGGTTTAATTTAACTTGGTTTGCAATTTTGGTTGCTGTTAATTTACAAACCGCCTGGCTATCCCCGCCTGTAGCCCTGTCGGCTTATTTTCTTAAAGGCGTAGTCCCTGAATGGGATTTAAAAGATATTTACTACGGCATGATGCAATTTATGGTTCTTCAAGTAATAGGTTTAGTTTTAATTATTATTTTCCCTAAAATTGCACTCTGGTTACCAACTCTCTTATATGGACAGTAGAATTTATTAGTTTAAGATAAATTTAGTGAATCAACCAAAAGTTAAATATTCTCTCTCTAATTGGGATCTGGTTACAGTAAATCCAAATTATAAAACTTGGAATTGGAAAGATCTTTTTTGTTTTTGGGCGGTAAACATACAAAGTGTAATCGGTTTCTCTCTGATTGCTTCTTTATATATATTATATAGTCTTAATACCTTCGTTGTATTTTTTGGTACAATTTTAGGATCTTTTTTAGTTTATATTTTTTCGAATTTGATAGGTAGACCTTCTCAAAAATTTGGCTTGCCTTTTGCGGTACTTTTAAGATCCTCTTTAGGCTTCAATGGTGCAAAGTTTTTTGGATTATTAAGAAGTTTAGTTGGAATTTTTCTTTTTGGTATTCAAACATATTTTTTATCAAAATTAGTAGTTTACCTGATTAGAATATTAATCTTTTCAATAGATAATACTTTACTTGATCAAGAAATTTTCTTAACTTTTTTACTTGGATTAAATTTAATTGATTGGTTCTCAATTATAGTGGTGATAATTTTTCAAACAATGCTTTTTAGTATTGGTATTCAATATAATAAAAAACTAATCAATTATTCAGCAATAATAGTATATGTGGGAATGGTAATATTCTTCCTAACAGTTTTTCTTAGTGACGTTAAAACTACTACTCAAGCATTTTCAAATATTCTAAATTTTGAAAACCTGTTAAACAAAAATAATATTTTACCACTTTTAACAGTTGCAGGCACAATTTTTGCCTACTTTTCAATTATCATTGTAAGTTTTGGAGATTTTTCAAGATATGTGAAAAATAAAGAAGACTTAAAAAAAGGAAACTTAAGCTTAATTCTGAACTTAATTATTTTTTCGTTCTTTTCTATTGCAATTGTTGTTGGTTCAGATGTTTTTTTAAATCAAAAATTTCAAGATATGGATAGGATTTTTACAAATCCAACGGATATAATTGGTAAATTTAATAATCTACAAATTACAATAGTTGTTCTCTTCTTTATAATAATTGCCTCAGCATCGACTAATTTAGTGGCAAATTATATTCCTTCTCAATATTCGCTTATTAATTTTCTTCCAAATAAGTTAAATTTAAAAAGTTCAAGTTATACCATTTCTATACTAGGATTAATCGTTGGGATATTTTGGCTAACAGTTTTAAGTCAAATTGGTGTTTTATCTTTTATAGATACATTCAGTTGTTTTTTTGGACCTTTATTTGGAGTTATAATTGCTGACTACTATTTGATAAAAAATCAAACTTTGAGTAATAAAGATCTTTACTCGGTAGAAACTCAAAGTATTTATTATTACTCACGTGGATGGCATATTAAAGGGACTTATTCAATAATTTTAGGATTTATTTTTTCAGCTTCGACAATATGGAATGGTAATTTGATGTTCCTCCAATCTTATGCATGGATTATTGGTGCATTTAGTTCCTGGGTAACGTACTATTTATTAGCTAAAAAATAATTTTTATGCACAAATTTGATTTTAAAGATCAAACTGCTGTAATTACAGGTGGAGCCCAAGGCTTTGGTTTAGACATTGCAAAAAGATTTTTAGACTCTGGATGTAAAGTTTATATTTGGGATATAGACGAAAAACTTCTCAAAATTGTTGCTGACAAAATAAATAACCCTAATTTAAAATATTGTATAATTGATGTTTCAAATTATGCTGAGATTGAAAAAATTGTTGATGAAATAACAACAAAAAATAAAATTGATATTTTAATTAATAATGCAGGAATTACAGGCCCAACGGATCCTCTTTGGAAATATGACGTTGAAATGTGGAATAAAATTATTCAAATTAACTTAATGGGAACCTTCAATTGTTGCAGAGCAATTGTGCCGAGTATGATCAGCAATAATTATGGCAGAATAGTCAATGTTGCCTCAGTAGCAGGAAAAGATGGAAATGCAAATGCTAGTGCTTACAGTGCAGGAAAAGCAGGTGCTATTGGGCTCACTAAATCTTTAGGAAAGGAATTGGCGGATAAAAATATTGCAGTTAATGCTGTAACTCCTGCTGGAGCTAAAACAAGAATTTTAGATCAAATGAGCAAAGAACATGTTCAAAGAATGCTTTCAAAGGTTCCAAGAGGTAGATTTCTCGAAATACATGAGTTTACATCACTGATTTGTTGGCTTTCTTCAGCTGAAAATACTTTTTCTACTGCCGCTGTCTTTGACATCAGTGGTGGCAGATCAACGTATTAATAGGTCTATTGCTTAGATACTTGATAATTATTGCTGGTATTTTTTAAATTCTTACCCATTACTGGCGCTAGGATTATTACTGACCAATAAATTAGAAGTATAAAAATTGAAATTGTTCTCATGTATTAGATATAAGATTAAATATTGTAACAAGAGTGTTTAAAATGTGACTGAATATTGTATTTACAAAAAAAATAATTATAAAAACAGTTGTGTTTAAATTTATAGTTTTATTATTCAGTCTTCTAATATTTTCTAAATTCTCTTTTGCAGAGTCGGTAAAAGTATTTGAGTTTAGTAAAACCGAACTATCACAATTGAAAGTAAGAAAAGTAAGAGGGGCAGACAATAAAACAGTTTATTCTATTGGATCTAATGAAAATGGTAACTATTTAAAAGCAGTTGCAGAAAATGCTGGATCTGGTTTAGGAAAAGAAATTAAAATTGATTTAAACAAAACCCCATTTATCAATATTACGTGGAAAATTGAGCAAGATTTATCAGGTATTAACGAAAAAACTAAAAAAGGTCACGATTTTGCTGCAAGAGTTTTTGCTGTTAAAAAAACAGGAGCAACACCATTGTCAAACCGAGCCATAAATTATGTTTTTTCTAGTAATGTTGAGGTTGGTGAAAATTGGCCAAGTCCCTATACTAAAAAATCAATAGACAATGTGCTATCTACCACAAAAGAAAATTTAAATAAATGGGTTACTGTAAAAGCAAATGTAAAAGAAGATTTTAAAAAATTTCATGACTTAAATGTTGATGAGCTTGATGGTTTAGCTATAATGTCTGATACAGATAATTCAAAATTAACATCTGTTGCATTTTATCAAAATATTTATTTTTCAGAGGATTAAAGTTTTAAATATTTATTTAAACCCATACTTAGAAAAGATAACAAGATAGCTGCTATTACATCTTCTATTGGCAGAGCTTTTGGGAAACCAAAATTCCAAACAACAACCCCAATTAACCAGATAATGTATACTTTCATTGCTACACTTATATCTTAGTTTGTATTTAATTCTAAATTTTTTTGATAATATATTTTAATGACAAAAATTTTTAATCATAACATCAAAGTATATTATGAAGATACTGATGCAGGAGGTATTGTGTATTATGCAAACTATTTGAAATATCTAGAAAGAGCCAGAACAGAGGCTCTGGTAAGAATAGGTTTAAGTAATCAAAAAATTAAAGATGACTTTGGAGCACTGATTATTGTTAAATCATGTAATATTGATTATAAAAAATCTGCATATTTAGAAGACATATTAAATATTAAGTCACATATTATTTCGATTACAAAAACTTCTTTTATAATGAAACAAGTAATTATCAAGAATAAGATTATGATAGTTGAGGCAAAGGTACATTTAGTTTTCGTAAATGAAAAAGTAAAACCTGTAAAAATTCCCCAATTAATAATTGATAAATTTGAACCATTTAACTCTAAAAATTAAATAGCAGCAATTTTTTTTGCTTTTTTAAATAATACAATCATCATTTTTTCCGAAATTAACTTAGTATTTACATTTCTTGGACTAGGATGGTAGCAGGAAATTAATTTAATATCATTTGGCAAAAGGTGAATTTTACCATGAATAAATTTTAATCTTTCAGAAAAATTATAATTTTTTTGGTAAAATTTTATACAATTATCAAAAGCAACTTTACCGAGTGTTACTATTGTTTTTAAACTTTTAAGATTTGACACTTCTGAATTAAAATATCCTGAACAATTATTTAATTCCTCTGCTGTTGGTTTATCACCTGGTGGCACACATTTAAGGATATTAGTAATGTATGTTGATTTTAATATTAACCCATCTTTTAAATTAATTGAATATGGATGATTAGAAATTTTTGTTTTATACAAGCATCTAAATAAAAAATCACTAGATTTATCCCCAGTAAATGCTCTACCGGTTCTAGTTCCTCCATTAGCTGCTGGAGCTAATCCTAAAATCAAAAGTTTAGCATTTACATCCCCAAATCCTGTTACAGGCTTTCCCCAATAGTTTTCATTTATATTTTGTTTTCTTTTTTCTATGGAAATTTTTTTGATAAAATCAGTCAATCTCCCGCATTTTTTGCAATTTATAATTGTCTTATTAAGTTTTTTAAATTTAATATTCATTAATGAAATTTTTAAAAATTATTTTAATATTATTTATATCTTTAACCACGCCTGTTAAAGCAGATTCAAAAAAAAATATAATTGAAAACTTAAAAGCAGGAGGGAAGTTGATATTTATAAGGCATGCTTATGCACCTGGAGGGGGCGACCCTGAAAATTTTAATATTTATGACTGCTCAACTCAAAGAAATCTCAGTGAAAGTGGAAGAATTCAGTCTAGAAAAATTGGTAATTTTTTTAAAGAAAATAGCATTAAAATAAAAAAAGTGTATTCAAGTGAATGGTGTAGGTGCAAAGAAACAGCCTCTTTAGCATTCAAAAATTTCAAAACAAAAAGTTTTTTAAACTCTTTTTTTAGTTCTAAATTTGCACATAATAAAAATTCACAAATGAAAGATTTTCAAAAATTTTTATCTGATTGGGATAAAAAAACTAATATAGTTTTTGTAACTCATTATGTTGTAATATCTGAGATATTTGATTACCCTTCTTCTTCAGGCGAAATAGTAATTTCAGATAAAAATTTAAAAATCATTGATACTTTAGAAATAGAGTATTAAATTAATCTTATGTCCTCCAAAAGAGCAATGCGACAAGCACAAAAAAAAGCATTTGCTAAACATCGGTCTAATATCGCTAATAGTAGATTTAACTTAAAGAAAAAAAATTCAATAAATAAAAAAAATAACGATAAATTGAAAGACTAGCTTTGATTATCAAATTTTTCAATTTTTTTACAAGTTGATATTTTTGAAATACCTTCAATATCATTTAAAACAGATTTGATAAATATTTCTGGTTTTTCTTTGTAAAATAATATTTGAGTATAGAATTGAGGATAGCCATGCTTTAAGGTAAAAATTTTACCATTTTCTTCGTAAATATTTCTTACATAAGTGTTGGATTTTTTAACACTAAGATCAGTAATTCTATATTTCTGATAAGTTTTTTCAGTGTAAACATAATTTCTAGTCATAAGTAATTCATTAAGATTTAAGATGTATTCATTTTTTAAAAATTCATCCTCTTTATGATCGCACTTACTTAATACAATTATTTCAGAATAAGTTTTGGTATGACTTAATATTAAAATTGAAAATATTAAAAGAAATATTCTTAAATTACTTTTTTTCATTTTTATCAGCAAAAAATAATGCGATTAAAAATATGATTGTCCATATAAAAACACCAATAGTTTTAATGAATGATGTCTCTGCAGCCCATACCTCAAAAAAAAGAGCACCAATAATTATTCCTATAGCATAAATAATACTAATTAATTTTACTTTACTCATTTAGATCTTTATTATTTAATTTGATTTTTTTTAAATAAAGACATTCCATTGTTTATCTTGTATTCATAGGACTCATTGAAGCTTTCAAGTTGCCAGCCGGACAATCTTTTCTTTATGGACTCTAAATTATTTTTTTTCCAATCATCAGATGTATCCTCTTTCTTCCATACTTGTTTTTCTTCATTGCTTCTCCCACACCCATAACAATACCCTGTAGAAGGATCAGTTTTACAAATACTTATACATGGTGAAACAATCATTTTTTTAAGTTTATATAAAATTAATTAAATAAATAGATAATTTTTTATTATTTGTCATTGGACAAATAGTTTCAATAATATATAAAACTTCGTAATTTGTGGGGCGATGGCGGAATTGGTAGACGCGTTGGTCTTAGGAACCAATATTTTCGGATGTGAAGGTTCGAGTCCTTTTCGCCCTACCATTAAATTATTATGAAAGTCACTGTAGAAAATAAAAAAGGTTTAAACAAAAATCTTAAAATTTTAATCGACAAAGAGACTATGAGCTCTTATATGGATGAAAAGTATGAAGAAATAAAAGGTACTGTAAATCTTAAAGGTTTTCGACCAGGAAAAGTTCCAAAAGAAGTTTTAAAAAGACAGTTTGGTAAGGCGATATTTGGCGAAGTATTAGACAAAGTTTTAAAAGATACTTCAACAAAAGCTTTAGAAGAAAAAAAAATAAAACCAGCTGGCCAACCAAAATTAGATTTAAAAACTTATGGTGAAGATAAAGAATTGGAATATGTGTTATCAGTTACTGAATTACCTAAAGTTGATATTAAATCCTTAGAAAATATAAAGTTTGATCAATACTCAGTTAAGATAGATGAAAGTGAAACTGAAAAAAGAATAAAAGAAATAGCGAAAAACCAACCTAATTTTAAAGACACAAAACCTGAAACAAAAGCTAAAGAGGGTGATCTGATCACTTTAGATTACAAGGCAACAGTAGATGGTAAGGAATTCAAAGGGAATGAAGGAAAAAATACTCAATTAACTCTGGGAAAAGATTTATTTCTGAAAGGATTTGATAAGCAGTTAATTGGAGCTAAGAAAGACGATGAAAAAATAGTTGAAGCTATATTACCTGAAAATTTTCCTGAAAAAGATTTGGTAAATAAAAAAGCTAAATTTAATTGTAAAATTTTAAGTGTAAAACAACCAGAAGAAGTTAAAATTGATGATAGTTTTGCAAAAAATCTAGGCGCAAAAGATTTAAAAGATCTTAAAAACCTAATTTCTAGACAAATAAATGATGAGTTTAAAAACTCATTGGATCAATTGTCAAAAAATCAAATTTTAAAAGAAATTGAAAAAATTAAAGTAGAAGAAGTCCCTGAAAATTTAATTGAAGAAGAAGTTAAAATACTTTCTCAAGGAATGCCTGAAGAAGAAGCAAAGAAAAATAAAAAAAGTTTTCAAGAAAAAGCTAAGACAAGAATAAAAACAGGTTTAATTTTAAATGAATTTGGTGAGAAAAACCAAATTAAAGTTAGCGAGGTAGAAATTCAAAATGAGGTTCAGAAACAGCTGAGAATGATGCCAGGACAAGAAAAAATGGTAATGGACTTTTATCAAAAAAATCCTTCTGCGGTCGCTAGTCTAAGGGGAACAGTATATGAGGAAAAAATTTTAAATTTGATTAAAGAAAAAGGCAAAGCCAATAAAAAAGAAATATCAAAATCTGAAGCAGAGAAAATATTAAAAGAAGCTCATCAACATGACCATGACCACAACCACAATCATGGTGATGAAAAAAAAGACATAAAGAAAAAAACTGATGTAAAAACTGCTAAAGTAAAAAAACCTTCAACAAAAATAGTAAAAACAAAGCCAGCACCAAAAAAAGCAAAAAAAGTTAGCAAAAAGTAATCTCAAGTTGTATAAAAGAACTCGAATCAATTTATGACAACAAATTTATTTGAACATATGAGTAACCTAGTGCCTATGGTGGTGGAGCAATCTAGCAAAGGTGAAAGAGCTTATGATATTTACTCACGATTATTAAAAGAAAGAATAATTTTTTTAACTGGTCAGATTAATGATAATGTGGCTTCACTTGTTACAGCCCAGTTATTATTTTTAGAAGCAGAGGATCCTAAAAAAGAAATTTATTTATATGTCAATAGCCCTGGAGGATTAGTAACTGCTGGACTTGGTATTTATGATACTATGCAATATGTAAAACCTGATATCTCAACTTTATGTATTGGACAAGCTGCATCGATGGGGTCATTTTTATTGGCAGCTGGAACTAAAGGAAAAAGATTTTCATTACCAAATTCAAGGATAATGGTACACCAACCATCTGCCGGTTTTCAAGGTCAAGCAACTGATATAGAGATTCATGCAAATGAAGTTTTATCATTGAAAAAAAGATTAAATGAAATTTACTCAAAACATACAGGTAAGAGTGTTGATGAAGTGAAATCTGCGCTTGAAAGAGACAATTTCATGACTGCTGATGTTGCAAAGTCATTTGGTCTTATTGACGAAGTTGTAGAAAAAAGATCTTAATACACTACATGTTGTTTTAGAATATTCCAAACTTGATTAGTAGGAGTCTTCTATAATAAAGTATTACAATTGATTCGTTTAAAAATTTATGAGTACAAATAATAAAAATATTCTTTACTGTTCTTTCTGCGGAAAGAGTCAACATGAAGTTAGAAAATTGATTGCTGGCCCAACTGTGTTTATTTGTGATGAGTGCGTTGAGCTATGTATGGATATTATTAAAGAAGAAAGTAAAGACACTTTTGTTAAACATCAAGATGGTCTTCCTTCTCCAAAAGAAATTTGCACAGTTTTAGATGATTATGTAATTGGACAAGCTCATGCAAAAAAAGTTTTGTCGGTTGCGGTTCATAATCATTACAAAAGATTAAATTATGAGAGCAAAACAAGTAAAAACGTTGAGCTCTCCAAATCTAATATACTTTTAGTTGGTCCTACAGGCTGTGGTAAAACTTTATTAGCACAAACTTTGGCAAGAATTTTAGATGTTCCGTTTACGATGGCTGATGCAACCACATTAACTGAAGCAGGTTATGTTGGTGAAGATGTAGAAAATATTATTTTAAAATTATTACAAGCCTCAGATTACAATGTAGAGAAAGCCCAAAGAGGAATCGTATATATCGACGAAGTTGACAAAATAAGTAGAAAATCTGAAAATCCATCGATAACAAGAGATGTCTCAGGTGAAGGTGTGCAACAAGCTTTACTAAAAATTATGGAAGGTACTGTTGCTAGCGTACCTCCTCAGGGTGGAAGAAAACATCCACAACAAGAATTTTTACAAGTTGATACAACAAATATATTATTTATTTGTGGAGGTGCCTTTGCTGGATTAGATAAAATAATTTCTCAAAGAGACAAAGGAACCTCAATTGGATTTGGTGCTGATGTAAAAAATACTCAAGATAAAAAAACCGGTGAGTGGATGAAAGGACTTGAGCCTGAGGATCTATTAAAATTTGGATTGATCCCTGAATTCATTGGCAGACTACCCATGATTGCTACACTTGAAGATCTAGATGAAAAATCTTTAATAAAAATATTACAAGAACCAAAAAATTCTTTAACAAAACAATATCAAGAATTATTTAAATTAGATGGAGCTAAATTAATATTTAAAGAAAATGCTCTAAAAGAAATAGCTCAAAAAGCTATAAAGAAAAAAACTGGCGCAAGAGGATTAAGATCGATCTTGGAAAATATTTTGTTAAAAACAATGTACGACTTACCAAGTCGAGAAGATATTGATGAAGTAATTGTTGATGCAAGTGCAGCAAAAGGTCAATCCCAACCTATTTTGGTTCATTCAAAAGGTGACAATAAATCTAAGTCTAATAAGACTACAGCGGCTTAATATCCTTAATAACTAGCAAAAACCTATTGCAAAATAAATTATAATATCCATATTATCATCATGGATGTTAAAATCTCACTACCGTTACTTCCTTTAAGAGATATCGTAGTCTTTCCAAGTATGGTTATTCCATTATTTGTAGGCAGGGATAAATCAATTTCTGCATTAAACGAAGTAATGAAGAAAGACAAAAAAATCATACTAGTAACTCAAAAAAATTCTGAAATTGATGACCCAAGTAAAACTGATGTTTTTATGTATGGATGTGAAGGAAATATTTTACAACTATTAAAATTACCAGATGGTACTGTTAAGGTCTTAGTAGAAGGAATAAAAAGAGTTAAAATTTTAGATTTTAAAGATAATGAAAAATTTATTACTTGTGACTATACTTATTTTAACGATGTCCTCTCTAAGGATGAAGATCTGTTTCCATTAGCAGCAACCGCTTTAAGAAGACTAGAAAAGTTAACATCTATTAATAAAAAAATTTCTAACGAAACAATAAATACAATTAAGCAACTAAAAGACCCATCTCAAATTGCAGACAATATTGCATCACATATAGCGGCTTCGATTTCTGAAAAACAACAAATTTTTGAAACCAATGATGTTAAAAAAAGGTTAAACGCCATAATTAAAATTATGGAAAATGAAACTAGTATAATTGGTGTTGAGAAAAGAATTAGAGGAAGAGTTAAAACTCAAATGGAAAAAACTCAACGTGAGTATTATTTAAATGAGCAACTGAAAGCAATCCAAAAAGAACTTGGAGAAATTGAAGATGGGAAAGATGAAACTACAAGCATAAACAAAGCGATCACTAAAGCTAAGATGCCTAAAGATGTGGAAAAAAAATGTCTTCAGGAATTAAAAAAATTAAAAAACATGAGTCCTATGTCAGCTGAAGCTACTGTAGTAAGAAATTATTTAGATTGGATGACAGAACTTCCATGGTATAAAAAAAGTGAAGTTGATATTGATTTGGCGAAGGCACAAAATACTTTAGACAAGGACCATTTCGGCTTAGAAAAAATTAAAGAGAGAATAGTTGAGTTCCTTGCAGTTCAAAAAAGAATGGAAAAAATTAAAGGACCAATTTTATGTTTAGTTGGGCCACCAGGTGTTGGTAAAACTTCATTAGGAAAGTCAATTGCTAAAGCAACTAATCGAGAATTCGTGAGAATGTCTGTTGGAGGCATGAGAGATGAAGCTGAAATCAGAGGCCATAGAAGAACCTATATAGGCTCACTACCAGGCAAAATTATTCAGATGATGAAAAAAGCTGGAACAAAAAATCCATTAATTTTATTAGATGAAATTGATAAAATAGGAAATGATTATAGAGGAGATCCTTCATCTGCTTTATTGGAAGCTTTAGATCCTGAACAAAACACAACCTTTAATGACCATTACTTAGAAGTAGATTATGATCTTTCAGATGTAATGTTCGTTACAACTGCAAATACATTAAATATTCTTCCGCCATTATTAGATAGAATGGAAGTCATTAGACTAGCTGGTTATACAGAGGATGAAAAAATAAATATTGCTAATAAATATTTGTTACCTAAACAAGTTAAAGATAACGGTGTTAAAGATAAAGAAATGAATTTAAGTGATGATGTTATTAAAGAAGTAATAAGAGGTTACACTAAAGAGTCTGGAGTAAGAAATCTAGAAAGAGAAATTTCGAAAATAGCACGAAAAGTCGTTAAGAAAATTGTTGCTGGAGAAGAAAAGGAAGTCAATGTAAATAATAAAAATTTGTCTGACTTTCTTGGAGTTGCAAAATTTAATTTTGGTGAATTAGAGACTGATGATAAAGTTGGTATTGTTGTTGGACTTGCTTGGACAGAGTATGGTGGGGAGATACTTAAAATTGAAACAGTAACTATGCCTGGTAAAGGTAGAATGCAAATTACAGGTAAGCTTGGTGATGTAATGCAAGAGTCAGTTAAAGCTGCAAAATCTTTTGTTAGATCTAAATGTCTTGAATATGGAATTATTCCTCCATTATTTGAGAAGAAAGATTTTCACATTCATGTTCCTGAAGGTGCCACTCCTAAAGATGGTCCATCAGCGGGTGTTGGAATGGTTACGTCAATTGTATCTTCAATTACAAATATCCCTGTAAGAAAAGATTTGGCTATGACTGGAGAAGTTACTTTAACAGGTCAGGTTTTACAAATTGGTGGATTAAAAGAAAAATTATTAGCAGCACATAGAGCTGGAATTAAAGAAGTCTTAATACCAAAAGAAAATGAAAAAGATCTTGTGGATATGCCGAAAAAAATAATGGATGATATTAAAATCACTCCAGTAGAGCATGCAGATCAAGTACTTAAAATAGCTTTAACAAAAGAATTGAAACCCACTGAATGGGTTGAAGTAGACATAACTAAAAAAGACGATAAATCACAAGCTAGTATTCAGTAATAATCAAACTATTTAAAATGGAATTAATATTAGGCTTTTTGATATTTATATTTTTAGCTTTTTATTTGTTAAGACCTATTTCCAAACAAGAGAAAGATAATTTTGAAAATAAGTCAAATTGGAGAGGTGGATTTTAATAATTTACCTCTATTTTATAGTAATTAATAAATCTTGACGTTATTATTGTAGAAGATATAAATCACGATACTTTTGGGTTATGGGCGGTTAGCTCAGTTGGTAGAGCATCTCGTTTACACCGAGGGGGTCATAGGTTCGAGTCCTATACTGCCCACCAAAAGTTAAAGTGGGGGTGTAGCTCAGTTGGTTAGAGCGATCGCCTGTCACGCGATAGGTCGAGGGTTCGAGTCCCTTCACTCCCGCCACTTTTTTCAAAAAATTTCTATCAATTCATAAAACATTGATATTGTTGTCTTATTTTGGCTACTCCTTATAAACAATTGAAATTGTTATGTTTTTTTTTATTAAAAAATGTGACGTATCAGCGCTTCACGAACAATTAAAAAATGATATACAGACCTCAATGTTATCTGATTTTTTGCAAGATTACCTTTCTATAATAATTTTCTTAGTCCTAGCTTTAGGTTTGAGTTGCGCTTTTGTGGTTGTTAATTTTGTTCTTTCGCCAAAAAAACCTGATCCTGAAAAACTTTCTGCTTATGAGTGTGGATTTGAACCATTTGAAGACTCTAGAATGGAGTTTGATGTAAGATTTTATCTGGTTGCAATTTTATTTATTATTTTTGATTTAGAAATTGCTTTCCTTTTTCCTTGGGCAATCTCTTTAGGTAATATTGGTTTGTTAGGTTTTTCTTCAATGATGATTTTTTTATTCATACTTACAATTGGTTTTATTTATGAGTGGAAAAAAGGTGCTTTAGACTGGGAATAAAATAAGAATATTATGAATAATAAAATAGATCAGGTACCTGATGAATTTAAACAACTTGCTGATGACTTTAGTAAGAATGGATTTATTACAACTTCTCTAGATAATTTAATTAATTGGTCTAGATCAGGATCATTACATTGGATGACATTTGGACTTGCATGCTGTGCAGTTGAAATGATGCAAACAGCTATGCCAAGATATGATTTAGAACGTTTTGGTGCCGCTCCCAGAGGATCGCCTAGACAATCAGACGTTATGATAGTAGCTGGAACTTTAACTAATAAAATGGCTCCAGCTTTAAGAAAAGTTTATGATCAAATGCCAGAACCTAGATATGTTATTTCCATGGGTAGCTGTGCGAATGGAGGTGGATATTATCATTACTCATATTCGGTTGTAAGAGGCTGTGATAGAATTGTACCTGTGGATATTTATGTTCCTGGATGTCCTCCTTCCGCAGAAGCCTTACTGTATGGAATATTACAACTTCAAAAAAAGATTAGAAACAAAGGTTCAATTACAAGGTAATCATGCAAACGTTAATTGATTTGGAAAAAAAAATTAATTCTGAATTAACAACAAAAATAAATAAAACTGAAATTAAACATAATCAGATTTATATTGAGACTGACAAAGATGATTTAATTGACGTAATTTTATTTTTAAAAACAAATTCAGATACAAAATTTAGGCAACTTATAGATATAACTGTTATTGATTATCCAGAAAATAGTCAAAGATTTGAAGTAATTTATTTATTCTTAAGTCACGAATTTAATCAACGATTAATTTTAAAATATTCAATTGCAGAAAATGAAATAATACCCTCTGTAACCAGTATTTTTCCTTCGGCTAACTGGATGGAAAGAGAAGTATTTGACATGTATGGTGTATCTTTCAAGGATCATCCAGATTTAAGAAGAATACTAACAGATTATGGATTTGAAGGTCACCCACTTAGAAAAGATTTTCCTTTAACAGGACACACCGAAGTTAGATATAGTGAAGATCAAAAAAAAGTAATTAGCGAACCTGTTAAACTTGAACAAAATTACAGAAATTTTGATTATGAAAGTCCATGGGAAGGTACAAAATATATAAAAGAAGAATTAGATAATAATGACAAAAAAAATTAAAAATTTAAATTTAAATTTTGGTCCTCAACATCCTGCTGCTCATGGAGTATTAAGATTAATTTTAGAGCTTGACGGTGAAGTAGTTGAAAAAGCAGATCCTCATATTGGATTATTACACAGAGGTACTGAAAAATTAATTGAGAATAAGACTTACATGCAGGCTGTTCCATATTTTGATCGATTAGACTATGTCGCTCCAATGAACCAAGAGCATGCTTTTGCTTTAGCAACTGAGAAGGTTCTTAAAATTGATGTCCCAATCAGAGCTCAGTACATAAGAGTAATCTTTTGTGAGATAGGAAGAATATTAAGTCATATTTTAAATGTTACTACACAAGCCCTTGATGTAGGGGCATTAACTCCATCTTTATGGGGTTTTGAAGAACGGGAGACATTAATGACTTTTTATGAGAGAGCATCAGGTTCTAGACTTCATGCAAATTATTTTAGAGCTGGTGGTGTTCATCAAGATTTACCTCAAGGACTAGAAGAAGATATTGCAAAATTTTGTGAGACATTTCCAAAAATTATTAATGATTTGGAAAGTTTATTAACTGATAATAGAATTTTTAAACAAAGAAATGTGGATATAGGCGTTGTTACAAAAGAGGATGCTTTAGACTATTCTTTCTCTGGCGTTATGATTAGAGGATCTGGAGTTCCATGGGATTTAAGAAAATCTCAACCATATGATGGCTATGAAAAATTAGAATTCAAAATACCAATTGGTAAAAATGGAGATTGCTATGATAGATACTTATGTAGAATAGAAGAAATGAAAGAAAGTGTTTCAATCATAAAACAATGTCTATCAAAAATGGAAAAAGGGCCAATTAAATCATCAGATGGAAAAATAAGTCCACCATCAAAAAAAGAAATTAAACAATCAATGGAAGCCCTTATTCATCATTTTAAACTTTTTACTGAAGGCTACCGTGTCCCTAAAGACGAAATTTACACTGCTGTTGAAGCTCCTAAAGGTGAATTTGGTGTTTATTTGATTTCAGATGGATCTAATAAGCCATACAAATGTAAAATAAGAGCTCCAGGATTTTCACATCTTCAGTCAATGGATTATTTAATTAAAGGTCATATGTTAGCAGATGTTCCAGCAGTTTTGGGTTCCTTGGATATAGTATTTGGAGAGGTGGATAGATGAATTTAAGAAGACCTTCGAAAAATCAACCAGAAGTTTTTGAATTTAATACCTCTTCATTGGAGGAAGCGAATAAAATCGTTTCTAAATATCCTAAAGGTAAACAACAAAGTGCAGTTATGGCTCTTTTATATATTGCTCAAAAACAGAACGAAAATTGGATACCTCTAGTAGCAATGAAATATATCGCAAAATTTTTAGATATGCCCTACATAAAAGTTTATGAGGTCGCAACCTTCTATACCATGTATAACCTAGCTCCTGTTGGAAAATATTTTGTTCAAGTTTGCACAACTACACCATGTATGATTAGGGGTGCAAATCAATTAGTTGAAGCTTGCAAAGAAAAAATTTCAGAAAACGAAAATCAGTTATCAACTGATAAAAACTGTTCTTGGATGGAAGTTGAATGTTTGGGTGCTTGTGTAAATGCACCAATGATGCAAATTAATGATGATTATTATGAAGACTTAGATAAAGAAAAAACATTAGAAATATTTGATAAAATTTCTAAAGGTGAAACTCCTAAACCAGGATCTTATCGAGGACGATTAAATACTGAACCAGAAAATAATAGAAAAACACTTATGGATATTAAAAATGCTTAAAGATCAGGATAGAATATTTAAAAATTTATATAATGACATGGGCTCAGATGTTGCTGCTGCTCAAACAAGAGGGGATTGGGTAAAAACTTCAGATTTAACCGCAAAAGGCAGAGATTGGATAATTAACGAAATAAAAGACTCTCAATTAAGAGGTAGAGGTGGTGCAGGTTTCCCTACAGGTTTGAAATGGTCTTTTGCTCCAAAAGAAGTTGGTTCTAGACCTCATTATTTAGTCATTAATGCTGACGAGTCAGAACCAGGTACGTGTAAAGATAGAGATATTTTAAGATTTGAACCTCATAAATTAATTGAGGGATGTTTGATAGCCTCATACGCTGTTCAAGCACATGTTTGTTATATTTATATCAGAGGTGAATATTTTATAGAGGGTCAAAAATTACAAACAGCCATTGATGAGGCTTACGCAAAGAAGTTGTTAGGTAAAGATGCTGCTGGAACAGGATGGGATTTGGATATCTACATTCACTATGGAGCAGGTGCTTATATTTGTGGTGAAGAAACAGCTTTACTTGAAAGTATAGAAGGCAAAAAAGGGCAACCAAGATTAAAACCTCCTTTTCCGGCATTGATTGGACTTTATGGATGTCCAACAATTATTAACAATGTTGAAACTATTGCTGTTGTGCCAACAATTCTTAGAAGAGGTGGAAAGTGGTTTTCCTCATTAGGAAGAGAAAAAAATACTGGTACAAAAATTTTTTGTATATCAGGTAACGTAAATAACCCATGCAATGTAGAGGAAGAGATGAACATACCACTAAAAGAGTTAATAGAAGTTCATGCTGGTGGAGTAATTGGTGGATGGGAAAACTTACAAGCAGTAATTCCAGGTGGATCATCAATGCCTTTAATACCAAAAGAAAAATGTGAAACGTTAACAATGGACTTTGACTCGCTAATGGCTGAAAAAAGTGGATTAGGCACTGCAGGAATTGTTGTTATTAACAAAGATCAAGACATTATTAAATGTATGGCAAGAATAGCCAGATTTTACAAACATGAAAGTTGTGGTCAATGCACTCCATGTAGAGAAGGTTCTGGTTGGATGTGGAGAATGTTAGAAAGAATGGCAAAAGGAGACGCTACTAAAGATGAGGTAGAAATGTTAGGTGATGTAACAAACCAAATTGCTGGACATACAATTTGTGCATTTGGAGAAGGATCTTCTTGGCCAGTACAGGGATTGTTAAGACATTTTAAAAAAGAAATTGAGGAAAGAAACAATTTAGATCCAATTGTACAGAAAAAAAATAATATTCCTTACTTAGTTGACCAACATTTATTAGATAAAAAAAATGCCTAAATTAAAAGTAAATGACATTGAGGTAGAAGTAGAAGACGGTCTAACAGTCTTACAAGCGTGTGAAAAAGCTGGAGCAGAAATTCCTAGATTTTGTTATCACGAAAAATTATCTATCGCAGGTAATTGTAGAATGTGTTTAGTTGAAATGGAAAAATCTCCTAAACCAATTGCTTCTTGTGCAATGCCCGCAGCAGAGGGAATGAATATTAAAACTAATACTGCTTTTGTTGAAAAAGCTAGAAAAGGAGTTATGGAATTTCTTCTAGCTAACCATCCTTTAGATTGTCCAGTGTGTGATCAAGGAGGTGAATGTGATCTTCAGGATCAATCTATGTTTTATGGAGTAGACAAATCAAGATTTAAAGAAAATAAAAGATCTGTTTCAGAAAAATATATGGGACCACTCATAAAAACTCAAATGACGAGATGTATACATTGTACACGATGTGTTAGATTTGCCACTGAAGTTGCTGGAGTATCTGAATTAGGTGCAATCGGGAGAGGTGAGGATATGCAAATTACTACATATTTGGAACAATCAATGCAATCCGAACTGTCAGCAAACGTAATCGATCTTTGTCCTGTTGGTGCTTTAACTTCAAAACCTTACGTATTCGAGGCAAGACCTTGGGAACTTAAAAAAACAGAGACTGTAGATGTAATGGATGCTGTTGGGTCAAATGTCAGAGTGGATACCTACGATTGGGAAGTCAAAAGAGTTTTACCTTTAATCAATGAGGACATTAATGAGGAATGGATTTCAGACAAGACAAGATATGCATGTGATGGTTTATTAAATCAAAGATTAGATACACCTTTTATCAAATACAATGGCAAATTTGAAAAAGCTTCATGGGATGAAGTTTTTAAAATTATTAAATCAAAATTTGAAAACTCATCAAAAGAAAAGATTTGTGGATTTGTTGGAGATTTAACTAACATGGAAACAGGCTACATTTTTAAAGAGTTTTTTGATCGAACTTTAAATAATCATAACTACGACTCTAGATCTGATAACAGATACATAAATATCAAAGAGAGGGAAAATTATATATTCAACTCCTCTATAAATGGAATTGAAGATGCAGATTTGATATTTTTACTTGGAACAAATCCTAGATATGAAGCTACAATTTTAAACGCGCGAATAAGGAAAGCTTTTGTAAATAATAATACCAAAATAATCTCACTTAATGATGTTGGAGATTTAACTTATCCATATGAGAGTTTAGATGGTCAAACCCAATCAATAAAAAATATTTTTGAGGGATCAGATGAAATATCCAAAAAAATCCTCGATGCTAAACACCCAATGATTATAATTGGTGAGTCATTACTAAAATTAAATTCAGCAGATTATTTGTTTAATTTGATAAAGGATTTTTTAAATAAAAAAAATAAATTTACTGATAACTGGAACCCATTAAATATTTTATCTTGTGATGCTTCAACAGTTGGTAATTTTGATTTAGGAATAATCAATAATGATATTAATTTAATTAAAGATTTAAAGTCTAATAAATTTGAAATTGTTTATTTAGTTGGACAAGATAATTTAGAATTTGATAAAAAAGATGAATTTATAATTTATCAAGGGAGTCATGGCGATAAAGGGGCTGAGATTGCTGACATAATTTTACCAGGAGCAGCTTATACAGAACAGGATGGTCATTTTACAAATCTAGAAGGAAAAATACAAAAAGCATATAAAGCATCTTATCCTCCAGGTGATGCTAAAGAAGACTGGCAAATAATAAATGAACTTGCTGAGGTAATGAATAATAGAAAATTGTTTAATGACAAAGATGAATTAGAAAGTAGCATGTTTAATTTTCTTAAACTGCAAAAAGAGAAGGAAATTGTTGATAGTAAAGAACAGCTAAATTCAAATTTTCAAAATGAAAAATTAAATATTCAAGTAAAAGATTATTATTTTTCAAATGTTATTGCTAGATCTTCAAAAACTATGATTGAGTGCGATAATTCTAAATTAAATCTAAAATCAACAGGAACAGAAGGATAGATGGAAACTTTGACTATATTGTTTGATCAAGTTTATAAAATTCTTTTTTTGCTAGTTCCTGTTTTAGTATCAGTTGCTATGGTTGTATGGCTGGATAGAAGGGTATGGGCTTTTGTTCAAAAAAGACAAGGACCTAACGTTGTAGGCCCCTTTGGTTTACTTCAATCTCTTGCTGATGCGTTAAAATACATATTTAAAGAAATTATTATCCCTTCTAGTTCCAACAAGGTAATTTTTATTCTTGCACCAATCGTTACAATGACACTTGCATTAATTTCTTGGGCGGTAATTCCATTTAGTGCAACTCAGGTGTTAGCTGATATTAATGTTGGAATTCTCTATTTATTTGCTGTTTCATCACTTGGAGTTTATGGAATAATAATGGGAGGATGGGCATCAAATTCAAAATATCCATTCCTTGGAGCAATCCGGTCAGCTGCTCAAATGGTCTCTTACGAGGTATCAATTGGAGTAATTATTATTAATGTTTTATTGTGTGTAGGTTCACTTAATTTAAACGACATAGTTATAGCTCAACAAAATTTATGGTTTGTTATTCCTTTATTTCCAATGTTTGTGATTTTTTTTATTTCAGCATTAGCTGAAACAAATAGACCTCCATTTGATTTACCAGAGGCAGAAGCTGAATTAGTAGCGGGATATCAAACTGAATATTCTGGAATGATGTATGCAATGTTCTGGCTTGGTGAATATGCAAATATTCTCTTAATGTGTGCAATGGGTGCAATTTTATTTTTAGGTGGTTGGTTATCTCCAATTGAAATTTATCCCTTCACGCTAGTGCCTGGAGCAGTATGGCTAATTTTAAAAATATTATTATTATTTTTCTTATTTGCCTTAGTTAAAGCAATTGTTCCAAGATATCGATATGATCAATTAATGAAGTTGGGTTGGAAAGTATTTCTTCCAATGTCTTTAATATGGGTTGTATTAACTGCCAGCTTTTTATTTTATTTTAATCTTTTACCAGTGAACTAATCATGAAAATATCCAGATTTTTTAAAACAATATTTATGGCTGACTTTGTAAGTGGTCTAGCTATTGCTATTAAAGAATTATTTAAATCAAAAAAAACAATAAATTATCCATTTGAAAAAGGGAAGATAAGTCCACGTTTTAGAGGTGAGCATGCATTAAGACGATATCCTAATGGAGAGGAAAGATGTATTGCCTGCAAATTGTGTGAAGCTGTTTGTCCTGCTCAAGCTATTACGATCGAGTCATCTGAAAGAGAAGATGGAAGTAGAAAAACAACTCGTTATGATATTGACATGATGAAATGTATTTATTGTGGATTGTGTGAGGAGTCTTGTCCTGTAGATGCAATTGTTCAAGGACCAAATTTTGAATTTTCTACTGAAACAAGAGAAGAACTTTATTACACGAAAGAGAAACTTTTAGATAATGGTGACAGATGGGAAAATATTTTAGAGGCTAATATTAAAGCTGACAGTTCCCACAGATAGAAATGATTGCACATTCTATATTTTTTTATACCTTTTCAATCATAGCTATTATCTCTGCAATAATGGTAACTACATCTAAAAATACAGTTCACTCTGTATTTTTTCTTATCTTAGATTTTATAAGCATTTCATGTCTTTTTATAATGATTGGTGCAGAGTTTTTAGGAATGATTATGCTGATTGTTTATGTTGGTGCTGTAGCGGTCTTATTTTTGTTTGTTGTAATGATGCTAAATGTTGCTCAACAAAAAAATCAATGGTTTTCATCTGAAGATAGTTCCAAACATATACCTGTGGGCCTAATAATAAGTACACTTATATTTGTCGAGTTAATTATTGTAATAGGTGGATGGAAATATAAACCAGATTTGTTTGATATAAATAATTCAGTAGAGTTGTCTAAAGTAAGCAACACTCATTCATTAGGACAAGTATTGTACACTGATTATATTCATGTTTTTCAAATCAGTGGTATGATTTTATTGGTTGCAATGATTGGAGCAATTGTTCTGACTTTTAGAAAAAGAACAGGTGTAAAAACACAAAGCTATTTAAAACAAATCTCTAGAGAAAGATCAGAAGGTGTTAGTGTTTTAAACGTAGAGTCAAATAAGGGAGTTAAGATTGATGACTGAAATAGGACTAGGACATTACTTAACTTTAGGCGCAATAATATTCTCTATAGGAATTATTGGAATATTTTTAAATAGAAAAAATATCATTGTCATCTTAATGAGTATCGAATTAATATTATTGGCAGTAAATATTAATTTAGTCGCTTTCTCTATCTTTCTAGGAGATTTAACTGGACAGGTATTTACCTTGTTTATCCTCACAGTAGCAGCGGCTGAGGCTGCAATAGGACTTGCTATCATTGTAGTTTATTACCGTAATTCAGGAACAATTAGAGTTGAGCAAATAGATGAGTTGAAAGGATAATAATGGAACTTTCAATTATTTTCCTTCCATTAATTGCATCAATTATATCAGGCTTTTTTGGCAAATATATTGGGGATAGAAATTCAGAAATAGTTACTAGTGCTTTAGTTTCAATTTCTGCTTTATTGTCAATTTTTGTTTTATATCAAGTAATAGTTAATCAATACGAGGAAAATATTGTAATTGCTACATGGATCAATTCAGGTTCATTGAACGTAAATTGGTCGATGTTAATAGATCCCTTATCAGCAGTCATGCTAGTAGTGGTAACTTCAGTTTCTTCTTTAGTTCATATTTACTCAATTGGGTATATGTCCCACGATCCACACAAGCCAAGATTTATGGCTTATTTATCATTATTTACATTTGCAATGTTAATGCTTGTAACTTCAGATAATTTTGTTCAATTATTTTTCGGCTGGGAGGGGGTAGGTTTATGCTCATATTTCCTAATAGGTTTTTGGTTTAAGAAAGAAAGTGCTAATGCTGCAGCAATAAAAGCTTTCGTGGTAAATAGAGTAGGTGATTTTGGTTTCGCATTAGGTATTTTTTTAATTTTTTATTTATTTGGTACAGTAAATTACTCTGAGGTTTTTCAACAAATACCAACAGTAGTTGATAAAAATTTATTGTTTTTAGGCTTTGAAATAAAAGCTATTGATCTAATTTGTTTACTTTTATTCATTGGTGCTATGGGCAAATCTGCACAAATTTTACTTCATACGTGGTTACCAGATGCAATGGAAGGGCCGACACCTGTTTCAGCATTAATCCATGCAGCTACAATGGTAACAGCTGGTGTATTTCTAGTTGTTAGATGTTCACCTATTTACGAATACTCACCATTGATCTTAAATTTAATAACTATTGTTGGTATGACTACTGCATTTTTTGCAGCAACTGTAGCTTTGGTTCAAACAGATATAAAAAAAATAATTGCCTATTCTACATGTAGTCAATTGGGGTATATGTTTTTTGCAGCAGGTGTTGGTGCTTATAACGTTGCAATGTTTCATTTGTTTACTCATGCATTCTTTAAAGCATTGTTATTTTTAGGTTCTGGCTCAGTCATTCATGCCTTTAAAGATGAACAAGATATAAATAAAATGGGAGGTGTTTGGAAAAAATTGCCATACACCTATGCATTGATGATCATTGGAACGCTTGCATTAACTGGCTTTCCATTTTTATCTGGTTTTTACTCAAAAGATGCAATTATTGAGTTTGCTTATCTAAAGGGTAATACAACAGGCTATTACGCAGCCGGTATAGGGATACTAACAGCGTTTTTAACTTCAATATATTCTTGGAGATTAATATTTAAAACTTTCCATGGAGAGTATAATAATAAAGAAATCAAAATAGAAGAAACCCACGAGTCTCCATTGGTAATGCTAATACCATTATTTATTCTTTCTATTGGTGCAATTTTTGCAGGGGTCTTATTTAAGGGACTTTTTATTGGATACGGAGGCGAAAACTATTTTTGGGCAGAGTCAATAAAATTTTTAGAACCGCTTAGCACTGACCATCCACCTACATGGTTTTTACTTCTAACACCTTGTTTAGTGCTTATTTCAATTCCTATTGCCTATTATTTGTTTGTAAAAAACAAAGCAATTCCAAATGAAATTGTTTCAATGAATAAGCCTTTATATAAATTTTTAGTTAACAAATGGTACTTTGATGAATTGTATGAAGTTTTATTTATTAAATCTTCTAAACGTTTAGGTTTATTTTTGTGGAAATTTTTTGATGGAACTGTAATTGATGGTTTTGGCCCAGATGGAATCTCTTCTTTTATAAAAAAATGTTCTATTAAAGCGAATAAATTTCAAAGTGGTTTTATTTATCAATATGCATTTGTTATGTTAGTTGGTTTTTCAGCTTTTTTAACCTTTTTAATTGTTAGATAATGAATTTTCCAATTTTATCATCACTTATATTATTACCAATAGTTGGAGCACTTTTTCTATTTTTTACTAAAGATAAAGATGGAAATAATTTGACTGCAAAATATGTTGCTTTATTTACCACAATTGTAAATTTTTTAATTTCAATTTATTTGTGGTTATTATTTGATCCAACAACTTCAGCTTTTCAATTTGTTGAGGAGAGAATATGGATAAAAGATTTTATTAATTATAAAGTCGGAGTAGATGGAATTTCAATCTTATTTATTTTATTAACAACTTTTATAACACCTCTTTGTATAGTTTCTGTAAATAACACTGTTAAAAATAGATTAAGAGACTTCTTAATTGCAATTTTAATAATGGAAAGTTTCATGATAGGTGTTTTCTGCGCTCTTGATTTGATTGTCTTCTATTTATTCTTTGAGGCTGGATTAATTCCAATGTTTTTAATAATTGGTATTTGGGGTGGTCCCAAAAGAGTTTACTCAGCATTCAAATTCTTTCTATACACTTTACTAGGATCAGTTTTGATGTTGGTGGCAATAATATCTATATATTGGATATCAGGAACTACAGATGTAATTAAGCTTTATGAATTAGGGATTGATGCAAAATACCAAAACCTTTTATGGTTAGCATTTTTTAGCTCTTTTGCTGTTAAAACCCCGATGTGGCCTGTGCATACATGGCTTCCAGATGCTCACGTTGAGGCACCAACGGCAGGATCAGTGCTTCTGGCTGCAATATTACTAAAGATGGCAGGCTACGGTTTTATTAGGTTTTCTTTGGGACTTTTTCCAGTTGCATCAGAAGTTTTCACACCTTTAATTTATACTTTAAGTGTAATAGCAATCATTTTCACATCCTTCATAGCGTTGATGCAAGAAGATATGAAAAAACTTATTGCCTATTCTTCCGTCGCACACATGGGTTTTGTTACTCTTGGAATTTTTACATTACAACAACAGGGAATTGAGGGCAGTATAATCCAAATGATAAGTCACGGATTAGTTTCTGCAGCTCTATTTTTATGTGTTGGTGTTGTATATGACAGAATGCACTCAAGATTGATTAAATCATATGGCGGAATAGTTACGATAATACCTAAATACTCAATTTTATTTATGCTATTTACCTTAGCAGCCTTAGGTTTACCAGGAACTAGTGGATTTATTGGTGAATTCTTAATTTTAATGGGTGCATTTAAAGATAATTTTTTGGTAGCCGTTATTGCAAGTTTTGGAGTAATTCTAGGCGCAGCTTACATGTTATGGCTTTATAAGAGAGTTGTGTTTGGAAAATTAGTCAATGAAGATTTAAAACAAATGGTAGATTTAAATAGATCTGAGTATTTAATATTAACATGTCTTGCGGTGCCAACATTATTCTTTGGATTTTATCCAGAGCCATTATTTAACACAATTGAAGTTTCAGTATCAGATTTAATTAATATGCATAACTTAAATATAGCGAGCAAGTAATATGGAAAATCTTAATTTAATATTACCTGAGATTTTTATATCGCTATCAGTTATGTTTCTATTAATACTGGGAGTTTTTAAGAAAGATAGTTCAAAGTTAATTTTTAATCTTTCATTATTCACAATTTTAATTTCAGCAATTATTACTATAAATGAAACTTATTCAATAAGTAGAGTTACTTTATTTAAAGATAGTGTTGTCATTGACCCTATGGCTTCACTTATGAAAGTTATAACGTTAATTGGAGGTTTTTTAGTTTTAGTAATTTCATCTAATTATCTTAGAGTATTTAAAATTTTCAAAATTGAATATCCTATATTAATTTTAAGCTCTATCTTGGGAATGATGGTTATGATCAGCTCTAATGATCTTATGGTTTTTTATATGGGGCTGGAATTACAATCCCTAGCTCTTTATGTTTTGGCAACTTTTAACAGAGATCAATTAAAGTCATCTGAAGCAGGATTAAAATATTTTGTGTTGAGTGCATTATCTTCTGGTTTGCTACTATATGGTTGCTCACTAATTTATGGTTTTTCAGGATCTACTAATTTTGATGTTATAGCAAATCAGCTAAATTCGAATGAGTATGCTCTTACTTTTGGAATAGTATTTATTTTAGTTGGTTTAGCGTTTAAAATTTCTGCAGTTCCATTTCATATGTGGGCTCCAGATGTCTATGAAGGATCTCCAACATCAGTAACACTTTTCTTCACTATGGTTCCAAAAATTGCTGCACTGACTGTCTTCATTAGATTTTTATATGTTCCATTTATAAATCTAATAGATCAATGGCAAATGATTATTATTTTCTTGTCCATTGCATCAATGATATTTGGTGCGATTGCAGCAATAGGACAAACTAATATTAAGAGGCTGGTAGCTTACAGCTCAATAGGACATATCGGATATACTTTAGCGGGCTTAGCAACGGGATCTAACGACGGAATTCAAAGTTCAATAATTTATATTTCTATTTACGTAGTAATGAATCTGGCTCTATTTTCATGTTTATTGATGTTAAAAAGGAATGAGCAATATTATGAGGATATTGATGATCTTTCGGGTCTTTCAAAAAATCATCCACTATTGTCATTGTGTTTACTGATAATACTATTTTCACTTGCTGGAATTCCACCCCTAGCTGGTTTCTTCGCTAAGTTTTATGTATTTAAGGCTGTAATTGAACAATCAATGTATTTCTTGGCAATAGTTGGTTTACTATCGACTGTAATTGCAGCTTTTTATTACCTAAGAATAATTAAAATAATTTATTTTGATAAAGAAAAAGAAAAATACGACACAGATCATGGAATATGGTTAAAATTTTCACTTACTTTTTCCACAATATTAATTCTTTTGTACTTTATATTCCCAAGTCAATTGATTGAGGTAGTTTCAAGAATTAATATTATTTAATGAAATTTAAAAAATTCAATTTTAAAAAAGTCAGAAGCACTAACAATACTGCTATTAGAATTATTAAAAAAACTCATTGTAAATATGGAATGGTAATTTCAAAATTGCAAACAAATGGTAAAGGTCAATATGGTCGAAAATGGATTTCATATAAAGGAAATTTATTTGTGACATTTTTTCATGAATTAAATAAAATTAAATTATCAATTTCAACAATTACAAAATTAAATTGTTTATTGATAAAAAAATTAATATCAAAATATACAACTAAAAAAATCTTTTATAAAAAACCAAATGATCTTTTAATTGAAAAGAAAAAAATTTGTGGAATCTTGCAAGAAATAATTTTTTTATCAAATAAGAAGTACCTTATTACAGGAATAGGTATCAATATAAACAAAAGCCCATACATCAGAAATTGTCCAACAACTAATTTAAATGAGATAACGAATAAAAATATTAAAATTGACGAAATAGAAAAATCTTTAAAACAAATTTTTGAAAATAATTTATTAAAAATGTATAATCTTAAAACTAATAATTAATGTATATTTTAGGTGATATTGGAAATACTGAAACCAAAATTTGGTTAGTTTCAAAAAAAAATCATATCATAAAAAAAATAAATTTTTCATCAAAAGAAGTAACAAATTATAAATTATCCAAAATATTTAAAAAATATAATTTCAAATTTAAAGATATTGAAAAAATTCTTTTCTGTAGTGTTGTTCCACCTACTTTTAATTTAATAAAAAAATTTTTGTCTAAAAAAACTAATAATAAATGTTACGAAGTAAAAAGTTTAAGTTTAAAATCTTTAATTAAAATTAAAGTTGATTATAAGCAAGTAGGCTCTGATAGAATAACTAATGCAATTAGCTTAATGAATAATAAAAATAATTTTATTATTTTAGATTTTGGTACAGCAACTACATTTGATGTTTTGGTTCAAAATACTTATTACGGTGGAATTATTGCGCCAGGTGTAAAATTATCACTTAATTCTTTATCAGACAAAGCAACGCTTATTCCTAGGATTAATTTAAAAAAAATAAACAAAGTTATTGGAAATAATACAATTTCAGCGGTAAGGTCAGGTTTTTTCTGGGGATATGCAGGTTTAATTGACAATATTATTTATTTAATTAAGAAAGAAACTAGAAAAACCTTTAAAGTAATTATCACTGGGGGATTTTCTGATTTATTTAAAAACTCAATAAAAACGAAAGTTAGTCAAAATCAAGATATTACAATTAAAGGTCTAATTAAAATTTCAAGGTTAATTAAATAATATGAAAGATGAACTACTATTCTGTCCATTAGGTGGATCTGGTGAGATAGGCATGAACATGAATTTGTTTGGTTACGGCCAACCAAGTAATCATAAATGGATAATGGTTGATATAGGCGTTACTTTTGCAGATGATACCATTCCAGGTGTTGATTTAATTTATCCTGATCCAGGTTTTATAGTTGAGAGAAAAGATAATTTGCTTGGTATCGTTCTTACTCATGCTCATGAAGATCATATTGGAGCAATTGCTCACCTATGGCCTAAATTAAAATGCAAAATTTTTGCAACACCATTTACAGCAGTATTAATAAGAGAAAAATTCAAGGAAAAACAAATAGACATAACTAATGATTTGCAGATTGTTGAACTGAATGGATCTGTAAATTTAGATCCATTTGAAATTGAATACATAACACTCACTCACTCTATATTAGAACCTAATGGGCTCAGAATTAAAACGCCGGCAGGTGTAATTTTACACACTGGTGATTGGAAGGTCGACCCTAATCCATTGATTGGGGAAAATATAAATGAAAAAAGATTAAAAGAAATTGGAAACGAAGGTGTATTAGCAATGATATGCGACTCTACTAATGTTTTCAGTGCAGGTAGATCTGGATCAGAATTAGATGTTAGAAAAAATATGCTAAATGTTATGTCTAGATTAAAAAAAAGAATAATAATTACATCATTTGCATCGAATGTTGCAAGAATGGAAACTGCATTTTACTGTGCAGAACAAACAGGAAGACAAATTTCTCTTGTAGGAAGATCCATGCATCGTATTTACAAGGCAGCTCGCCAATGTGGATATTTAAAAAATACGATTGATCCAATTGATCCTCGTGAAGCTAAAAATTTTTCTAGAGAAAAAATTGTTTATTTATGTACAGGAAGCCAAGGTGAACCTATGGGAGCTATGATGAGAATTTCGAGCTATATTCATCCAGATGTTTATATTGAAAATGGAGATGCTGTGATATTTTCATCAAAAATTATTCCTGGTAATGAAAAAAAGCTTTACAAGCTTCATAATCAATTAGTTAAAGATGGTATAGAAGTAATATCAGAGGAGACTGAATTCGTTCATGTCTCAGGGCACCCTAATCGAGAAGATCTTAAAGATATGTATCATTGGGTAAAACCAAAGTGTGTTATTCCAGTCCATGGTGAACACAGACATATGATTGAGCACATCAATTTCGCAAAAGAAATGCAAGTTCCGCACCCAGTACAAGTTGAAAATGGCGATATTGTTAAACTTTTCCCTGGTGAAAAACCTGAAGTTTATGACAAGGCTCCTAGTGGAAGGTTATATCTTGATGGTAATGTAAGTGTCGACCCTGAATCACAGTCAATCAAAGATAGGAAAAATCTTAGCGCAAATGGTTATTTGGAAGTTACTTTAATGATTACACCAAAGGGCAACATTCACAGTAATCCTGTATTATCTTTTAGAGGTTTACCCGTTAATGATAGGGACGAATTTGTTTACGGTTTAGAAGATGAGATTGAAAAAACCTCAAGATCTTTTAGGGTTGGAAGTAGACAACAGGAGCACAATCTTATTGATGCCCTTAAAATTGCTTGTAGAAAATTTTCAAAAGAAAAAACTGGAAAAAAACCATTCACGAATATTAATCTAGTTCGAATTTAATGAGCGGAACAGGCTTAGCTATAATCTATGTTATTATTTGGTGGATCATCTTTTTTGCAATTCTACCAATAGATGTGAACAGAACAAAAACTGTTAAAATTGATGGCGAAGATCCTGGATCCCCAGAAAATCCAAAAATGGTTAAAAAATTCCTATATTGTACAGGAATAACTACTGTTATTTTTATTTTAATTTATTTGTTAATAAAATTTGAATATTTAAATTTAAGAAATATGATCACATAAGATGTTATTATCTAAATCATTTGTACCCATACTAAAAAATAATCCTTCAGAAGCTAAAATTAAATCCCACCAGTTAATGTTGCGGGTAGGGATGATCAAACAAGCTTCAGCAGGAATTTACTCTTGGTTGCCTTTAGGTTTCAAAATAATGAAAAAAATTGAAGAGATAGTAAGACAGGAACAAAATAAAATTGGTGCACAAGAAATTTTAATGCCCACAATTCAATCAAGCGAAATTTGGAAAGAAAGTGGTAGGTATGAGGATTATGGTGAGGAAATGCTTAGAATTAAAGATCGTCAAAACCGTGAGATGCTTTATGGTCCAACCAATGAAGAGCAGGTAACAGAAATTTTTAGATCCTCTTTAAAATCATATAAATCACTCCCACAACTTCTTTATCATATTCAGTGGAAATTTAGAGACGAAATTAGACCAAGGTTTGGAATTATGAGAGGTAGAGAATTTTATATGAAAGATGCTTATTCATTTGATGTTTCTGATGAAGAAGCATTTTATTCTTATAATAAATTTTTTTTATCTTATTTAAGAACTTTTAAAAGATTAGCTTTAACTGCAATCCCAATGGCTGCAGACACAGGACCTATTGGAGGAAATTTATCTCATGAATTTATTATATTAGCTGACACCGGTGAAAGTAAAATTTTTACAGATAAAAGGATTTTTGATTTAAATAGTAATGACACAGAATTGGAAAAAAATTCCTTACAACAGATGAGAAAAAAATATGAACAGTATTATTCTGTGACTGATGAAAAATTCAATAAGGATGAATTTGAAAAAGTTGTATCTGAAGAAAATAGATTGATCACAAAAGGTATTGAAGTAGGACACATTTTTTATTTTGGTGACAAATATTCAAAAGCAATGGGGGCATCAGTTGATTTACCAGGCGGTAAGAAAGATTTTGTTAAAATGGGCTCATACGGAATTGGTGTATCCAGGCTAGTTGGAGCAATTATAGAGGCTAAATTTGATGACAAAAATGAAATCATGAAATGGCCATTGTCTGTTGCTCCTTATGATATTGCGTTAGTACCCATGATAAACAAAAATGATACATCAGCTCTAGATAAAGCAGTTAATATAAACAAAGAATTAATTAAAAATAATATTGATGCTTTGATTGATGATACTGATGAAAATTATTCATCAAAGATAAAAAAAATGAATTTAATAGGTGCGCCTTATCAAATCATTATTGGTAAAAAATCAGAGGGTGATTTATTAGAGTTTAAAGAAATAGGTGAAGAAACTCAAAATTTATCTTTAACCAAAATTATAGAAACTATTAAAAAACAAAAAAATTAAAATTGATTTCTAATTTAGAAAAAGAAATTACACTTAGGTTTTTAAAGGCTCGTAAAAATGATGGGTTTTTAAACGTGATATCTATTTTTTCATTTATCGGTATTAGTTTAGGAGTTGCTGTTCTTATAATAGTCATGTCAGTAATGAATGGATTCAGAACAGAACTAATTAACAAAATTGTAGGATTTAACTCTCATCTAACTATTAAATCCTATGATCAATTGATCGATAAGAGTAAAATTGAAAGCAATGATTTAAAATTAATTTCGCAATACGCTCTATTTAGCAATTCTGGAGAGGCTATAATTTTAAAAAATGAAACCTCGAAAGGAATTGTTTTAAGAGGTTATCAAAGTGATGATTTTTCTAAATTAGAAATTATAAAAAATAAAAATTTTAAAGGGAATAAAATCAATTTAGAAAAGAATAATATCTCGATTGGTAATGAACTTAGTTTTTCCTTAAATCTTAAAATTGGAGATGAGATAACAATTTTATCCCCTAGTGGTGTGCAAACTATAATTGGAAGCATGCCAAAACAAAAAACGTTTATAGTTACATCAATATTTAATAGTGGTTTAGCAGAATTTGATAATAATATTGCATTAATTAATTTATCCACTCTTGAGGATTTTTTTGGCTTTAAGCAAGAGCAAAGAAATTTAGAAATTTATTTAAAAAATCCAAAAAACATAGAAAAACAAAAATTCGTATTTCAAAAGGTTTATGATCAAGAACTTATTTATAGCTGGGCGGATATGAATAGTTCTTTATTTTCAGCATTAAAAGTTGAAAGAAATGTTATGTTTATAATTTTATCTTTAATTATTATTGTTGCTGCTTTCAATATTATTTCAGGTTTAACAATCTTAGTTAAAAATAAAACTAAAGATATTGCTATTTTAAAATCAATTGGAGTATTAAATAAATCAATAGTAAAAATTTTCTTTTTAATTGGAATAATTATAGGAACCTCTGCTACTATTTTTGGAATTTTTTTAGGGGTAACATTTTCACTCTATGTTGAAAATTTAAGACAATTTTTAAGCTCTACTTTTAACATTAGCTTATTTCCAGAGGAAATTTATTTTTTAAGTAAAATGCCTTCAGAAATAAATTTAAACTCAATATTAATTATATCGATCTGTTCAATATTTATAACAATAGTAGTTTCAATATTTCCTGCACTAAAAGCTGCTAAACTTGATCCAATCAAAGCCTTAAAATATGAGTAAACTTTTAAAATTACACAATATCTCAAAAACTTTTGAAACTAGTAAAAAGCTAAAAGTTATAAAAAATTTGTCATATAGTTTTAATAAAGGTAAAATTTACTCTTTGATGGGTCCTTCGGGCTCAGGCAAGTCCACTTTGTTAAATCTAATCTCTTTGATAGATCATCCCTCTAATGGTTCGATTAAATTTAATGATCATGAAATTAATTATGCTGAAAAAGAGGAAAATGATAAATTTAGAGCAAAAAAAATTGGAATTGTTTATCAACAAAATAATTTATTGCCTGACTTTACATCTTTGGAAAATATTTATTTAGCAAGTTTATCAATTAACAATGATAAAGATGTAGCTATTTCAAAAGCAAAACAATTGTTAAAAAAAATAGGCTTATCTAACAGAGCTGATCATTATCCTTCTCAATTATCTGGTGGAGAAGCACAAAGGATAGCTATAGCAAGGGCAATAATTAATGATCCAGAGATAATTTTAGCTGATGAGCCAACGGGTAGTTTAGATATGAGAACAGCAAAAGTAATATTTAATTTATTAAAGGATCAAAAGAGATCAGACAGATTAATTATATTTGCAACTCATAATAGATTTTTTGGAAATAAGGCGGATTGCCTATTGGAGATATTAGATGGTAATATAAAGTCATCTAATGGCTGAGTCTTTACTACAAAACTTTAATCATCTTAAAATTCATACACAATACTCTATATGTGAAGGTGCTGTTAAAATTGATGATCTTCAAGAGTATTCAAAAAGTAATAAAATAAAATCATTAGGTCTTTGTGATACCTCTAATCTTTGTGGAGCATTAGAATTTGCAGAAAAAATATCAAAATCTGGAACTCAACCTATCATTGGAACGCAAATTAACTTTAAAATTCATGATACAATTGGATTACTACCTTTATACGCTCTTAATGAAACAGGTTATAAAAATATTATTGATTTGTCATCAGCATCCTATCTGAACAACGATGAACTTTCTGATCCTCATGTAAGATTTGATTATTTATTAAATAATTCTGATGGCGTTGCATTGTTTTCTGGAACTGTTTTTGGTTTGTTTGGAAAATTATTCGACAAGGGAAAATTTACTGAAATACATGATTTATATAATAAAATTAAATTAAAATTTGGTGATTGTTTTTATATAGAAATACAAAGGCACAAAGATCTTAATGAAACTGGCTTTGAAAAATTTAATTTAGGGAAATCCTCAGATTTAGAGATACCAATAATTGCAACGAACGAGGTATATTATTTAAATAAAAATATGCATGAAGCCCATGATGCATTGATTTGTATAGGTAACAAAACTTATGTTAACGAAAAAAATAGATTAAAATTAAGTGATCAACATTATTTTAAAAATAATTCAGAAATGTCGGAATTATTTGCTGATTTACCTGAAGCATTAGAAAATAATTATAATTTTCCTTTAAGATGCAATTTTAGGCCTTTGTTTTCAAATCCAATTTTACCTAATATAAGCCAAGAAAAAGGTGGAGATGCTGATGAAATTTTAAAAAAAGAATCTTTAGAAGGGCTTAAAACTAAATTTAAAAAGGTATTTAACATCAGTGCGAATGACATTGAGAAAGAAAAAAATTATTTAGATTACAAAAAAAGATTAGATCACGAGCTCTCGATAATTATTGAAATGAAATATGCTAGTTACTTTCTTATAGTATCAGATTATATCAAGTGGGCTAAAAATAATGACATACCAGTTGGTCCTGGTAGAGGTTCAGGTGCAGGATCTTTAGTCGCCTGGTGTTTATCTATTACAGATGTAGACCCAATTAAATTTAATTTAATATTTGAAAGATTTTTAAATCCAGATCGAATATCTATGCCTGACTTTGATATCGATTTTTGTGAGGATAAAAGAGATCTTGTTTTTGAATATTTAACAAAAAAGTACAAAGATAGTGTTGCTCACATAATTACCTTTGGAAAATTAAAAGCTAGAATGGTCATCCGCGATGTTGGTAGGGTTTTGGGATTATCCTATGGTTTTGTAGATAGTATTTCTAAAATGATACCTTTTGATCCTTCTAGACCACAAAACTTAATACAATGTATCGCTGGAGAACCAAGGCTTCAAAAACTAATTAATGAAGATCCAAAAGTTAAAAAATTAACTGACTTATCTCTTAAACTTGAAGGTTTGAATAGAAATGTTGCAACACATGCAGCAGGGGTAGTTATTGCGGATAGAAAACTGACTGAAGTAGTTCCACTATATAAAGACAGTTCTGCAGATTTGTTATTACCTTCAACTCAATTTGACATGTATTCAGCTGAAAATGCAGGGTTAATAAAATTTGATTTTTTGGGTTTGAAAACTCTGACTGTAATTAATAACAAACAAAAGTTAATTAAAAAAATTAATAAGGATTTTGACATAGAAAAAATTGATTTTGAGGACCAAAAGGTTTTTGATTTATTATCAAGCGGAAAAACGGTTGGGTTATTCCAGATTGAAAGTGCTGGAATGAGAGAAGCCTTGTTACAAATGAAACCAAATCATATAGAAGATATTATTGCTCTTGTAGCTTTATATCGACCAGGACCAATGAGCAACATTCCAACTTATAATGATTGTAAACATGGAAAGCAAAAACCTGATTATTTACATCCACTTTTAGAAGATATTTTAAAACCAACATATGGAGTAATTATTTATCAAGAACAAGTAATGCAAATAGCACAAAAATTATCTGGATTTACTGCCGGTCAAGCAGACTTACTTCGAAGAGCAATGGGCAAAAAGAAGAGGGCTGAACTTGAAAAGCAAAAACAAGGTTTCATCGAAGGTGCGATAAAAAATGGTATTGCAAAAGATGTTGCGGCTGGAATTTTTTTAAAAATAGAACCTTTTGCAGAATATGGATTTAACAAAAGTCATGCAGCTGCTTATGCAATAATTTCTTATCAAACAGCTTTTTTAAAAACTTATTATCCAAAAGAGTTCATTGCAGCATCAATGACGATGGATATATCTAATCAAAATAAACTAAGTGAGTTCTATGAAGAATTGAACAGATTAGATGTAGAAGTTGTTCGACCAGATATAAACGAATGCTTTGCTGACTTTAGAACTATTGATGGAAAGTTTTACTATGCTTTAGGAGGAATAAAAGCTGTAGGGTATGAAGCAATTTCAAATATTATTAAGGAAAGAAGTGCTAATGGAAAATTTTCATCAATTGATGATTTTTTAAATAGAGTAAACCCAAAAGATATTAATAAACTTCAACTAGAAGGATTAGTGAAGGCAGGTGCTTTTGATAATATTAATTCTAATAGACAAGCACTATTTGACTCAATTCCAAATATTATAACAAAAAGTAAAAATATTTTTGAGAATAAGTCAGTAAATCAAATCGATTTATTTTCAGAGGATGAAAATACCAAAGACGATATAATAAATAATATTGAAGACTGGAAATTCGAAGAAAGACTAGCAAAAGAATTTGAAGCAGTAGGTTTTTTTATTTCCGATCATCCATTAAACCAATTTACTGAAATATTTAATGATTATAAAATAAATGAATATACAAAATTTATTTTAGATGATGAGATTAAAAATTCAAATATAGCTGCTACTTTATTAAAATTGCAGGAGAGAAAAACAGCTAAAGGAAATTCTTATGCTGTCTTGAAATTAACAGATTTATCAAGTGTATTTGAACTTTTTATATTTTCTGATGTTTTGGAATTAAATAGAGAGATTTTGAAAGAGGGTAATTCTTTGATATTAAATTTAGTTAAAAATATAACTGATGATGAAAACAGGTTTAAAAGAATTAATGTTCAAAAAATATCTTCATTAAAAGAATTGTTCAACAGTCCAATTAATGAAGTTTCTTTTGAGGTTAGATCTAAAGACCAAGTTCAAGTGATATCAAAAATTCTAAAAGAAAATGGCAAAACACTGGTTAATATTAATCTAGTTACAGAAGATAATATTCTTCATTTTAAACTTAGAAATTCAAAAAATTTAGACAGAAAATCGCTAAATTTATTAAGAAAACAACAAATACAAGCCACTATTTCATAAATTAAACTTGTTAAATTCATAAAAAATTTGTAAATACTTCATAAATTAAATTAACACGCACACAGTTGTTGGTTTTATACCTCCGGTCCTTAATTGGAAATTACTGTGGTGGCTTAACCGGGAATAAATATGAAAATACCTAACGTTACAATTCAACAATTATTAGAAGCAGGTGTACACCTTGGTCATAAGACCTTAAGGTGGAATCCGAAAATGAAGAAATATATTTTTGGGAAAAGAGACTCAATTCATATTATAGATTTAACGCAAACACTAGAGCTAACTAAAGTGGCTTTAGAAAAGGTCTATAATACAATAGCCAATAATGGAAAAATTTTATTTGTTTCTACTAAAAAACAAGCTTCAGAAGCAATAGCAGAAGTTGCAAAAGAAACCGATCAATATTTTGTCAATTATAGATGGTTAGGTGGAATGCTAACTAACTGGGGAACCATTTCAAATTCAATTAAAAAATTAAAAAAATTAGAAATTGATATTTCTGCTGAAAATAGAGGATTTACCAAAAAAGAACTTTTAAAAATGAGTGTTAAAAAAGATAAGCTTCAAAGATCTTTAGGTGGAATTGCTGAAATGAAAAAAGTTCCTGATCTTGTTTTTGTAATAGATACAAACTACGAATCTTTAGCAATTGCAGAATCTGCTAAACTTGGAATACCAATAATTGCTATTTTAGATAGTAATTCAAACCCCGAAAATATTGATTTTCCAATTCCTGGTAATGATGATGCTAGAAGAGCAATTGATCTTTATTGCAATCTTATAAAGGAAACAATTAATAGCGCTAAAAACTCTATTCCAGCTCAAGAAACAAAAAAAGATACTATTAAAGATAATAAAAAAGATGAAGATAAATCAAAAACTATTCAACAACTTGATAGAGAAAAATTAGATCAGAAGTTTTCCAAGGAAACTAAGGAGACTTTAAATTAATATGAGCGATATAGAGAACGTAAAGAAGTTAAGAGAGGTAACTGGTGCAGGTTTCAAAGATTGTAATTTAGCAATAAAAGAAGCTAACGGTGATATAGATAAGGCTATTGAAATCCTTAGAGTGAAAGGAATTTCCAAGGCTTCAAAAAAAATGTCTAGAGATGCTAAAGAAGGTGTTGTTGTTGTTAGTGGAAATGAAACAAAAACTTCCATAATTGAGGTAAATTGTGAGACTGATTTTGTTGCTAAAAATGAGGACTTTATTAATTTTGTCAAAGAACTTAGTGAATTAAACAACCAAAAAAATTCTAATCCCGAAGAATTAAAAAACTCAAAGATGAAAAATGGTCAAACAGTTGATGAAAACTTAGTTGCTTTGATTGCAAAAATTGGAGAAAAAATAACAATTGGTAAATCTAAAACAATTGAAAATTCAAATGGCGTAAATAATCATTATCTTCACACTGTAGTTCAGGATAATGTAGCTAAGTTAGCTGTATTAGTATCATTAGAAACAAGTGTAAACTCCGAGGAAGTAAAAACTTTTAGTAAACAGTTGTCAATGCATATTGCTGCTTCAAACCCTTTAGCTTTAGAATCTAATTTAATTGATCAAGCGATTATCGATAAAGAGCAAGAGCTTGTTAAAGAGGAATTAAAAAATTCTGGGAAACCTGAGGAGATTGCAAATAAAATAAGTTTAGGGAAGATGAACAAGTTTAAAGAAGAAAATGCTCTTTTGACACAAGCCTGGGTTATGGAACCAAAAAAAAAAGTGAAAGATATATTAAAAGAACTTTCTGTAGCAGATCTTAAAATAAAAGAATTTTATAGAATTAAAATTGGAGAATAAATGTTTGATGAAAAATCTTACAGCCTTAAGATGGATAAAGCCATAGAGGTGTTTTCCAAAGAACTGTCATCTTTAAGAACAGGCAGAGCAAATGCCGCCATGCTAGATTTAATTAAAGTAGATGTTTATGGTCAACAAATGCCAATTAATCAAGTAGGAAGCATAACCACCCCTGAACCTAGAATGATAAATATTCAAGTTTGGGATGCAAATAATGTTCCACTAATTGATGCAGCTATTAAAAAATCTGATTTAGGATTAAATCCACAAATCGATGGACAGTTGATCAGATTACCTGTCCCTGAACTTAACGAAGAGAGAAGAACTGAGCTAAAAAAAATAATTAAGTCTGTTGGTGAAAAATGCAAAGTATCTATTAGAAACATTAGAAGAGAGGCTAATGAAGATTTAAAAAAACTTTTAAAATCAAAAGATATTGGTGAGGATGAGGAAAAAACTCACGAAAAAAAAGTTCAGACAAT